>DASZVX010000103.1:0-30499 GCA_035547255.1 Hyphomicrobium sp.
TCGTTGCATCATTTTTTGGCTGGCGCATTGCAATGGCTGCCGCGACGGCGTTGGCGCTTACTGCGTTCGCGGTCACACTGATGCAGTTGCCGCCCGCCGCCCGCACGCATCGGCAAAAGCCGAGCCTCAAGGAATTCATCAACGGCTATCGGAGCGTTTTCGCCAATCCGAGGTCGGTCGTCTGTTTCGCAGCCGTCTTTGTTGAAGGCATCGTGATCTTCGGCTTGTTTCCATACATCGCCGTTATTCTTGAGCAGCGAGGCGCGGGCGGCGTTCGCGAAGCGGGTTTCGTTCTGGCAGGTTTCGGATTGGGCGGATTTATCTATGCCGCCCTCGTGCGGCTGATGCTCGGCCGTCTTGGCGTTTACAAGCTGATCGCTGCGGGCGGACTCGTATCCGGTTGCGGATTATGGTTCTTGTCGCTCGTGACCCCCTGGCCGTCGGCTATGGCGACACTCGTCATTGTCGGGGTCGGCTTCTACATGATCCACAATTCACTTCAGACCCAGGCGACCGAACTTGCGCCACACAATCGCGCCTCCGCCGTCGCGATGCATTCATTCTTCATGTTTCTCGGACTGGCCTTCGGGCCGGTCGCTTTCGGAGTCGGCCTTGCGGCGCTCGGAACGGCCTGGACGCTGCATCTTGCTGGAGCGGTGATGACGCTTCTGGGCGTCGCGACGGCATGGGGACTGAAGACGCGATCTGCGGTGGCGGTTTCGGACGTCGCCGGCCCTCCGGGAATGTGATTTCAGCATACGCCGCTGGGGATCGGTCTAGGATCGGCGTGCGCAGCCTCGACTTGCGGCTCTTGCTAAGGAGTTGCCAACGAAGAGCTTGACGTCGTGGCCGAAGTTCAGCAGCAAATCAGTCAACAGCAGTAGCTGCCGAACGGAGACGATGAATGACGTATGCCGTGGCGCTCCGTCTTGAGCGGGGCTTGGTGTTTGCCGCCGATACGCGCACGAACGCGGGCGTCGACAACATCGCCCAATATCGAAAGCTGCAGCTCTGGCGAAAGCCCGGCGAGCGCGTATTCGCGCTGATGAGCGCCGGCAACCTCGCGGTGACTCAGACTGTTGTCAACCTTCTGAACGAACGATTGGGCGATGAGGACGCGGACACGCCGAATCTCTACAACGCTGCGAATATGTATCGCGCAGCCCGTGTCGTCGGCGATGCGATCCGCGAAGCCCGCCGTATCGACGGCGCCGCGCTCGAAGCGGCGCGGGTCGGTTTTAACACGCATTTCATATTCGGCGGCCAGATCAAAGGCGAGAGGTCGCGTCTTTTCCAGGTTTATCCGGAAGGAAACTTCATCGAAGCCACAGACGACACGCCTTTCTTTCAGATCGGCGAGCATAAGTACGGCAAGCCGATCCTCGACCGCGTTGCGCGCGCTGACATGCGCCTCGGAGAGGCCGCGAAGCTGGTTCTTCTCTCCTTTGACTCGACCCTCCGCTCCAATCTTTCGGTCGGCATGCCGATCGATCTCGTTGTCTACGAGCGCGATACATTGGACATCACACGCGAAATCCGCATCGGCCCGGATGACGCGTATTTCCGCAAACTTTCAAACGCCTGGTCGGAGGCATTGAGACAAGCCGTTACGACGATCGACGAGTTCAAGGTCTGAACGCCTGTTTTGCTGGGAGGGTGCGCGGCGAGCGACCCAAAATTAGTTAACGATTACAATGACGTTGTCGCCGGGCGCCGATACGGTGCCCCGCGGTCAATTCGCCCTCTATATTGCAGCCCAGCAAAAATCTAAACGCACTTGTCTATGCACTGCGAGCGCTGACCTCATCGCTCGCTTCTCCAATCCAAGTAGGATTAGATAGACTGAGCGCTACGCGTCGATGGTGCGTACGGAAGGGGTGCGATGGGTCTCGCTACACTTACGGAATATTTGTCGGATTGGACGCTGGAGGGCCGCACGCGCGGGCACGTGGCGGACACTCTGCTTGCCTTGGCCGAGACGAGCATACGGATCTCCGGGCTCGTTGGACGCGGCGAGCTTGGCGGCAAGTTCGGAAAGGTCGTATCGCGGGCCGGCGAGTTCGATGAGCAGAAAGAAATCGATCTCCTCACCAACGGCATGATTGCCGAGGCGCTGAAGTCAGCCCCTGTTGCGGCGCTGGCATCGGAAGAATCGGAGCAGCCGATTGCCTTGACACCCGATGCGCCTCTTCTGGTTGCAACTGATCCGCTTGACGGGTCGTCGAACGTCGATGCCAACGTCTCGTTCGGTACGATATTTTCAATCCTGCCGCGCCATCCGACATCGATCGGGGAAGCCGCCTTCTTGCGGCCGGGCTCGCACCAGCTTGCAGCGGGCTTCGTCGTCTATGGACCGCACACGGTTCTGGTGCTGACCGTCGGTGTCGGCACGCAGATCTTCACGCTCGACCGTGAGACGAACACCTACCGCATGACGTCGCGCAACGTCTCATTGCCGCCTGAAACGATCGAGTACGCGATTAACTCTTCGAACGCGCGTCACTGGGACGATCCGATCCGGATCTATATCCACGATTGCGAGAACGGTGCGAACGGCCCACGTGGACATGACTTCAACATGCGCTGGACGGGCTCACCCGTCGCCGACATCTACAGAATTCTGTCGCGCGGCGGGATCTATCTCTATCCTGGAGACCGCCGCAAAGGTTTTCAGCAAGGTCGCATCCGCTTGATTTACGAAGCCAACCCCTTCAGCTGGCTGATCGAGCAGGCAGGTGGCAGAGCAACGACGGGCCGCGAGCGCGTACTCGACGTTGTGCCGTCGTCGTTGCATCAGAAAACGCCGCTGATTTGCGGCTCGCGCTATGAGGTCGATCGGGTTATGCGCATTTACAGCGGCCAGGAATTCAAGGTCGACCGCTCGCCCCTTTTCGGCCGCCGCGGCCTCTTCCGGGCGCTGCCATGACCGCCACGATCCATTCGCACCAATGACGGTTTGAGCCCCATCGATGTCCATCAAGCATCCCATTATCTCGGTCACCGGATCGTCCGGCGCTGGCACCTCGTCGGTGCGTCAGACATTCGAGCAGATCTTCCGCCGCGAGCAGGTCAAAGCCGCATTCGTGCAGGGCGACGCGTTCCATCGCTACGATCGTTGCGACATGGAAAAGGCCATGAAAGCCGCGGCCAAGCGCGGCAACCACAACTTCAGTCACTTCGGCGCCGAAGCCAATATGCTGGAAGAGCTTGAGCAGCTTTTCCAGGTCTATGGCGAGACCGGCAAGGGCAAGACGCGCCTTTACATTCACGATACCGACGAGCAGCGCGTGACGGGTGCTCCTATAGGGACGTTCACGCCGTGGACGGATATCGATTCCGATACGGACCTTCTGCTCTACGAAGGCCTGCACGGCGCAATCAAAACCGAAACCGTTGATGTCGCGCGGCACGCGGATCTCAGGATCGGCGTGGTGCCGGTCATCAATCTCGAATGGATTCAGAAGATCCAGCGGGATCGCGCGGAACGCGGCTATACGACCGAAGAGGTAACGCAAGCGATCCTGCGCCGCATGCCGGATTATGTGCAGTACATCTGCCCGCAGTTCACGCAGACCGACATCAACTTCCAGCGCATCCCGACGGTCGATACGTCGAACCCGTTCATAGCTCGCTGGATTCCGACACCGGACGAATCGATGGTCATCATCCGTTTCAAGGAGCCGCGCGGAATTGATTTCGCCTACCTCTTGTCGATGCTCCATGACAGCTTTATGTCGCGTGCAAACTCGATCGTCATCCCGGGCAGCAAGCTCGATCTGGCGATGCAGCTCATTCTGACGCCACTCATCTTGCAGCTCGTCGAGCGCCGTCGCCGCGTCCTCTGATGCAACCCGAACGAAGATTGGAAGGTTACCTTTGACGCGCCCCGTTTTGATCGCACCGTCCATTCTATCGGCCGATTTCGGCAAGCTCGCCGACGAGATCCGCGCGGTCGATGCCGCCGGTGCCGACTGGATTCATTGCGATGTGATGGACGGACACTTCGTTCCGAACATTACGTTCGGCGCGCCCATCATCAAGGCCGTGCGCGGCGCCTCGAAGAAAATCTTCGACGTGCATCTGATGATCGCACCCGCCGACCCCTATCTCGCGGATTTCGCCGCGGCCGGCGCAGACATCATCACCGTTCATGCCGAAGCAGGGCCGCACCTCGACCGGTCGCTGCAGGCGATCCGCGCGCTCGGCAAAAAGGCCGGTGTGTCGCTCAACCCGTCGACACCTGAAAACGTCCTCGAATACTGCTTGGACCGGATCGATCTCATCTTGCTGATGTCGGTCAATCCCGGCTTCGGGGGACAGTCGTTCATTCCGTCTGCGATCGAAAAAATCAGGCGCGTGAAGGCGCTCGTCGGTTCGCGTCCGATAGATATCGAGGTCGATGGCGGGGTAACGCCCGAGACCGCGCCCGAGGTCGTCAAGGCCGGCGCCAATGTGCTCGTTGCGGGCTCGGCCGTGTTCAAGGGCGGATCGCAGCAGAGCTACGCAACCAACATCGCGGCTATCCGTAAAGCGGCGAAGTCCGTTTAACGCTCTTTCACATCATGGCCGGTCTTACACTCTCCGCGCCGCTGCCGATCGATGCCGTCCTCGGCGACGTGCAAAGTGCGCTGCGCACGCACGGAACCGCCGTGCTGGTCGCGGCGCCGGGCGCGGGTAAGACGACTCGCGTGCCGCTTGCTTTACTCGACGAGCCGTGGCGCGAGGGGCGAAAGATCATCGTTCTCGAACCGCGCCGGATTGCGGCGCGCGCTGCAGCGGAGCGTCTGGCGAGCACGCTGGGCGGTCGCCTCGGTGACGATGTCGGCCTCAAAGCCCGCCTTTCGTCAAAGACCAGCACGCGCGTCGCCATCGAGGTGGTGACGGAAGGCGTCTTCACCCGCATGATCCTCGACGATCCGGAGCTTTCAGGCGTCGCTGCGGTCTTGTTCGACGAATTCCACGAACGCTCGCTCGACGCCGATCTCGGCTTGGCATTGGCGCTCGACGCGCGCGCCGCTCTGCGTCCGGATCTCAAAATCCTCGTGATGTCGGCGACGCTCGACGCGGCCCGCGTCGCAAAGCTCCTGGGCGATGCACCGGTAATCGCAAGCGAAGGCCGCACGTTCCCGATTGAGACGCGCTATCTCGGACGGCGCGCGCAACGCATCGAGGACGATATCGTCGATGCCGTCGGCCGCGCGATCGAGCGTGACTCAGGCTCGATCCTCGTTTTCTTGCCGGGCCAGGGCGAAATCATGCGCGTTGCGGAACGATTGGCCGCAAGCAAACTGCCGAACACGATCGACATTGCTCCGCTCTACGGCGCGCTCGATCCCGCCACCCAGGATCGCGCCATCTCGCCAGCGAAAGCGGGTCGCCGCAAGATCGTCCTCGCGACGTCGATCGCGGAGACGTCGATCACGATCGAAGGCGTGCGCGTCGTCATCGATAGCGGCTTGGCGCGTGTCCCGCGCTTCGAGCCGGATGTCGGCGTGACGCGGCTGGAAACCGTGCGTGTCTCACGAGCGTCGGCCGATCAGCGGCGCGGACGCGCGGGGCGAACCGAACCCGGAATTTGCTATCGCCTCTGGGACGAGCCCGAGACACAGGGCCTCGTGCCATTTGCCGACCCCGAAATCCGCGTCGCCGATCTCGCGAGTTTGCTCCTGGATTGTGCGGAATGGGGCACGAACGATCCGCGATCTCTAGCGTGGCTCGATCCGCCGAGCGAGGGCGCGCTCGCCGCTGCGCGATCCGGCTTGCATGCCATCGGAGGACTCGACGCCGAAGGGCACATCACGTCGGAGGGTCGTCGGCTTCGGTCGCTGCCATTGCCGCCTCGATTGGCGCGGATGCTCCTGAGAGCTGGAGAGCGAGGATCGGCGCAAGCCGCAGTCGAGCTTGCCGCCATTCTCGTCGAGCGGGGCATTGGCGGTAATGACCTAGACATCGGCACGCGTCTCGAAAATTTTCGCCGCGACAGATCCCGCCGCGCAGAAGATATGCGGGCGCTGTCACGTCAATGGGCGCGAGCTGCCACAACGAACGCGAAAGATGAATCGCTTTCGCCTGCGGAATTGTTGGCGCTCGCCTATCCGGAACGGATCGCAAAGAACCGGGGCAAGCGCGGCAGCTTCCTGCTCGCAAACGGCCGTGCCGGACTGATCGATACGGCGCATCCGCTCGCTGCCGCGCCGTATCTTGTCGTCGCGGAATTGCAGGGGCGTGCTGCCGCGACGCGGATCATGCTTGCCGCAGCAACCGACGAAACGGACGTTTCTGCCTTCGCCGCGGATCGTATCGGGAGCAAAGCTGATCTGACGTTCGACAGGGATTCGCGCTCGGTCAAAGCGCGCAACGTCCGCCGCCTCGGCGCTATCGAACTCAGAAGCGAGTCGCGGCCGGTTCGGCCGGATGAAGATGCTTCGCCCGTTCTCGCCAAGGGCGTTGCGGAAATCGGTATCGGAAATTTGCCGTGGTCAAAGGCACAGCTCCAGTTGCGCAGCCGCGTCGGATTTCTGCGAGCCAGCGACGACACGTGGCCGGACTTGTCCGATGCCGCCCTTTCCGAAAGCGTCGAGGAGTGGCTACTCCCGTATCTATCCGGCAAGACGCGCGTTTCGGAAATCGATGGATCGACGCTTGAACAAGCGCTGACCTCTTTGCTGCCGTGGCCGATGCGGCAACGGCTCGACGCCGAAGCGCCAACGCATTTCGAGGCGCCTACTGGCAATAGCCACGCACTCGACTACGAAGGCGCCGGCGCCCCCGCGCTCCATATCCGCGTACAAGAGCTGTTCGGCTTGAAAGAGCATCCGGCGATTGCGCGCGGCCGCTTGCCGTTGACCCTCTACTTGTTGTCGCCCGCGCATCGGCCGATCCAGATTACGCGAGATCTGCCGGGCTTCTGGGCAGGATCGTGGGCGGCTGTCAAAGCCGACATGCGCGGACAATATCCAAAGCACATCTGGCCCGACGATCCTGCAAACGCGGCCCCGACGACGCGTGCCAAGCCGCGGGGCAAATAAAATCTTCGCTCAAATCAACCGTAGTACGACCGGTACCACGCAACGAAGCGCGCGATACCCTCGTTGAGAGGCGTCGCCGGTTTGAAACCGACGTCGCGCACCAGGTCGTCGACATCGGCGAACGTCTTCGGCACGTCGCCCGGCTGCATGGGTAGGAATGTTTTTTTGGCTTCACGGCCGATTGCGCGCTCGATGGCCGCGATGAAATCCATCAGCTCGACGGGACTGTTGTTGCCGATGTTGTAAACGCGGTAAGGCGCCATCGACGTTGCCGGGTCAGGCTTCTCTCCCGTCCAATTCGGATTTGGCTCGGCAATTTTGTCTGCCGTTCGCAATACACCCTCGACCACGTCGTCGATGTACGTGAAATCGCGCGCGTGATGCCCGTTGTTGAAGACTTCGATCGGCTCGCCCGCCAAGATCTGCCGCGTAAACTTGAAAAGCGCCATGTCCGGCCGCCCCCACGGTCCGTAGACCGTGAAGAAGCGCAGCGCCGTCACCGGGATCTGATAGAGATAAGCGTACGTATGCGCGGCGAGTTCGTTCGCCTTCTTCGTCGCCGCATAGAGGCTCAACGGGTGATCGACATTGTCGTGCACGCTGAACGGCATCGCAGTATTGGCGCCGTAAACCGAGCTCGATGACGCGAGCACCAGATGCTGCACGCCCGAGTGGCGGCAGCCCTCGAGAATGTTCTGCGTGCCGACGATATTAGACTCGATATAGGCGTTCGGGTTCTCCTGGCCGTAACGCACGCCCGCCTGCGCCGCGAGGTGAATGACCTTGTCGGGCCGCTCGGATTGAAACAGTGCTGCCATCGCCTCGGAGTCGGCGATGTTCAGTCGGTGGAATGAGAAGCCGTTACGCCCTTCGAGCTTTGCAAGGCGTGCTTCCTTTAGCTTCGGATCGTAATAGCTATTGACGTTGTCGATGCCGATGACGACATCGCCGCGGTCGATGAGGCGCGCCGTCGTGTGAAAGCCGATGAAGCCCGCAGCTCCGGTCACCAGAAATTTCATGCGTTCGATCCTCCGCGCCTGCAGCGGTTTAATTCGTCGGATGCCGCTGTGCAATCGAGCATGCCTCCCGGTCGCACACAGCAGACGCTTCGTCTCAGAAAAAAGTTATCCCCGCCTTCTCCGGCGGCCGTATCTTGGAGCGTGAAGGGGGGTGTTTGGGATTTGTGGTGCTTATGAACGATACGCCGAACCTTGCTCTCCCTTATATTCTTGCGGCTCAGGCCCAGAAGCACGTGACACACAACGAGGCTCTTCGCGCCCTCGATTGCCTCGTGCAGCTTTCCATTGCGAGCCGAGCGCTGAACGAGCCGCCGGCATCACCCGAGGACGGCACGCGCTACATCGTTGCGCCGGGAGGCAGCGGCGATTGGACGGGCCATGATGGCAAGATAGCGGCATATCAGGACGGCGCTTGGGTCTTCTATGCTCCGCAAGAGGGCTGGCGCGCGTGGGCCACGAGCGAAAGCGCGCTTCTTGTTTACGAAGGAGGCGCGTGGTCGGCGCTTCCAAGCAGCGGCAACGGCGAGGACGGCGAAGGTGATCAGCCGACCGCGTTCGATAGCCTCACGCACGTCGGCGTCAATGCGACCGCCGATACGACGAACAGGCTCTCGCTCAAATCGCCAGCAAGTTTGTTCGACAATGAGGGCGCGGGCCATCAGCAGAAGATCAACAAGAAGACGAGCAGCGATACGGCGTCCGTGCTCTACCAGACGAACTATTCCGGCCGCGCCGAGACGGGGCTCGCGGGCGACGATGATTATCATTTCAAAGTCAGCCCGGACGGCTCAACGTGGTATGACGCCATCAGGATTGATCGCAACACCGGGAGGATAGCCTACCCGATCATGGGCGGGCCGCGCGAAGTCCTGACAAGCAATCGGACATACTATGTTCGGACAGATGGCTCGGATGGCAACGACGGACTTTCCGATACTACAGGCGGCGCGTTTGCTACGATCCAAAAGGCGGTTGACACGACAGCAGCCCTCGATCTCTCGATATTCGACGTCACCATTCAGCTTGGCGCCGGAACATACACGCTCGCATCGACAGTCACTTGCAAGAGTGCCGTTGGCGCCGGCGCCGTTACTCTCCAGGGAGACCTGACGACGCCATCAAACGTCGTCATTACCTCCGCTTCCTACATCCGCGATACGTTCCTGGTTAAAAATCACAAGACGACTTACAGGTTCCAGGGGTTCAAGATCCAATCTTCCAGCGACAATAACTTCGGGATCACCGTCAGCACCGGAGCTTATGCGGAGTACGGCAACGTCGAGTTCGGAAGTCTACAGGGGGCGACATCACAACAGCTGAGGGCCGAAGATGGCGGCGTTCTGAAATGCATCGCCGCATATAAAATCAGTGGAGGCGCCGGGATTCACTTCTGCACCAACGGTGGCGGCAACATTCGCTGCCAGTTCCAGACCGTGACTCTGACGGGCACACCGGCGTTTGCGGTCGCGTTTCTGAATGCGGAATACGCAAGTCAGTGCATCGTCAATGCCAACACTTTCAGCGGCGCGGCGACGGGCATCCGATACAATGTCGTTGAGAGCTCGCTGATCAAGACGAACGGAGCGGGGGCAACATATTTGCCAGGAGATGCCGCGGGATCTGCATCAAGTCAGGGAATTTACGTTTGAACTGCGGTGCCGGCGGCGGCCGCCGTCGCGCGTCGACTATTTGCGGAGATTTCAGACGGTAGCCAAAGCGGGAGAGTAGGGCTTCATACCGCTTCTCAAGGCGTTCGATATGCGCCATATCGCCAAGACGCTCCCAGGCCTCAAAGTATCGCCCGTTGGAATTCGAGACTGTCTCGTTGAGTTCGACAGAACCCAACCCGATGAAAGCGTAGATGCAGTCCAAGTGCCTTTGCGGGTCCGACACGAAATCTTCATAGCGCAGCACCAGGACATGTCGCAGCATTTGCGCGTCGGAAAGGAAAAGTTCGTGACCGACGCACCAATGCTCAATCAGCCTTTCTAGCGGATCGCTGCACCACTTTGACGTCGCCATCGCGACAGCGATCGGATGGCGCACAATGATCACGAACTTTGCATCGGGGAACATGGCCTGAAGGTATCGAGTCCGAATTAAGTTCGGAGGCGATTTCTCGATGAGCGCCTTTCTGCTTAGATCTAGATGCGTTGCCCACTGATGCATCAGTTTCCAGCCGTCGACGTTTGGGGTCTCTGTCGACGCTTCGGTCATGTGAGCACCAGGATCGAAACAGAACCGACCCGGCCCGCCGAAAGCACGAGCTGTGGGATAGACTGTTTGCAGGTGCTGGCCTTCGTCCTCGGGAGCGCCGGTATTCGCAAAACCTGAGACATCCGGATGACTGTGCACGAGCCGATTTAGGATTGATGTCCCACTGCGATGCAAGCCGCCGATGAACAACCAAGTAGGTTTCATTATGTCCTGTCTTGCGAAATAGGCGGTCGTTGTGTCGGACGTTGAGTGGCTGTCACTGATGCTTCGTGTCGCGAGGAAACTGCGCCTCATGTCGATTTGAGAGGCTGATACGCACGCGTCAGCCCGGTCACGCTCTACGCGGAGAGCGCGAAACGCGAGACCTTTCCGAAGCGGATTTCGAAAAATACCGACGCAACAATAGACGCTGACGGGATCGAACATTACAGCGTGTTGCCGAGAACAACCTTCAGTTATCAACACGTGGCGGATATTTTCCACAATTGACGACTGGCCGCCGGATTTGTGCCATTTGAGCCGATTTGCTTTCGGCCTTTAACCGTTGCCGATTGTTCGTAGCGCGTTACGACCAAAGTCGAATTCGGAGGGCTTGCCATCCAACGCATCAGTGTCAGGATGGATAGCCGCAGATTGCGATGGACGGGCGGCGCGTGGCACAAGTTCGGAACGTCCGACGCCCTGGAGGTGAAGTTTGGCCGTACCGGCACGTATCCTGATCGTTGATGATCACCCGCTTTTCGTCGAAGCTCTGCAGCGCGCCATTGTCGGCGTGTTTCCGGGCACTGAGACCTGCGAAGCAATTTCGATCGAGGCGGCGAAAAAGGTCCTCGATAGCAAGTCGCCGTTCGATATCGTCTTGCTTGATCTCGCCCTGCCGGGAACGCGCGGTTTCGAAGGATTGCTCGAACTCAGAAAGCTGCATCCGAGCCTTCCCATCGTCGTCGTCTCGGCTCTCGAAGATCCACGCATCGTTCAGGACGTCATGCGTTACGGCGCTGCAGGATTTATCTCGAAGTCGGCCGATCGCTCCGAAATCGCATCGGCGCTCAAAGACGTTATGGACGGCTCGCTGACATTGCCGAAAGGCTATAAACCCCCGGAGGCTCCGACGGCCTCCGAGGCGCGCGGCGATCTCGTACACCGTCTGAAAATGTTGACGCCGAAGCAGTTGAGTGTGCTTCGCATGCTCCGGCAGGGTCTGCTGAACAAGCAGATCGCGCACGAGCTTCAGATCGAGGAAACGACGGTCAAGGCGCACGTTTCGGAAATTCTGCGCAAGCTCAACGTGTCGTCGCGAACGCAGGCCGTCATCGAGGCGCAGAAGATCGATTTCGAATCCGTCCTCGGAGAGACGGACGATAAAGTCTGACACTCACGCCAATAGATGCTGCATGAGAGCCCTGAGTTCGGCTGGCCGGACCGGCTTGTGCAGCAGCGCGCAATCGAATTTCCGTGCGGCCTCGGCGGTCGCCTGATTTCGATCGGCGGTGATGAGGATGGCCGGTACTTCGCTCCCGGAGCACTGACGGATGCGCGCAACCGCATCGATACCGAGCACGCTGCCGTCGAGATGATAATCGGCAAGAATGATGGCAGGCGAAAACGACGAATCGGCAAGGATTTCGTTCACGTCGTCGAGATCGCGCGCCAAACGGACATCGGCGCCCCATCGTGACAGCAATGTCTGCATGGCCCCGAGCACACCGAGATCGTTGTCGATGACGATCAGCGGCTGTGCAACGAGATAGCTGTTGTCCGCTGGCATGGCGGCAGCTTTCGGTTCTGCTTTTGAAACGGGCGCAGCGTAGGGCGCCGTAATCGAAAAGCGCGAGCCGATGCCGACACGCGAGCGAAGTTCAAGCTGGTGTCCGAGCGAGTCCGACATGCGGCGCACGATGGCAAGTCCGAGGCCGAAACCAGCGCCGCCCGAACGCTCCGAAGCCGCGCCGCGATGGAACTCCTCGAAGATGTGCTCGCGCTCCTGAGGGGCGACGCCGGGACCGGTATCCCAGACCTCGATCGCAACCAGCGGTCCACGCCGTCGGGCCGCCAGCAGCACGCCGCCGCATTCCGTATAATGAGCCGCGTTGGCAAGCAGGTTCTGCACGATGCGCCGGAGCATCAACGGGTCGGAGCGGACGCCGAGATTGGTCGGCCTCCAGCGGAAATCAAGACGCTTGCGCCGTGTCACGGGCTCGATATTACAAGCAAGCTGCTCGAAAATGGCGCCGAGCGCGACTGTCTGGATGTTCGGCACGAAAACGCCAGCCTCGAGCTTCGAAATGTCGAGGATGCTGGTCAACAGCTCTTCAATCGTCACGAGTGCGCTTGAAATGTTATGCGTAAGCTGCTTGTGGTCGGGCTCCGTCTGCGCATCCATCAGCTCGGAAAGCGTCAGTCGCGCTGCATGCAAGGGCTGCAGAAGGTCATGGCCGACGGCGGTGAAGAAGCGCGTTTTGAATACGTTCGAGCGCTCCGCCGCGTCACGCGCTTCGCTGAGTTCCACATTGGCCTGCGCGAGCTTCGTCAGGGCATTGTTCAGCTCTTCCGTCCTGATGCGGATCTGCGTTTCCTGATTGATCGCAGTCTGGAAGAGTGAAAACGCATTCGCCTGCTGGTCCATCGACCGCTCGACGCGCTTCATCAGGGCTTCGTTGATCTTGCGCAGCTTGTCGACAGCCCGGCCGAATTCCGACGGGCCCTGAACCGGGCGATCAGATGGCGGGCCGTCGGTCATGGTTTCCGCGGCTTCTCGATCGACTTGGCAAAAGCGATCCCGGTGAGTGTTTGGTTGAGATGCATGGCGTTGAATTGCTCACCGTAAGTATGAAATCCGGCCACACCGAATCGTTGATAGATTTCCTCGACCTCCTGACGTACCTGCCGGCTTTCCGCATCGAGGCGGCGTAAAATGCAATCAAAGCCCAGCACGAAATCAGTGCCGCCAAGGCTGGCAGAGACGCCCTCGAGCGTTTCCAAGGTCGTGCGAAGCATATCACGGGGGCGGGCGACGGTGAAAACCAGACCTTCGTCGATGGCACAAAAGAATGAGAGGGACCCGTCCGAGTTCACGGTACGGATGCAGCGGCAGTAATAATTGCCGCCGATCTTCACGACCAGCGGATAGGACGCAAAGCTGTAGGGACCGAGTTCTTCTGGTGCCAGACCGATCGCCGCCGCATATTCCGCCGCCGCCGGTTCTGCGTTGAGTTCGTAGACGGTCCGGTTTGCCGTGTCCGCCGCGGTGACGACGAGCTTGACGGGCGTCGGCTCAAAATTCTGGGTCTTGAAGATGCGGATCGGCAACGCCGTTTCGATGACGAATAGAATGGCTCCGCGCTGGACGAGATTGCCGCGATGAATAAGCACCGTGTCGCGGAACACGAGGCCGTCGCCCGCCGAGCCGCCGACGAGCTCAATGCCGTCGAGCGACAGATCGAGCGCCGCAATCAAAGCCTCTTCTGCGTTCGATAACCCGTCCACCAGGACGAGGGCAAAGATATGCTCCTTTGCGGAACGGCTCGCCGAACCGATCATCTGGATGCGCAGACGTCGTGCGATCTCGGACGCGCGCTCGACGCCGCCTTTGTCGATTTCCGGAATAACCGCGCTCATAAGCCGGAAACCGGCTTCCGGAAACGCAATGAAAACAATACCGCCCTTGATCATGCCAAGCGGGCCGATTTCGCCGGACGTACTGCAACCCGAGACGGGCGTTTCGGGGAAATTGTGTTTCAAGGCGTCGAGCAGAACCTGAGGATCATGCTCCCGCGAGAAAAAGATGATGACGTGCTGAAGGATCTCGCCGACAAGCTCGGCGCGCGCGGCGGCTACGGCTTCACGGGTCGGGAGAGAGCTTGCTACGACGCGGATGCCGCAAGCGGCACGAGTGGATCTGGTCGACATTCAATGCTCGGGCTTTGCTGCACCGCAGGGGGTCTGAACGGCGCTGCACAGGACTATAGACGCAAACGTGCCACAGCGTCGAAATCCCGGCAATGGCACCAAATCTTGGTCAACGGCGCCTCAAGGCCCGTCGATGAGGCCTGAATCCATCAGCCGGCGGTGGAAGGACAGGATCTGTTTCGATTTTGAGCAGGTGTAGTAGTGCCCATCGCAAAGTCTCATGAGATCGAGGCGTGCCTGATAGGACGGAGGCAGAGGCAACTTGGCCTCCTTGAGCAGAATCGTGCCGAGATACGGCACCTCGACGATGTCCTCGTCCGGCAGCGGCGGCGGCTCATAGTTGACGCCATCGATCGAATAGTAGGTCAGGAGCCCGGGGCTTTCCGGTGTGAGCTGAATGTCCTCCGCCGCAGATCCTTTGTCGAAGCCCAGCAGTGTGCGCGTCGCGATCGGCTGGTGGTCGCCGTATTGGACGATCAGGAAGTGCTCGTTCGGAAACCGTTTCGCGAGCAACGAGCGGAATTCGTCATAGTCCATGTGCGCCATCGACAGGCGGCGTAGATATTCGCTCATTTCGGGATCGGTGCCGGGACCGCCGCCGGGCACATCGACGTTCGGCTCATATTTATAGGTATAGGGCAGGTGCGTGGCGGATGTGACGACGAACGTGAACAGCGGGCTACTCGACTGGGAAAGGTTACGTTCGATATTGTCGAGCACGTGTTGATAGTAGAAGCGGTCGCGCTCGTTGAAGCGCTTTGCGCCCTGGGCCCGGTAATCGAAAATATCCGGCATACCGATCGTCGAATAGAACCGGCCGCTTGCCACGAAATCCTTGGGCACCGGATAGAAAAGGCTGTTCTTGTAGCCGCAGCGCGCCAGCACCTGCGGTACCGCGTCGTGAATTTTGCCTTCCATCAGCGACTGCACGAACGTCCGCATGCCGCCGAAAGAATAGGTCGAGACGCCGGCCAGCACTGAGAATTCCGTAAGCCACGAGGCACCCCCGTACGTCTCGACGCGCAGCTTGTGCAGGCGGCCGTCAAAGGATTTGAAGAACGGATCGAGCGCCGTGTCATAGTCGAGCTGCGGGAAATACGACGGCGGCACCGCACTCTCCTGGTGGATCAGAATGATGTGCGGTGGTTTTTCATCTGTATCGCACGCCGCAGGAATTGCGAACGGCGGCAACGGCTGAGCCTTCAGCGCGTCCAGAAGCTGGCCGCGCCACAACGTATCGATGGTTTCGGACCACGACGAATAGAAGGACGCCAGATATTGGTTGTCCCAGAAGAACAGCGTGTTTCGCCGCTCGCCTTTGGCGTAGCTCGCCCACGCCGCGACGGCGACACATAGGATGAAGAGCACCCCGCTGACCCGCCATGGTATCCGCGTTCCGTCGATCTGCCAGAGAAAAAGCCCGGAACCTGTCGCCAGCGCCGCCATCCCGACGAGCGCCAGAAGCATCAGCTTGTGATCTGCCCACAGAAATATGAGCGTCGACCATGACGTCAGATAGAAGACGACATCATAGGCGTGGAGCACCATTTCGATGTAATGGCGTTTGACGTCCGCCGCGATGACGATAGTCGCAACGAGCAGCGCGACGAGAACGATCGAGAACAGGATGCGACGGGACAGAAACACCAGAGCGAAGAAAATCGCGGCGGTGACCGAGCCTGCAAAGACGACAGTCGCGAGCCAACCCTCATAGCGCCAGTGATAGTAGACGAGACCCAGCCCGATGACGGCGGTGATCGTCCATGTTGCCGAGGGAGATAAGGTCCAGCCGCGAACCCACGCGCGCGAGCGTCCGGCGGATGAGGCGTCGTAGCTCGCAAATTGCTCGGTTGCCATGTTGCTGCAACGCAAAAAATAAAAACCGGGGCGGCTGCACGCAACGCTGCCCTCCGATGAAGTGGGCACGCCTGCTATGACGGGTCAATGGCCCGATCGTAATTTGGAAAAAAAATAACCCGGCCGACGTGCGGCCGGGGCATCTGCTCATGGAGGAAGGAGGACTTAGCAGTCGAGAGTCGTCTGGCGCTCCCATTCCGTGAAATGCGTGACGAAGGAGTTCCAGTCATTCATCTTGAGCTTGATGTAGGCGGCTGAGAATTCGTCTCCAAGCGAACTTTTCAGTTTGCTGTCCTTATCGAAGGCCCGGATCGCGTCGAGGAGGTTCAGCGGCAGGCGCGGAGCATCTTTAACGGTATATCCGTACTGGTACATGTCGATGTCCAGCCGGTTGCCCGGATGCGCCTTGGAGCGGATGCCGTCGAGGCCCGCGGCGATGATAATGGCCTGGAGCAAGTAGGGATTCGCGGCGCCGTCCGGCAGACGCAACTCGAACCGGCCCTTACCCGGCACGCGCACCATGTGCGTCCGGTTGTTGCCCGTCCACGTCACGGAGTTCGGTGCCCATGTCGCGCCCGACGTCGTCCTCGGCGCATTGATGCGCTTGTAGGAGTTGACGGTCGGGTTGGTGATCGCGGCCAGTGCCTCGGCGTGTTTCATGATGCCGCCGAGGAAATGGTAGCCCTGCTGCGACAGGCCCATTTCGTCCGTCGGATCAAAAAAGGCGTTCACTTTACCGTCCTTGTCCCAGACGGAAATATGCGCGTGGCAGCCGTTGCCGGTGAGGGTGGGAAACGGCTTCGGCATGAACGTCGCGCGTAACCCGTGCTTCTCCGCGATCGATCGCGCCATGAACTTGAAGAACGAGTGGCGGTCGGCCGTCAGTAGCGCGTCATCGAAGTTCCAGTTCATTTCGAACTGGCCGTTCGCGTCCTCGTGGTCGTTCTGGTAAGGCCCCCATCCGAGTTCCTGCATGTAATCGCAGATCTCCGCGATCACATCATAACGGCGCATCAGGGCCTGCTGGTCGTAACAGGGTTTTGTAGCGTTGTCCTTGCCGTCGGAAATCTGGGTACCGTCCGGGCTGATCAGGAAGAACTCGCACTCGACGCCCGTCTTCACGTGAAGGCCCAAGTCCTCCGCCTGCTTGACGAGATTTTTCAGAACGACGCGCGGTGCCTGCGGAACGAACTTGTCCTCCATCACGCAATCGGCCGCGACCCACGCGACATCTTTCTTCCACGGAAGCTGAATGACGGCGGAGGGATCCGGCAGGCCGAAAAGATCAGGATGCGCAGGCGTCATGTCGAGCCACGTCGCAAATCCGGCAAAGCCTGCGCCGTCCCTTTGCATCTCTGGAATGGCGGAGGTCGGAACCAGCTTGGCGCGTTGCGAGCCGAAGAGATCCGTATACGAAATCATGAAATAGCGAATGCCGCGCTCTTTAGCGAATTCGGCGAGGTCCTGAGCCATTCTGTTCTGTCCTCAACGCTTACATTTGTTCGATTCTGGTTTCCGTCGCTTGAAGGCCTGCAAAAAAAGGGGCGGCTTAAAAGCCGCCCGTTCCGTTTACTCCCGGTATCCATGATGTCCCTGCGAGTGGCACACGTGCCATCGCAGCGGCTTCGATGGTTAAGGCGCAAAGATCCTCCGGCTCGAGATTGTGAACGTGGTTGTGGCCCGCGGCGCGCGCAACGGTTTGCACTTCGAGCGTCATCACCTTGAGGTAGTTGGCGAGATGCCGCCCGCCTCGAATGGGATCGAGCCGTTTCGAAAGTTCCGGATCCTGCGTCGTGATGCCGGCGGGGTCCTTGCCTTCATGCCAGTCATCGTAGCAACCGGCCGTCGTGCCGAGCTTTTGATATTCGGCTTCGAGCGCCGGGTCGTTATCGCCGAGAGCCGCCAGCGCCGCGACCCCGATCGATACGGCATCGGCACCGAGCGCAAGAGCTTTCGCAGCGTCCGCGCCGTTGCGGATGCCGCCGGATACGATGAGCTGCACTTTCCGATGCATGCCGAGATCCTGCAGCGCCTGCACGGCGGGGCGAATGCAGGCGAGTGTCGGCAGACCGACGTGCTCGATGAAGACTTCCTGCGTCGCAGCCGTGCCGCCCTGCATGCCGTCGAGCACGACGACGTCGGCACCGGCTTTGACGGCCAGCGCGATGTCGTAATAAGGGCGCGTGCCGCCGACTTTCACATAGATCGGTGTCTGCCAGTCGGTGATCTCGCGCAACTCTAGGATCTTGATTTCAAGATCGTCGGGTCCTGTCCAGTCGGGATGACGGCAGGCCGACCGCTGGTCGATGCCTTTCGGAAGGTTCCGCATTTCCGCGACGCGATCCGAAATCTTCTGGCCGAGCAGCATGCCGCCGCCGCCCGGTTTCGCGCCTTGGCCGACAACGACTTCGATCGCATCGGCTTTGCGAAGATCGTCGGGATTCATGCCGTAGCGCGACGGCAGATATTGATAGACGAGAATTTGCGAATGGCCGCGCTCTTCCGGTGTCATGCCGCCGTCGCCGGTGGTCGTTGAGGTGCCCGCAATCGTCGCGCCGCGTCCGAGCGCCTCTTTCGCATTGGCCGAGAGTGCGCCGAAGCTCATGCCCGCAATCGTGATCGGAATTTTGAGTTCGATTGGCTTCTTCGCGAAGCGCGTGCCGAGCGTGACGTTCGTCCCGCATTTTTCCCGATACCCTTCGAGAGGATAGCGAGAAACGGAAGCGCCAAGAAACAGAAGATCGTCGAAATGCGGGACGTGCCGTTTGGCACCGGCACCGCGGATATCGTAGATGCCTGTCGCCGCGGCTCGGCGGATTTCCGACAACGTATAATCGTCGAACGTCCATGACTTCCGCGGCGTCGTCTGGGGATTATGATACGTCATCAGTATGCGTCCGCGTTATCGATGTTGAAATTATAGAGCTTGCGTGCGGAGCCGTAACGTCGAAAGTCGTCGGGTTTGGCGTCCGTTATGCCCGCTTCACTGAGCAGCTTGTTCAGTGCATCGCGATGTTCGGGACGCATTTCCTTCTCGATGCAGTCGGCGCCAAGGCTTTTCACGTTGCCGCGAACGAAAAGCTTGGCTTCGTAAATCGAGTCACCGAGCGCGTCACCCGCGTCGCCGAGCACAACCAGATGGCCCGACTGCGCCATGAACGCCGACATGTGGCCGATGTTGCCGCGAACGACGATATTGATGCCCTTCATCGAGATGCCGCATCGCGATGAAGCATTGCCTTCAATCACCAGAAGGCCGCCGCGCCCTGTTGCTCCAGCGTACTGACTCGCGTCACCTTTGATGATGACCTTTCCCGACATCATGTTCTCGGCAACACCGGGACCTGCCGAGCCATGCACGGTAACGGACGCTTTTTTGTTCATCCCCGCGCAATAGTAGCCGACGCTGCCTCTGACACCGACGGAGATTGGTGCGTCGATGCCGGCGGCGATGGCATGCCCTCCGCGCGGATTAAGAATTTCCCACTGCGCCTCGTTGGCGCCGTCAGTCTGCCGGTGGAGCTCGGCGTTGAGTTCACGCAACGAGCTCTGAGCCAAATCGATTGTACGCATCTTGCCCCGCTCGTCCTAGCGCTGCCAGAAATAGACGGTCGCAGGTTCGGGTTCCCAAACCTTCGCCTTGTCGATGCCGGGCAGCCCGGCGAGCGCACGGTATTCAGAGCCGAAAGCAACGTAATCGTCGGTTTCCGCCATCACGGCGGGCTTGCAGGCAATCGGATCGCGCACGACACCGAAGCCTGTTTTCGTACCGACGACGAAAGTGAAAAATCCATCGAGATCTTCGAGGCCTTTTTCAAGCGCCTCGCCGAGGTCCATCCCTTGTTTCATCCGCCAGCTGAGATAGGAGGCGGCAACCTCGGTGTCGTTCTCGGTCTCGAACTCCATGCCATTGCGCTTCAGTTCGCGGCGAAGTCCGTTGTGGTTGGAAAGCGAGCCGTTGTGGACGAGGCATTGGTCGGCGCCGGTCGAGAATGGATGGGCACCGAGCGTCGTCACGGCGGATTCCGTCGCCATGCGCGTGTGGCCGATCGCATGCGTTCCGGTCATGTGTTTGAGATCGAACCGCTTGGCGACCTCGTTTGGATAACCGACTTCCTTGTAGATTTCGATTGCATCCCCCGTCGCCATGATGCGGATCGACGGATGGCTGTCGGCGAGCATTGTCTTGATGGCTTCGAGCTTGTCTGTCGGAAGCCGTAGCACTGCGTGCGTGTCGTTGACGTCGAGCGTCACGCCGGATGTCTTGTTCGCGGCAAGCGATGATTTGAGATCCGCGAAATCCTTCTCCGCATTCGCGGATTGCAATGTAATTTTGGATTGACCGTCTTTGGAGTGTCCGTACACGGCGAAACCGGCTGAGTCAGGCCCGCGTTCGCACATGGTCGACAGCATGCGTTCGAGCAATGCGCCGAGCTGGTTCTCCATCTCAGGCCTTTTTAGAAATAGCCCGACAATACCGCACATGGACCCCTCCTGGTTCTGCTCAACGATAGTCCTGAGACTAATCCGCGCAGCGGGAGGTGTCAATTCAGAAGAAAATAGTTTTCTCAATGAGAAATAATGACGCGGGGAGACTCGTCTACTGCCGCGGATAAATGATGACCGAAAGGTAGGTCATCGGTGTCTCGATGAGACGCGCAGGGCCATGCGGTGCCGCGCTGTCGAACAGGATGGCGTCACCTGCGCTGAGGTGATAGCTGCGGTCGGCGTGCGCGTATTCGACTTGGCCGGTCAGCATGAAGATGAACTCGACGCCTTCGTGCTGGAATCCCGTGTAGGCGACTGCATCGTCGGACAATGTGATGAGATACGGCTCGACCACGACGTCGCCGTCGAGCGAGTGTCCGAGAAGCTGATATTGATGGCCGACTTTGGTGCCGCGGCGGCGGATCACCACGCCTTCGCCCGACCTGACGTACGAACAGTCGCGGCGTTGCTCGAATGACGAGAAGAGCACCGTTAGCGGCACGTTCAACGCTGCGGCGAGCATCTGCAACGTGCTCAGCGACGGCGAAATCTGGCCATTCTCGATTTTGGAGAGCATGCCGGGAGAGATCTGCGCCGCGACGGCGAGCTCTGCAACTGTCAATCCGGCTTGCTTGCGATGATGACGAACTTGTTGGCCGATAGCCTGTTCAAGTGTGTGTTCCGCGGCGCCTGGCGCGTTGGATCCAGTTGCGAGGGGTTCTGGCTCGGCGAGAGCAACTTGAACTTTACGTGTCTTATCCGACATGAATGCCTTCCACACCGCGCCGAACCAGCGGGGCTGGCTGACGGCGGGCGCAAATTGGCACGTCTCGGAAAAATATTCTACCCAGCCGTTGTCGCGGCTGGTTTTGCAGGGTTGGAACCGGTCAAATCAGGCGGAAATCATAGATTTTCCACAGGCATAGGCCAGCCACTCGGCGAACGCGACGGCGTAAGTCCGGGCACAAGCGAAGTCATAACCGCTCCCGTTGGGAAGCCGCCAGACCATGACTCCGAGGTGGGAGGCATGCGTTATGGCAACGTCTCCCGGCTTGAAGACCTGGTCGTGGAAATCAATCGCCATGCTCGGTGCAAGCACCTCTGTCGCCTTGGGGCCTTCGACACGGAAGATGACGCGGCTGTCGGCAACATCGACGATGGATGCGGCGCCTTTGAATGCCTCCGCGAGTTCCACACTCGGGTCTCTGCCGGCGGACCGGGGTTCGATGACCAGCCACTGCTCGGGGCCGGCCCAGACAACCATTTTGCCGGAGCCTTCAACGACGCGCGGCGTGAACGGCAGCGATACGCCGAGTACTGCACTCGCCTGTGATTCGAGATCGGCCCGCTTGCCGCGCCGGAGCGCAACATGCGTCACGGCAACGTCTTCGCGCTTCGAAATGGTCAGGCCGTTGCGCTTCAAAGCCAATTCGTTTTGAGGATCAGACACGGAGTCTCGCTCCTTCGCTATCGACAAATACAGGTGAGACGACTTCGACCAGCGTATCGCCGCCGCGAACCGGATCATAAGCGCGGACGATTTCGCCCATGCGGGATTCGGCATTCGCAAGGAATCCGAGTCCGACCCAATGTCCGTTCGACGGAGAGTAGGCAACCGATGTCAGGTAACCTTGATCGTTGGCGGCCGTCGGCTCCGCGTCGCGGTTGACGAAGTGGGCGCCAGCTCTCAACCTCGCGGCTCTATCGACAGGCCTGAACCCAACGATACGCGGACGGTTCGGATCAGCAAGTCCTGAACGTTCCGACAGCGTTCGGCCGATGAAGTCCTTTTTCTTCGACGCCATCTTGCCGAGCCCGACGTCGCCAGCCGTCGTCGTGCCGTTGATTTCCGGTCCGCCGACATGCCCCTTTTCAATACGCATGACGCCAAGGGCCTCGGTTCCGTAAGGCGTGACGCCAAGGTCCGCGCCCTTTTCCATCAGTGTGCGTGCGAGCAGTTCGCCATGCCGCGCGGGTACCGCGATCTCATAAGCGAGCTCGCCCGAGAACGACAGCCGGTAAAGCCGTGCCTTGAGCCCGCCGAGAGCCGTCAGTTCGGCGACTGCCATGTACGGGAAGGCTTCGTTCGAAACATCGAACGGCTTGTCGACGATCCGCGAAATCAGCTCGCGTGCGCGGGGGCCTGCAACCGAATACTGCGCCCACTGATCCGTCGAAGGCACGATCTGCACGTCGAGATCCGGCCAGTGCCATTGCTTGCACAGCTCGAGATGCTGCACGACCTTGATGGCGTTCACCGTCGTTGTCGTGACGAAGTAGCGATCTTCCGCGAACCGCGCCGCGGTGCCGTCGTCCATCATGATGCCGTCTTCGCGCAGCATCGCACCGTAGCGTGCCTTGCCGACAGGCAACGTGCTCATCATGTTGATGTAGACGCGGTCCAGGAACTTGCCGGCATCAGTGCCGTGTACCTCGACTTTGCCAAGCGTCGACACATCGCAGAAGCCGACCCCGTTGCGCACACCGTTGACTTCGCGAATGATCGACGTCAGCGGGTCGTTTTCAAAGGGCTTCGGGAAATAGAGCGATCTGAGCCACAATCCCGCTTCGACGAACACGGCGCCTTGCGCTTTCGCCCAGTTGTGCGACGGCGTCAGACGGAACGGTTTGAAATGCTTGCCGCGGTGTTCGCCGGCGAGTGCGCCGAGCGAAACCGGCGTATAGGGCGGGCGCGCTGTCGTGATGCCCGTCTCCGGGATCGACTTGCCGGTCAGTTTCGCGAGGATCGCAAGACCGTTGACGCCCGACGTCCGGCCCTGATCGGTCGCCATGCCGAGAGTCGTATAGCGCTTGAGATGTTCGACGGAGCGGTAACCTTCGCGCTCGGCGAGGGCAACGTCCGCAGCGGTGACGTCGTTCTGGAAATCGACGAAGGCTTTGTGCTTCGCGCGATCGACATGCCAGAACGCTGCGACGCTGCTCGGTTCGTCGTCGGAGGACGGAACGGCGATGGGTTTTGCATCGAAGCCCGCACCGGAAGCCGCCGAGCTTCCGGCGCGTGCGCCGTCGGCCAGGCATGACGCCAGCGAGAAGGAACCGTTCGCCGCGCCGGCCGCAGACATGTTTTTCGGCAGCGTGCCGGGTACGAAGCCCGCGATATCGTCCCGCCATTGCGAGCGGCCGCCGAGATGCGTGGTCATTTGCATGTTCGGGCTGAAGCCGCCGGAAACGACGATGAGGTCGCATGAAATCGTATGAACGGCGCCGGAAGCATCGATGATGCGCGCGCCCGTAACGCGAGACCGGCCAAGCGCGTCGGAAACGACGCCGCCCTCAAAGATGCGGGCACCAAGCGCTTCGGCGCGTGCTTCGATCGCTTCCGGCAAAGCCGATCGCGTATCGACCAGCGCCGCAACCGTGATGCCGGCCGACGCAAGATCATTGATGGTCGAAGCGCCATCGTCATTGCTCGTGAAGACGACCGCGGTGCGGCCCGGAGCAACGCCATACCGGTTGATATAGGTGCGTGCCGCGCTCGCAAGCATCACGCCGGGGCGATCGTTGTTTCCGAAGACGATCGGACGTTCCGTTGCACCTTGAGCAACGACGACCTGCTTCGCAACGATGCGCCAGAGCCGCTGACGCGGCTGCCCGGCCGCCGGCTGGATCATGTGATCGGAGACGCGTTCGACTGCGCCGAAGGTGCCGCCGTCGTAGGCGCCGAACACCGTCGTTCTGGAAAGCAGCCGCACGTTCGGCAAAGCCGAAAGCTCTGCAACGGCGGTCTTCGCCCATTCGGCCGAACTCTTGCCGTCAATGGAACGGTTTTCGGCAAGAAGACGTCCGCCAAGCGTGAAGCTTTCATCGGCGAGAACGACGCGCGCGCCGGACCGAGCGGCGGCGAGCGCCGCCATAAGACCTGCAGCTCCGGATCCAACGACCAGGACATCGCAGAAGGCATTGGCTTTGTCGTAAGTGTCGGGATCGCCTTCCATCGCGGCGCTGCCAAGGCCGGCAGCACGACGGATCATCGGCTCGTAGAGTTTTTCCCAGAACGCCGCGGGCCACATGAATGTCTTGTAGTAGAAGCCCGCAGAAAACACCGGCGACAGGAAGCCGTTGACGGCCATCAGATCGAGGCGCAGCGACGGAAAACGATTTTGGCTCTTCGCCTCAAGCCCGTCGTAGAGTTCAATCGTGGTCGCCTTCGTGTTGGGTTCGCGGCGAGCGCCCGTACGAAGTTCAACAAGCGCGTTCGGATCTTCCGATCCTGACGTCAGAATGCCGCGCGGACGATGATATTTGAACGAGCGGCCGACGAGATGGATGCCGTTCGCCAGCAGCGCCGAGGCGAGCGTATCTCCGGCGTAGCCGTCATGCTCGACGCCATCGAAAGAGAACCTGAAAGGCCTCGAACGGTCGACGAGACCATGCTTCGAAAGCCGGAACGACTGATCACCGCTCATGCTGCACCTGCCGTCGTTTTGATGCGCTTCGACGCGACGTCTTCGGCAAGCTTCACGTCGGAAATTTCATGGGTGCGCGTATCGCGCGTAACAACGAGCCAAGAATGGCATCCAGCCTGATGATACCAAAGCTCTTGAGTGGGGCCGGCGATGTTCCGGCGCTCGTAGGCATAGGTGTAGAATTCACTCGCCGCGTCTGGCGACGCTGGATCTGGGCGTGTAATGCTCGCGTCACCGAGATAAGTGAATTCGTCGAGGGCACGTTCGCCGCAATGCGGGCATCTGATGCGCATGGTTCTTAGCCTTCAGTGCAGGTTGGGTTGGTTGCCCATGCCCTTTTCATCGATCATGTGGCCGGTGCGGAAGCGATCAAGGCGATAGCCACGCGCAACCTCGTGCGGTTCGTTTTTCGCAATCAGATGTGCGAAGCAGAGACCCGAGGCCGGTGTTGCTTTGAAGCCGCCGTAGCACCAGCCGGCATTGAGATAGAGCCCGTTGATCGGCGTCTGATCGATGATCGGCGAGCCGTCCATGCTCATGTCCATGATGCCGCCCCATGAGCGCAGCAGCCGAACCCGGCCGATACGCGGCATCAACGCCATGCCACCTTCGACGACATCCTCGACGACAGGCAGATTACCCCGCTGCGCGTAGGAATTGTAACCATCGAGGTCACCGCCGAACACGAGCCCGCCCTTGTCGGACTGACTGATATAGAAGTGACCCGCGCCGAACGTGACGACGCCGTCGATGAACGGCTTGATGCCTTCCGTGACGAAGGCTTGCAGCACGTGGCTCTCGATCGGAAGGTTGAGACCCGCCATCGCAGTAACGCGCGAAGAATTGCCGGCGCATGCGAGGCCGACCTTTTTCGCCGCGATGAAACCGCGCGTCGTCTCGACTCCGCTGATCCGTCCGTCGGCAATCCGGAAGCCCGTAACTTCTGTATTTTCGATGATGTCGACGCCCAGCCTGTCGGCAGCACGCGCATAGCCCCAGGCCACGGCGTCATGGCGCACCGTGCCGCCACGCTTCTGCAGAAGCCCGCCTTTGATCGGGAAGCGCGCGTCATCGTGGTTGAGCCACGGATACATGCTGCGGACGCTTTCGGCGTCGAGCAATTCTGCGTCGACTCCGTGCATTCTCATCGCATTGCCGCGACGGGCGTAGGCGTCGCGCTGGCCATCTGAGTGATAGAGGTTGAGGACACCGCGCTGCGAAACCATCGCGTTATAGTTGATGTCCTGCTCGAGCCCTTCCCAGAGCTTCATGCTCGTTTCGTAAAACGGAACGTTGCCGGGAAGCAGGTAGTTCGAGCGGACGATCGTCGTGTTACGACCGATGTTGCCCGAGCCGACCCAGCCCTTCTCGATGACGGCCACGTTCTTGAGGCCGTATCGCTTGGCGAGGTAATAAGCCGTCGCAAGGCCATGTCCGCCACCGCCGACGAGAACGACGTCGTAGGCGGGCTTCGGACTGGCCTTGCGCCAAGCCGGACGCCACCCGGACTGACCCCGGAGCGCCTCAAGCAAAACTGAAAATATCGAATAGTGATCGGACGGCATGGCTATGTTTTAATCCCTGTCGTGGATGGCATGGATCGTCCTCGAAACCAGCGGATTGACTTATACATCAGCCGGGAATTGACCTTAATATAAGTCATTCTTATTATGCGCGGCATGACCGCTCGTCAAAGTCGGCTCCCGTTTGACCTCCACGCGCTCGAAGCCTTCCTGGCTGTCTGCGAAGCGCGTTCGATGGCTGCCGCAGCGAAGAAACTTTCGCTCACGCAGCCTGCGATTTCCCAAGCTATTGCGGATCTCGAAACGAAAACGCGCGTAAAGCTTTTCGATCGCAGCGTTCGACCGATTGCTTTGACTCCGGCGGGCGAGATCATGCGCCAGCGCGCCTCTGGTCTTCTATCGGAAGCGCGGCAGATCACGTCGGCAATCCGGCACACGGCGCGCGGCCGGTTGGCGCTCATCCGTGCCGGATTGGTCGATAGTTTATCGCGGGCTCTGACAGGTCCTGTCGCGTCGTTTCTGGCCGATCACGCCGAGCAAGTGTCCATTCAGTCTGGTTTGACTTCCGCCCACGCGGGCGCGCTGTTGACCCGTAACCTCGACCTTTTCATTGGCGTCGACGACATGAGCGATGTCGAGGGCTTGGACCGGTTCGAGCTATTGAATGAGCCCTATATTTTAGTCTTTCCAGAAAGGGCGAAAATACCGAGATCCATTGCGGACCTCGCCCAGGCGACGGAGCGGCTGCCGTTCCTGCGCTATAGTGCGCGCTCAAGGACGGGTATCGACATCGAGCGCCATCTCCGCCGGTTGAATATCGATTTTCCTCATGGTTTGGAATTCGATACGCCGTTCGGCGTGACGGACATGGTCGCGCGCGGCAAAGGCTTCGCGATTTCAACCCCGGTGTGCGTCGCCGAAACGGCGTTGGACGGCCGCATACGCACAGCCCCCCTACCCGGCCCGAGCCTCAGGCGAACGCTGACCCTGGTCAGCCGGAGGCAGGAGCTCGGGGCCCTGCCTCGTGACCTGACGCGCGCATGTAAAACAGCGCTCGATCGCTCGGTTGTCACCGGCCTTCGTGAGTCGATGCCTTGGCTGCGTGATGAACTGCGTTAAGCCAATCCGGCGAACCCAATTATCTCCAAACTTGCTCTGCAGTGCAGCATGACCGGGGGGTCGCCGCGACGATCAGCCTATCGTGCGAAATTTTCAACGGCCTCAATTTAAGCCACGTTTAGCAGACTTTACGTCGCGTTGGCGGAACCCCCCGTCCGGAGTACTAAGGTTCACAGACCTTAGGTGGTGAACGGCAGCAGATGACACTTCAGGTCATTACCATTCGAGCAGACGGCGCGCTTGCGGAAACCGAAGACGTACGCTGGCGAGCGTTTGCGAAGGCTTTCTCAGAATCAGATTTTGAATGGTCTTGCGACCGCGAAGGTTTCGCGCTGACGACCAAGCTCGGTAGCAGTGAAGCGCGCATGGCGCACTACGTTCGCTCGCTTCTGCGCGGCCGGCCTGAGACTGAAGATTTCACGTTTCTCATTCAAGCGATGCATCGCCGTGCATCCAAGATATTCAGCGAAATGCTATCCGATAGCCGGATCGAAGCTCGTCCCGGTATTCGCGAACTCATCGTTACGGCTCGCGCCGAGGGGCTGCGCCTTGTCCTCGTCTCGATGCTCGCACGCCGCGATACGGAAAAGCTGCTTGAAACGGTTCTGGGACAGCGCGGACGCGAGGCATTCAATCTTGTCGTCGCCGATGATGTCGGATACGGCGGCGATTGCGAACGTCTTTATAAGGACGCGCTGGCGCAGATCGACATCGATCCGAGACACTGCGTTGCGATCGAAGCAGGGCGAATTGGAAGAGAAGCCGCGGCAGCGGCAGGCTTTCCAGCCATCACGACGCGCAGCGCATTTTGCAAGGAAACACCGGCGTTCGGCGCCGGAACCGTGGTGGTCGAAAACCTGCCGGACCTCATCGCCGGCCCCGACCGCCATCGCCTCGATCTTCTGAATGCTGAGGATAGAGCCGCTTTATTATCGGCACTGCAACGCCTGCATGCCGGTAATTGTGAAGGACTGGCTGATCTTGATTGGACCGATCAGATGCGCGTTTCCGATATTCTGAAAGCCAAAGGCTCTGCGGTGAAGACCATCGAGCCGAACGCCACGTTGCGTGCCCTGGCCCACGGCTTCAGAACGGAAGCTGTTGGCGCCATGCTCGTCCTTGATGCCGAGGGCAAATTGCAGGGCATTGTTTCCGAACGCGACTTGGCGCGCGGCATCGACGAGTTCGGCAGCGGTCTGGCGGAAATGCGCGTGTCCGACATCATGACGCGATCGGTGGTGACGTGCGCACCTGAAGACAGCGTCGCAATCGTCGCGAACGTCATGACGCAGCGCCGAATCCGTCACTTGCCCGTCGTCGTCAATGGCGCGGTTGTCGGTCTCATCAGTATCGGCGACGTGCTGAAGCATCGCTTGGACGAGGTACAACTCGAGGCGAGTGTCCTGAGAGACGTTGCCCGCGTCCGGCGCTAGTCCGCAAACGGGAATCCTGCACGCGGAGACCAGCTTGCTGCAAGCTCCGCATGGCAAGCATGGCTCATGCTGGACCAGAGCTATCTCGACGCCATAAAAAAATTCGAAGGTTTTTCTGCCGAGTCCCGGTGGGACTACGCGCAGAATTCGAACGGCTATGGGACGCGCGCCCGTTACGCCGGCGAGGTCATCGACAAGGCTGAAGCCGACCGGCGTTTTGAAGGCGAGATCAACAAAGCCTCTGATTTTGTCGATCGTTTCGCGCCGGGCCTTGATGATGGCAGTCGCGCCGCACTCACGTCGTTGACCTACAACGCTGGAACCGCCTGGACGCAGAGCGGCCTCGGAGCAGCGGTCTCGAGCGGTGACATGGACAAAGCGCGCACCCTTTTTCTGCAATACCACAATGCTGGCGGCTCGGCCGTTGACGGACTTGTCCAACGACGACTGCAGGAGGTCGCCTGGTTCGGTAACGGAACGGCCAATCCGCAACCCGCGTCGGTCGTCGCCGCCTCGCAGCCGAGCGTTGCAGTCGCAGTAGCGCCGGAAAGCGAGACCTCTTCTGTTTCGGCTCCGGCCGTTTCGCAGCCGAGAAGCGTCGTCCGGCTCGCGAGCAACGGCACCGATGAGCCATCGTCGTCCGCGCGTCCTTTTGCCGATTTGAGCAGCGATCCGGCGTTGCTGGCGTTGCTCGCTCACATCGGCAAGAGCCAGCCGACGCGCAGTTCCGACGATGAAACGGTCAAGCCGGACATCCGACCGCAATCCGTTTGATGGGTTCAGGGCCGTCCGACGCTCCCGCTCCATTACCCCACCGCCCATCGCACGATGAGCGCGACAAGCCAGAGCAGCACGGCGATGGCGCTCGCGAGCCGTAGCGGCGATGCACGGTTGAATAGCGCCGCGGCGATTCCGATACTGCGGCGGGCGGTGGCGCGAGTCTCGCTTGCAGCCGCAGTCGGTTGTCCGGCCGCAACTGCCGCGAAGCGCTGCACGAAGGTCTGCAGGTCCGCCGAGACAACCGAGGGTGTCTCCCGCATTCGGACCTGATCGTTCAGAATTACGGGCCCCGGCGGCAAGGGGTCGTCACCGGGGGTGAGCCCGTCCGCGGTATATTTGGCTGCAACGCGCTTCTGAGCATTGATATCGCCATCCGTTGCATTGGTGCTTTTCGGCTGGCTCGCAACCTCGGCTTCGGCTGCGTGCAATTGCTCATCGAGCAGCGTCAGCAGCACCGTTTCAACGGTTTTGTTATTGTTGACGATCGGCTCCGCTTTTGGATGCGAGCTCGTCTTTGTTGCATCCCTGGGCTCCTCCTGTTTACGAAGAAGCTCGCGTTCGTCCTTCATCAGAGCGCTATTGGCCAGCAGTTGGCCGATGGCTTCAGGATTGTTCGCCACGGGTGCTCCACCTCAACGCGCGGCCTGCACGTCGTACCGAATTCTCTTCCGACCGCTGTCGTCTTTAACGAGACGGGTG
>DASZVX010000104.1:0-8071 GCA_035547255.1 Hyphomicrobium sp.
GCGACGTCGGGCTCCGTCCAGTAGCCGGTGTGGCCGCCGGGACCCATGACGTGATTGTCGACGCGCAAGCCGGACGGAGCCGTGACGCGGCCGCCGATATAGTCGTCGACCCGGTACAGGTTGATCCAGCACTTCAAGCGCGCCGCGATGCCGAGAGGCACGGGACGCGAGGCGGCATATTCGTGAAAATACTTCTGGTAGATGCTGCCGAGCGGCGATCCGAAGGTCAAAAGCGCCGGAGACGCATCCCCGAGCTCGGCGTACGTCGGACCGTTGTCGCGGAGGTAGTCGTAGGCGACGATCGCGCCCTGGCTGTGCGCCAGGAAGATCACGCCGTCGTAGCCCTGGTGCTGGACGAAGGTTTTGAGAACGAGCTTCAACCGTTCCTGGATGCGAGCGCGGCGCGGCCGCTCCGATGCAGGCCGGAACCTCGCCGGAATGAAAAAGAACGCGGCCTCGAGGCTCGGCCGGTAGTTGTGATCAATCAGGTCGCGGGCGATCTGGATGACGTTCGCGACGCGATGGCCGAACGACAACGGCACGAGCAATGCCGCGACGGCAGCCAGCGGCAGCACGAAACTGCGGAATGAGATAAAAGCGTGGTTCGATTCCATTTCGGGCTGAAAGAAAACGAATGTCAGCACGATCAGGAACGCTCCGATCAGCAGCCCCACGAGCCACGGACTGAAGAGAAGGCGCGGCATGGTTCGCGCCGTGTGCTCGAGATCATCGAGGCCAATGCGGGCGCGATAGCGCCGGATGCGCATCAGGAGCCAGGCGCCGACCAGAAACGCCATGACCGTCAGGGCCGCCGCCGCGTAGATGAACTTGAAGCGCGCGATCCATTCGAGTTTCAGGTCCGGCACCTGCAGGTACGGGAGGATCGGGTTGTCGACGGCGATCTTCTTGTCGCGAACCGCGCCGAGAACGGCGTTCCGGATGGCCTGCAGCGATGAGCCCGTCTCGGCGCGCGTCAGCATCGTATAGATGATCGTGACGACAAGCGTCGTCCACAGCAGGAACTGCATGATCAGAATGCCGACGCTGGTCGATAGCGCCGCAAGCCGCGATGGATCGCCCGACTTGCGCCGACTACCCAGCGCGGTGAACAGCAGACAGGTCGCAACCAAAATCAAGGCACCCCAAAAGCGCCAACCGTAGATGATGACGCGATAGAGTCCGTTGACGTAACAAGCGGCGAGTGGATCGGTCGGCAGACAATTGCTCGTCGCCAGCGCGATCTGGGGACCACGGACCTTCAACGGCGGAAAGAGATCCGTGACCGGGATCAGGGCGCCGTTCGCTGCCAGCACAACGAGTGCGGCGCTCGTGAAGACCAGCCAGAACGCTGCGTCGTACCAGGAAAAATCCTGACCTTTGACGATGCGGTAGCCGAGATAGAATCCGGCCACGCATAAGACCGTCTGCACGATGATGAATTGAAGTCCCGCGTCGAAGCGATCGATGCCGAGCCATTTCGGTTCATAGAGATAGACTGCGCAGATCAGAGACGTCGCGACGGTCAACGCTGCAATTGGGCCGCGCAGAAGCCATGCAGCAAACCAGAGGATCGCGCGCACGATGACGGCCACGACTCCGAGAGAGCGCGAGAGCATCGCATCGACGAGGTGGTGCGATTCAAAGATGACCCTGAAGAGCCCGAGCAAAGTGTCGAGCCGCCCGGACCCCATCGCCGTCAGATCGGCCAGATGGACTTCGACCGCTTCGATATCGACGCCGCTCGTGTGGCGTCCGCCCCGGCGAATGACGGGAAATACTGGTGCCGGGTCGTCAATACCCGGCTCCGCGATACGGTTGAATTCATTTGCAGGCAGAACGCTGTAGCCGGGCCTTGTCGCGGCCAGCGTGTCGAGAAGAGCGTTAACGCAATACCCCGGCTCGGTGTCACCGACGCCTTGGACGACAACGAGGCCGATACGCGTTCGGCCCCCTCCCCTCACTCGTACGTCCGACGACATGCCCGTCTCCCACGCGGCCGGCACACGATCCGATCATAAAGCCTTTTTTGCGTCGCGCACGCCCCAAAACACGCTGTCGGCGGGGCTCGCCATTACCATCTTTTCGCTTTAAGTGTTGCCATCTGGCCGGACCAGGACGCGGATGCGTCCGTTGCCAAATCGGGAAAGCAATGGAACCGACTTTTGGTCATCCTCTCTGGATTTCTTCCGGCGTCGTGCTGGTCATAGCTGGCTTTCTGCTGTTCCATTGGGCAAGGCTCCTCGGCGCGCGCGACCAAATTGCGAACGCGCAGCGCGAAACCTCGGCCGGCCAGATTCTCAAGGGCAAAAAGACGTCGAAATCTTCCGCCGCTGGTAACTTCCGGCGTGCGATGTCGCAATTCTTTGGAATTGTCGCGTTCTTGATGATCATCGCCGGACTAATGGCGATCTTCCTCGGCATCTTCTATGTCGTAAGCTAACGCGGCGCGGAGAATGCAGCCGCGAACCAGCGCACCGGATCAGGCGGCGGTCAGCTTCTTCAGGACCTCATCCGAAATTTCGAAGTTGGCATAGACGTTCTGCACGTCGTCATCATCCTCGAGCGCCGACAGCATCTTCATGATCGTCTGGGCGTTGTCTTCATCGACTTGCGTCGTGAGGTTCGGTTTCCACACTGCCTTGACGCTTTGCGCTTCGCCGAGTGCTTTTTCGAGGGCGGCAGCAACGGAGCCAAGAGATTCAAATGCGCAGACGATGACGTGGCCGTTTGCATCGGACTGAACGTCGTCGGCGCCTGCCTCGATTGCAGCATCGAGCACCGCTTCGGAGGATCCCGTCTCCGGCTTGTAGGTAATCTCGCCGATGTGGTTGAACATGTGGCTGACGGCGCCCGTCGCGCCGAGGTTGCCGTTGTGTTTTGTGAAGACGCTTCTGACGACACCTCCCGTACGATTGCGATTGTCGGTCAGGGCTTCGACGATGACGGCGACGCCGCCCGGCGCGTAGCCTTCGTAGCGCACCGCTTCATAGTTCGCGAGATCGCCGCCGAGCGCCTTCTTGATTGCCCGCTCGATATTGTCCTTCGGCATGTTCTCGGCGCGCGCTTCCTGGATCGCGAGGCGAAGGCGCGCGTTCATATCAGGGTCCGGCGTCCCGGACTTTGCGGCGACGGTGATTTCGCGGGCGAGTTTCGCAAAGAGCTTGGCGCGCATGGCGTCCTGCTTGCCCTTGCGGTGCATGATGTTCTTGAATTGCGAATGGCCGGCCATTGGTCAGTCCGTTGTACGTGCTGCTTCTGCGGATTGCCGCTCCTTTTCGCGGCTCCGATGGCGACGGTCAAGCCTTACGCAGCATCCGTCAGATTTCAGGGATAGCGGGCTCAAGGCATGGCCCCTTGCGGAGCGGCTGGACGCGCGTCGCAAGGCCCGTCGCGTCATTAATGTCGACCAGCAAGCCGGACAGGGTGCCGGGCCCGGTTGCGGGTTCGTAACGGCTGCGGGGGATCTTGGTCAGGAAGCGATTTATAGGCTCGTCGCTGTCCATACCCAGCACAGAGTTGTAGTCGCCGCACATGCCGGCGTCCGTCATGTAGGCGGTGCCCGCCGGTAGAATGCGCGCGTCCGCTGTCGGCGTATGCGTATGTGTGCCGACGACGACGCTGGCGCGACCATCAAGGAAAAGCCCCATCGCCTGCTTTTCGCTCGTCGCCTCGGCGTGAAAATCGACGAGGATCACGTCGGCGCCATGCTTCAAGGAGCAGGCTGTCAGTTCCGCATCGATGGCGCGAAAGGGACAATTCAGATCGGGCATGAAAACGAGCCCCATCGCGTTGATTACGAGGACGTCGGCGCCGTTTTTCGCCTTCAACAGCGCGGAACCTTTGCCAGGCGTGCCTTTCGGATAGTTGAGCGGGCGGATCAAGCGGTCGTGGCGGCCGATGTAGACGAGCGTATCTTTCTGATCGAACGAGTGGTTGCCGAGCGTCACGCAATCGGCGCCCGCATCGATCACATCGTTGAAGATCGCTTCGGTAATCCCGAAGCCGCCAGCAGCGTTCTCGCCATTAATGACGACAAAATCGATTGCATAACGTGTGATCAGGCCGGGCAGCGCATCACAAACCGCCGTACGGCCCGGCCGACCAACAATATCGCCGAGAAACAAAAGACGCATCAAAGAGCCTGGATTAGGAGTCGAGGCAATGGATAGGACCCGATGGGGTAAGCACCCAATCGAGGCGCTCGTCATAGCTTTCGGCGGGCACGGCGTCGACTCTCAGTTCGTCGTAGGCGAGCCCTACGGCTACGACCGGTTTCAACTTTCTTAACCGGTGGAGCGTGCGATCGTAAAACCCGCCGCCGTATCCCAACCGATAGCCGCGCACATCAAAGGCGAGAAGCGGCACAAGCAGAATGTCGGGATCGAGCGCGGGCTTGTCGTCCGTCGGCTCGGCAATCCCCCAGGCGGCTGCTTTCATCGCATCGCCCGGCGTCCATGCCCGCATCAGAAGCGGCTTGCCCCGCCCCTGCATTACCGGCAGCGCCAAGCGAAACCCCTCGGCCTGCAGCCACGTCATTAATGGAGCCGGATTGATCTCGTCGTTGATGGCTGCAAAGCCCGATACGATCGCTCCGGGATTTGCCGAGAGAAAATCGACGCCATGCGCAGCGATCTTCCGGCTCGCCTCCGGTCCGTGTTGTTCGAAGGCCATCTTGCGGCGCTCAATTGCCTGGGCACGCAGCTCTTTTTTGGCCTTTAACTTCGTCTCGTCAGTCACCCGGTATTACCTCAAGGATCAAGTGCCGCGAAGGCCGTCGGGATCATGATCCCGCGTGGTCCCTACGAGCGTAGGTGGGCACCATGTGTCCGAAGCCACGGCTCCGGTCAGGGACAGCGCCCGTGCGGATCTTATAGGCCCCCGGGTCATATTGCCCCTAACGAGCCCCGCAGCACCCCGAGAATTAGGCGAGGAGGCGCCAAAAATCCAGAGCCATCCGGAAATTCAGACCGCCGGACAGTGCGTTAAGCCAAATAATGACAGGAAAATCGCCCGCGTCTCGAATTCGAGCGGCGGCTAACCAAATGCCGTCCGCCGCGGCGAAGTCATTTCGGCGGCTTTTGTTTCCTCGGGAGAGCCTTCCAGAAGCTCGTCGACGTCGGCTCGGGCATCGAACAGCTCGTCCGTGATCGTCAGAGCGGCCATCAACATCAGCCGCTCGTCGCTGACGTTGCCGTTCTCGCGCATCAGCTCTTCGAGCTTGGCCGTCAGATACTTCGCGATTTCTTCGAGCCGATGAACTTCGTTATCGCCACACGAAAAGCGATAGCTGCGCCCGTTGAAATTGATTGAAACGTCAGCCACTCACGTCGACGGCGCTGCCGCCCCTCCGATTGAACGACGCACACGCTCATTCGTTTGGGCTATGATTATGAAGCGAATCGAGAGCCCAATCAATCCGGTTCAGGGCATCAGCAGTGCGCTGCTCCAGTTCCGCGATCCGCTGCTGGGCGGTCGCAAGCTCCGCCCGAAGCCGCACATTCTCTGCCCGGACGTCACCATCAATGGCGAGCTTCCTGGCAGGCTTTATATCATCAGCCCGCTTAATCTTCGCGGTGTTGCGTACAGTCATGGCCTCTCTACGCCCTCTCGGGCGACACGATTGACACGCTTATCACCAAGTCTCGTCCCTCCAAGTTACGTGCGTATCGTAAACGACGTCAATAAACGTCAGCGTGTTTCGGTGCGTTCCAGCGAAAAATTGAAGAGCGGCCGCCGAGCATCGGGGGTTGCCTCATTGACAGAGTCCTATACCGTCACGTTAAAGACCCCCTAAATATTGAGCGAATGCAAGAAGGGTCTGGTGGAACATTGTTTCCGTTGCACCCGGCCCCTTCTTCCTGATCCCGGAGGATTCCTGAGAATGACAGTGAAGGTCGCGATCAACGGTTTCGGCCGCATCGGTCGCAATGTGCTGCGCGCAATCATCGAGAGTGGGCGCAAGGATATCGAAGTCGTTGCCATCAACGATCTCGGACCCGTCGAGACGAACGCGCATCTTTTGCGCTTCGACAGCGTTCACGGCCGTTTCCCTCACGAGGTCAAGGTCTCAGGCGACACGATCGACGCCGGCCGCGGGCCGATGAAGGTGACCGCGGTCAAGAATCCCGCCGAGCTGCCACATAAGGCTCTTGGCGTTGATATCGCGCTCGAATGCACCGGCATCTTCACGTCGAAGGAGAAAGCGAAGGCGCATCTCGATGCGGGCGCCAAGCGCGTGCTCGTTTCGGCTCCAGCCGAAGGCGCCGACTTGACGGTCGTCTACGGCGTCAACAACGACAAGCTCACGAAGGATCATCTCGTCGTCTCGAACGCGTCGTGCACGACGAACTGCCTCGCGCCGGTCGCCAAGGTGCTCCACGATTTCGTCGGCATCGACAAAGGCTTCATGACGACGATCCACGCCTATACCGGCGATCAGCCGACACTCGATACCCTGCACAAGGACCTCTACCGGGCGCGTGCCGCTGCAATGTCGATGATCCCGACGTCGACGGGTGCGGCCAAGGCCGTCGGGCTCGTGCTGCCCGAACTCAACGGCCGGCTTGACGGCACGTCGATCCGCGTTCCGACCCCAAATGTCTCGGTCGTCGATTTCAAGTTCGTTTCGAAGCGTGAGACATCGAAGGACGAGATCAACGCCGCAATCCAGCGCGCCGCGTCGCAGGAACTCGCGGGCATCCTCGGGGTTACCGATCAGCCGAATGTTTCGATCGACTTCAACCATGATAGCCGGTCGTCCATCTTCCATCTCGATCAGACGAAGGTCATGGATGGCAAGCTGGTTCGCGTTCTGTCCTGGTACGACAACGAATGGGGCTTCTCGAACCGCATGGCGGACACCGCCGTCGCAATGGGAAAACTGATCTGATCCCAGCAAGTTCGGACGGGCGCCAGCGAAGGCGCCCGTTGTCGTTCAGATCACAAAATTACAAACGGCCATTTAGGAGGCAAATATGAGCGAAAAACTCGAAGACATCGCCCGCGCTCTTGTTGCGCCCGGCAAGGGCATCCTGGCCGCGGACGAAAGCACGAGCACCATCAAGAAGCGGTTCGACACGATCAATCTCGCCTCTTCCGAGGAGAGTCGCCGCGACTATCGCGAGATGCTGTTCCGCGCGACCGAAGGCATGAAGAATTACGTCTCGGGCGTCATTCTCTACGACGAGACGATCCGCCAGAAGGCAAAAGACGGCACGTCGCTCGTCGACATCATGAAAGCGGCTGGGTCGATCCCGGGCATCAAGGTCGATATGGGCGCGAAGCCGCTCGCCGGACCAACCTCCAAGGTCGAGACGATCACCGAGGGGCTCGACGGCCTTCGCGAGCGCTTTGCCGAATACTACAAACTCGGCGCACGGTTCGCGAAGTGGCGCGCGGTCATCACGATCGCCGACGGCTGCCCGACGTGGAATTGCGTCAAAGCCAACGCCCATGCGCTCGCCCGCTATGCCGCTCTCGCGCAGGAAGCGAATATCGTGCCGATCGTCGAGCCGGAAGTTCTGATGGACGGCGCACATGCTTCGCACGACATCGACGAGTGCTATCGGGTGACGGAGTGGACGCTGCGCACCGTATTCCGCGAGCTTTACGACGCTCGCGTCAACCTCGAAGGCATGGTGCTGAAACCGAACATGATCATCGCCGGCCAGAAGTGCTCGAAGCAGGCGAGCGCTGCCGAGGTTGCGGAAAAGACGATCAAGTGCCTGAAGGAGACGGTGCCTGCGGCTGTTCCGGGCATCGCGTTCCTTTCGGGCGGACAATCGGACGAAGCCGCGACGGAGCATCTGTCGTTGATGAACGCTGCGGGGCCGTTGCCTTGGTCTTTGACCTTCTCATATGGACGGGCGCTGCAGGCGGCCGCGATCAAGACGTGGGGCGGCAAATCCGAGAATGTTGCTGCCGGTCAGCGCGCCTTCACGCATCGTGCGAAAATGAACGGGCTTGCGGCACTCGGCAAATGGAGCCAGTCCCTGGAGAAGGCGGCGTAACGCCGTTCTCCTTACGATCCTTAAAAAAAACGAAGGGCGGCTCCGGCCGCCCTTTTTCTTTT
>DASZVX010000105.1:0-23546 GCA_035547255.1 Hyphomicrobium sp.
CCGGGCGAACGGCAACCAGCCGACCCCTGGCTTATCCCCCGGCATTGGTAGGGCCTCGAGCGCAAACGACAGCAATCGGCGCGAAACGCTTTGCCAATCCACAAATGAATGATGAAAAGCCCGGTGTTGCCGATTTGCGCGCCAGTGCACAAATAAAGCGACGGCGTTCAGGCGTCGGCAGCAATTCGGCTCTTGGTCTCGTCCGGCGTCCCGTAATGCTCGAAATAACGCGGATCGATATTTTCAACCGGCATGATGATCATTACATCCGTCGTGCCGAATTGCCGGTCGATCACCGCCCCGTCTCCAACGTAGGCGCCAAGCCGAAGGTAGGCTTTGATCAGCGGCGGCATGGCTTTCAGCGCAGCCTTCGCATCGATGGCAGCAACAGGCATCCGATCCATCGAAACATAAAAATCCTCACGCGCCCTGCAGCGCCACTCGTCCGGCGCCAGCGCGCGATGATGCAGATAGCTGAGCGCCAGCTCATGCTCCTTGAGATCGGTGCCTTCGAAACTTGCGCAGCCGATCATGACGTCGATGCGATTTTCCCGCACGTACGTCCAGAGACCGTGCCAGAGCAGCTCGACGGAGCGCTTGCTGCGATAAGGCGCCAACACGCATGACCTGCCGAGCTCCATAAACCGGCTCGTGCGCGACTTGGCGTTAAGTAGTGCAGCGATGTCGTATTCGCTGGCCGAGTAAAATCCAGGCCCCCGCTCGGCGACCTCCTGCCGGAGAATTCGATAGGTGCCGACGACCTTGGGACGCTCCGGACGACCGGCGCGCGCGGGCTTCGTTTGATCGAGATCGACGACCAGCAGATGATCGCAGATCGCATCATAAGCGTCTTCGTCACGACGCCTGAATTGAGCGAGCCGCGTCGGGGTCGCGGACATCTCTTCGTAAAAAACCTGATAGCGAAGCCGCTGGGCGAGCTTGATCTCCGACCAGGTTCGCGCCAAGCGAACCTCGAGATTTCCAACCCGGCCATAGATTTTAGGTTCGATGTTCCGGGAAAAGACGCCGAGACGCCGCGACGAGCCCTTCAGCGCCTCGAGAGCCGCAAGTCCCGTCGGGATTTTGCCTGCAGGAATTTTGACTGGCAATCCAACGCGCCGCTTCTCGCGGTCCGCAATCGCCTGCCACATGGCCGAACCATCCTCACCAATCACCCAGCGCGGGAGCTAGCACGATTCCGTGACAGTTTTGAGATTTATAACGCGCGATTTAGGCCGCAGGCGATGCATTTTCGACCCGCTGCGGCATCCAGCGCAGCAGTACGTCGTGAAGCTGATGGGCTTCGAATGGTTTCGCGAGGTAATCGTCCATCCCGGCCGTGTAGCATCGCTCGCGATCCTCGGCGAAGGCGTTGGCGGTCAAGGCGACGATCGGCGGGCAAACGAACCCCGAGTTTTTGCGCTCGTTGAAAAGCTCCTTGATGGACTTCGCGGCCATGATGCCGTCGACGCCGGGCATCAAAACATCCATCAGAATGAGATCGAAAGCCGCCTCACGGCGCTGAAGCGTTTCCCACACCGCCGCAATCGCCAGGCGGCCGTCTCCAACGATGGTCGAACTGCCGCCAGCGCGCGCAACGATCTTTCGAGCGAGCAGTGCATTGATTGGATTGTCCTCCGCAATGAGGACGTTGAACCCCCCTCGGACATTGCAGACCGCCGCCAAGTCCAACGCCAAGTTGGCATCGCACACGAAAGGCAATCTCGGCGCTACCGCAATCGGACTATGGAACTCCGGGCACTCCGCCACATCGAAACGAAGGACGACGGTGAACGACGCACCCTGCCCGGAATTGGCATCGACATAGATGTCGCCTCCCATAGCACGGGCGAGCCGCTTGGAGATTGCAAGGCCGAGCCCTGTTCCCCCCGGGTAACGGCATGTCGTCGTATCGCCCTGCTCGAACTCGTCGAACAGTCGCGCCATGAACTCCGGCGGAACGCCAACGCCCGTATCCGTAACCTTGATCGCGATCGCGCATTGACCATCCGCACTGTCTTGTTCGTTCGTCACCGACAGGCAAACGCCGATTCCACCGTCTTCCGTGAACTTTACGGCATTCGACAGCAGATTGAGCACGATCTGCCGAACTCGCATTTCATCCCCGCGCACCCACTCGGGCACATCGTTGGTGACGGTCGACGTAAACGACAGCCGCTTTGCAGCGGCCCCCGGCCCCAAAAGCTGCATAGCTTGCGCAACGCAGCCCTTGAGCGAAAAGACCTTGCTCGCAAGATCGAGCTTGCCCGCCTCGATTTTTGAGAAATCGAGAATATCGTCGATGAGATTGAGCAACGCGCGCGCCGAATCTTCGACAATTCGTGCGCACGTCCGCTGCTCCGCATCGAGCTGCGTATCGCGCATGAGACTGATCATGCCGAGGATGCCGTTCATCGGCGTGCGGATTTCATGGCTCATGGACGCAAGAAAGCGGGACTTGGCGCGACTTGCGGCTTCGGCTTGATTGCGCGCTTCTTTCAGCTCCCGCTCAATCGCCCGCTCAACGGTGACGTCGCGACCGACGCTTTGAAGCTCGGCCTTGCCTGCTTCGCTTTTGATTTCCTGAACGTCCCAGGCAATCCAGCGCTTGCCCTTTTTGGTGCGCAACAGTTGGACGATCCGGCGGCAACATGCTGAGCCCTCCGGCAGCTCATCCGCTAGAAGGACGGGCGGCTCGAATGTCGACCCGACCAAGTCTTCCGAGCAAACGCCAAAGGCGTCGCAAAATGCTCGGTTCGCAAAAACGAGCCGCCCGTCGGTCGAACGCCGGATGACGAAATCCCGCTGTACATCGAGAAGATCGCGGTAGTACGAAGCGCGATCGGCAAGCTTCCAATGCTCATCCTTGACGTGTTCAAGCCCAACTGCATCGCGAGCATAATTGACATCTTGGGCGACATCTTGGGCGCGGCTCGCCGCAAGCTCTCGACGCTCCGTGAGCGTCAAGCCGAGCAATGAGCCGAGTGCGAGAAGCAGGATACCAGCGACCACGCTGAGCGTGCCGAAATCGAATGCCAGCCATTGCCATTGAAAAACAATACCGTAAGTCGCCAGCACAAGACCTGCCGACGTCATCCCCCACACCACGCGCCCGGATCTCAGCAGGCGCCGACCGGACGCAATCACATTGCGTGGTACAGCGCGCCAATCGGCAATTCGCGCAGGAAAAAATTTCTGCAACAAGGTCGCTTGCCCCTAAATGCAGCGACCCTCGACCTTTATGTTTTACGGACTCTAAAGAGATTTGGTTAAGCAGCAAAAAATGATCAAACTTTATGACCAATTCCTTTGAAATTGTTGCAGTAATCAGTACTGCACATATTCGGCGCCAAAGGCTTAGCGTCCCTTGAGATCGTCGTCCGTCAAATGACGTGCTGCATCCTCGATCATCAACGGAACGCCGTTACGGATCGGAAAGGCCAGACCCGCCGCCGTACTGATCAACTCGCGCGCCGCGGCATCGTAGATCAGACGTGTCTTGGTCAACGGACAAACAAGCAATTGAAGCAATTTGGGATCGACCGCATTCGTTTGGTCTTCTTCGTTTTCGATATTCGAGCCCATGTGTGCGAAAACCCCGGGCAAACGTGCTCATGTTATTGCAGCGTGGAGCCACTGCTACCGTTTGAAGCCAAATCGATTTCGGCGAGCGCTACGAGGACCTCGGCGCGTGACCTCAGATCCTTCGCTTCCAGCAAAGCCTGCTTCTCTTCAGGTCCGTAAGGACACATCACCGACAGCGCATTGATGAGAAATTCATTCGACGCCCGTTGGATCGTCGCCCAGTCCGTCTTGAGCCGGTTAACTTCAAGATAAGTCTTCAGCACACGCAGCAAATTCTGCCGGTCGACGAGCTCTTCCCCGAGCCCTTCTGTCAAATCGCTCGCAAACCGGTCGTAACTGACGCTCATGATGCGATACAGTTTGTCCGTCTCGGTTTCGCCGACAGATTCAAAGCGTGTGATGCCGGTCAACGTGATGATCAACCGCCCGTCGTCGAGTTCCTGATATGAAGTCACGCGGCCTGCGCATCCGACGGAACGCAACCCTGCGGTTTTATCGACCGGGCTTTCCTGATCGTCATCGTCCGCAAGCGTCGGCTGCAGAATGCCTATGACGCGCGCACCCGACATCACGTCATCCATCATTTCCAGATAGCGCGGCTCGAAGATATTGAGCGGCAGGGTCGCGCGCGGCAACAGGATAGCGCCCCGGAGCGGAAAGACCGGAATTCTCGCGGGCAAATCGGCCGGGCGCGTGTAGCGTTCTGTCAGCGTCAAATTAGTTCATCTCCGCGGGACGTTCGCGATATCAACGAAACAAGAGCGACGATAACCGGCGTCGTCCTTCTGTCACCAGCGGCTCTTTCGGACCCCAAGCGTCAAAAAACTGCAAGAGTTGCTTACGCGCGGCTTCCTCGTTCCATTGGCTGTCCATCCTGACGAGATCAAGCAGAAGATCAAGGGCTTCGGCCCTTTCCCCGCTCGTCGCCAGCCCGACGGCAAGGTCGAAGCGTGCTTGATGATCCTCGGGATTTTGCTCCAGACGCCGTTTCAAAGTGGAAAGATCGCCCGCAGAAGATGCCTTTTCGGCAAGCAAAAGCGCGGCTTCAACGCTCCGGACGGCGGCGATTTCGCGCTTATCCGGCGGAACGAGCGCAAGCGTTTGCTTCGCCCGGCCAACATCGCCGCTTCGCAGATAACAGGACGCCAGACCGGCCAGCGCCTCGGCATTGCTCCGATCCTCCTGCAGGACCGTTGCGAAAATCTCTGCCGCGCCCTGCAGATCTCCTTGCTCCAATAAATCTTCCGCCGACTTTATGAGTTCGCCGAGACCGAGATCGGCATCGTCTGCCACCAGACGATCGACGAACGCCTTGATGGCGCTTTCGGGCTGCGCACCGACAAACCCGTCAATCGGCTGGCCGTCGCGAAATGCGAGGACCGTCGGCAGCGATTGTACGCGAAGCTGCGCCGCGATCGCCTGGTTTTCATCGACGTTGACTTTCGCCAGCCGGACCTTGCCGCCGTAGCTCCGCACGACCTTCTCGATCAGCGGCGTCAATTGCTTGCATGGACCGCACCAGGACGCCCAGAAATCGACGATCACAGGCGCAGACCTGGAGGCATCGATCACATCGGCTTTGAACGACGCCGACGTCGTGTCCTTGATGACGTCCCCGGCACCCGTGGCTCCGGGACCAGATTTCTTTGTACCAAATTCCATGGGTCTCAACTCCTCGCCGCTGTATCGACGGCGGTCAGGGCCATGACGCTGGGTTCATGGCCAGTGGATCGAATGAACCGCAAAAGGTCCTCACACGCAATGTTGGTCGTCGCCGTGTTCTCCAGTGGATGACAGTTCACGCTGCCACCCTCCATGAGTGCCTCGTCGATGACCACGCTGACACGCCGCTCCGTATCGTTTGCGACGGCAAATGCTGTCACCGATCCCGGCGTCACCCCGAGCATGCTCATCAGCAGATCAGGCTTTCCAAACGAAAAGCGCCCCGTGCCGAGACGTTTGGCGAGCGCTTTAAGATCAACACGCGTCGTACTTTTCGCGACGACGAGAACAAGCGTGCCGCGCTCGTCCTTGAGAAAGAGATTCTTCGTATGCGCTCCAGGCAACGGGATCTCGACCGATTGGCTTTCGGCGACGGTGAACACGGCAGGATGCTCGACAGTTGTGGTCTTGATTCCAAGCTCGTCGAGGCGAATTAGCAGATCTTCGCGGCTGAGGGGCATATAGGTATTCTTCTTTCGCTACAAAGCCGTTGCGGCCTTCCACATCAATGGTCCTGCGGCGTCGTAACCTTCCGCGATCGGCCCCTTGCAATGGGTTGGCACATGCGCCATAAGGCGTGTCTCGCGGCGCCGCAAGGTGCCGACGGTGACGGAATCGCGGGTGTAGCTCAGGGGTAGAGCACGACCTTGCCAAGGTCGGGGTCGAGGGTTCGAATCCCTTCGCCCGCTCCAAACGTCGCAGGGCCACCCCACCCTGTCGCCAATCGCTCGATCGCCGAAAATTGGGGCCGGATATATGGCCGCGGCTGGCGCCGTGCGTCAGCGTGACCTGAGCCCACATTTCCAAGCTAGCGCCCCGAGTTTGCGGGCGATTTCTCTCCTGAAACCCTCGAACACCGCGACCCCAAGCGAGGGGCTCCGCAGTCCGCGCAACCTTCATCCAGACGGCGCGTTGCCCATGCATGGAGAGCCAGCAACGACGGCTTCGAACACCAGCAGAATATCGAAGTGCGGCTCAAAACATACAGAGGATCACATGAGAAAGCAGATAAGCGCACTGGCTGCGCTCGGCGCAGCGTTGTCTTTAGCGGCCTTCGTTCCAGCGGCTAACGCCGCCGAGGTTCACGGAGGTGGAGGAGGCGGCGGCGGGTTCTCCGCTGGCGGCGGCCACGGTGGTGGTGGCTTCAGCGGTGGCGGTCGCGCAAGCGGCAGTTTTGCGGCGAGAGGGGCAGGAGGCGGAAGCTTTAGAGGTGGAAGAGCTGGCGGCCCTCGCATGGCCCGCAATTTCGGAGGCGGCCGCGGCGGGTGGCGTGGCGGCCATCGCGGTCATTGGCGAGGCGGCGGGTTTGGATGGGGGCCGGACATCTACTTCGGCGACCCATACTATGACGACGACTATTATGACTACGACTATGGCGACTGCTACTGGCGGCACGGACGCCGTTTCTGCCGCTACTAAATTGTAACTTTAACCGATGCCCGATGGACCTGGCTCCGGACTTAACCGTTCGGAGCCATTTCTTGCGCGCGAAATAGCGGTGCTCTTATTCTTGTTGAGTCGCGAAGGTACGCGCGGGAACACATCGAGAGGCAGCACATGAAGAAAAGCATAAGCGCATTCGCCATGGTGGCCGCCGCATTGGCAATGCTTGCATCGAACGCTGGCGCCAGCACGAGCACGAGCCATCACAAGCCCGCGCGCCATTCACACGAGGCTCACGTCAAAACCTATCATAAGCACAACGCCTACCTGCATAGAGGCTATTCGCGCCCCGGACCTCTCTACGGATATCGTTTTGGTTTTTCGACATACGCGGGCGATCCATTCTACAGCGACGATTATTTCGATGGCCGCCGCTGCTATTATTTGCACCACCACGATTTCTGCCGCGGGCGGAAATCTCTCGAATGGCTTCGTTGGTGAGTTTCGATCACGAAACAAAATTTATTTCGTTCATGCCTGCATGAGCGTAGCCCAATTGCATCGCGTATCCGAAAAAATCGCACTTTACGAATCCGTATGGAAATGGAGAAAAAGCCGCTCACTATAGTCGCTCCCGGCGTCAAGGCGGCGCCAAAAACCAAGGAGACGACGGAAATGAGAACGACATTGGGGGTAGCAATTGTTGCTGCCGCGATGGTGCTTGGTGGAGGATACGCCAGCGCAACCGTCAACGGGAACGTTCACACACTGAACCTGATCTCCAAGCAAGCATCGCCGACACAAGATGTGTATTGGCGCCGCTGGCACCATCGCCATCGTCACTGCTGGTGGAGGCACGGCCGTCGCTTCTGCCGCTGGTATTAAGCCATTCCTGAGTGCGGCGGCGTTTCGCTCGCCGCACTTCCTTTTCTGCGCCGCAGATGCGCCAACCTGACGCCATACTCAATCGGCATAATGCACGCGCAATGTCAAAGAAGGGTGCATTCGATTGAAGCACATCATTCAAGTCATACAGGCGACATTTGCATGTGTGATTATGGTGGCCATGGTATTCAGCCTTCCCTTATTTGCTATGGCCTTCCCGATACACGTCGATGTATCGCTCTCGAGCTGGAAGCAGCTATTTCCCATTCACCAGCCAGCGAATAGCAAGCTGCCCACCTAGTTCGAATTCCGCCGGAATAAAAAAGGCCGCACTGAATGCGGCCTTTGTCGCAAGCGGCATCGCTTACCAGCGATCGGCTGCGCCCGCTCGCGAACGGGCCCAGGCATATCCACCGGGCCGGACCAGAACGTGTTCGCGCGTCACACCGACGACGGGCGGGTGCGAAAAGACATATAGACCTGCCGGACGCACAACGACGGAACGGCCAATGTATCCGTGAATCGGCGGCTCATAGACGCGACTTGCAATAGGCGGGCGCACGACAACGGGTCGCTCGACCACGCCGTAGACCGCCGGCCTGACATGCGCGATGCGCCGCGCAGGCGACACGACGACGTTACGCACGACCGTTCGTGTCCCTGCAGGCGTTGCGACCTTGCAAAGTCTCTCGCGCCCCAGGAGATCGCGCGTGCGCTCCCAGCGAACGCCAGCAGGGAGCGCAACCGTTTTCGTCACCCGTCGCGTAACCGCCGGGACGTCTTCGTAAACGCGTTGCGCCGGGGCCACGACCACGCGCTCCCTTTGCATCCCGTAGACGGGAGGCGCGACCATCGTACGCCAGCGCCCGGGACGCATAACGACCGGAACAGCGTAATTCCGGACAAGCGGCGGCGTTGGAACGACGGTGCGATAAGCAGGCCTCAAAAGCACCGAACGTGTTCTTGTCGCGTACACGTCGGGCAATCGCACCTTGGCGTAGCACTCGACGACGTGGCCACCACAGCCGTCACCGAATGCAAGTGTCGGCGTCGCCGCCGCGATAAAAAGCGAACCGGCGAGAACCGCCGCCAACGCGATGTGCCGCATAACTGACCTCGTCAAAACGCACGAATGGCCCCGCTCCGGAAATCGGCAGAAAAACTGACAAATTCTTCCGGATTGATATTCGGGAACATGCCGCCGGCCGTAAGATTGGAACGGATCTGATGGCCGCTCTCAATTTACGCCCCCGCGAGTCGCTGGCGAAGTCTCGGGCACAAGCTTGGTAAAGCAATTGCTCGGCATATTAATCGTTGTAGGGACGGTTGCTCCTCCCTTCCGTCACTTGAACGCAGGAATGGAAGCTCATAGGAAAGGAACGGCCGCAACGGCCTTGCGAAGCTCACTGCGTGCGCGCCAATGAGGCGCCAGAACAGAGGGACGATCCGCGCCATGACTGCCACCACCAGAATGTTCGTCGTACGGCCGCTCGCGTTTCTCGCGATCCTCGGCACTGCGCTCGCAATGGCGGGCTGCGGCATCAATACGATTCCAACATATGAGCAGCAGGCAAAGGCCGCTTGGAGCGAAGTGCTCAACCAATACAAGCGACGCAGCGATCTCATCCCGAACCTCGTCCAGTCCGTGAAAGGCTTTGCCGATCAGGAGAAGTCGGTGCTGACCGAAGTCACCGAAGCGCGCAAGCAGGCGACGAACGTTCAGATCCCGCCCGACATCCTGACCAATCCCGATGCGATGAAAAAATTTCAGGATGCGCAATCGACACTCGGCGGCGCGCTCGGCCGGCTGATGGCGGTCGTCGAACGCTACCCGGACATCAAGTCGGGACAGAACTTCCTGGCGCTGCAGAGCGAACTCGCGGGCACGGAGAACCGTATCGCCATCGCGCGTCGCGACTACATCGACGCCGTTCGCGCCTACAATACGGAAATCACGACCTTCCCCGGCCGCCTCTGGAAAACCGCGCTCTATCCTTCGGCCAAGGAAATGGCGACGTTCGATATTCCCGCCGAGGAACAGAAGGTGCCGAAGGTCGATTTCAGCAAGCCATAACGGTCGCGGCTGCGGTTTGAACTCCATGGCGGAGCCCGTCCTATGACTGATGCAGCAATCGCCGCTCGGTCCTTGACGTCACGTCGCGAGCTTTGGGCAAGCGTGCGTATCGCGCTGCTTGGCTTGCTTGCGGCGTCTGTCTTCCTCATCGCTCCCGTTTTCGCAGCACCAAACTATCCTGAGCTTGCCGGCCGCATTACCGACCAAGCGGGCCTTCTATCGCCGGAAGAGAAGGCGGACATCGAGCGCTCCCTCGCCGACCTCGAGCAAACCTCGACCGATCAGATCGCGGTCGTCACGGTCAAATCGCTCGACGGCTATGCAATCGAGGATTACGGCATCGGCCTCGCCAGGAAATGGGGCATCGGCCAGAAGGGCAAGGACAACGGCATCTTGCTCATCGTCGCGCCGAACGATCGCAAGGTTCGCATCGAGGTCGGCCGCCGCCTCGAACCGTACATGACCGACACGATGTCGGCGCTGATCATCCAGAACGCCATCCTGCCGAAGTTCCGCCGCGGCGACTTCGCGGGCGGCATCAAGGACGGCGTTCGCGATATCAAGACGGTCGTTCTCGGTGACCCCGAAGAGGTGAGACGCCGGGCGCAGGGCGGACAGCCGCCCCCGGAGGACTCGGAGATGATCCAACTCCTTATCTTCCTGCTGTTCGTCGCCTTCATTGTTTGGGTCAACTACAACAACGCCAGATCCATGCAGGCCGGCACTCCTGACGGTCGACGGCGACGCGGCGGCATCATCGTCATTCCAGGCGGCTCCGGCGGCTGGGGAGGCGGTGGCGGTTGGTCCAGTGGCGGCGGCGGAGGTGGAGGCTGGTCCGGTGGAGGCGGCAGCTTCGGCGGCGGCGGCGCATCCGGAAGTTGGTAACGATGACAGCGACAACAACAGAACGATTGCGATCTATGGGCTTCATGAGCAGAAAGGACGCCGAGCGGATTTCCGAGGCGATCACGAACGCCGAGCGCACGACGTCCGGCGAAATCGTTGCTGTGATCGCGGATCAAAGCAGCCGCTACGAGCACATCCCACTCATGTGGGCGGCGCTTCTGGCGCTGATCGTTCCTTGGCCGCTCATCTATTTCACCTGGATGAAGGTGCAGATCATCTTTCTCATTCAGCTGATCGTCTTTCTCGCGTTGTTCTTTCTCGCATGGCATCCAAAGATCCGGATGGCACTTGTTCCGCGTTCGATCCTGCGCGCCAACACCCGGCGTCGCGCCGCCGAGCAGTTCCTCGCACAGAACCTCCACACGACCGCTGGCCGCACCGGCGTTCTGATCTTTGTGTCCATCGCCGAGCAGCGCGTCGACATCATCGCCGACAGCGGCATCGATGCCCGCGTTCCAAAAGGAACATGGCAATCGATCGTCGACGAGTTCACGCGCGAGATCGGGGCTGGCAAAGCAACCGACGGTTTCGTTCACGCCATCGAACGTATCGGTGCGCACCTTTCCGAGCATTTCCCGCCCGGATCGATCGACCCGAACGAACTTCCCGACCATCTGATCGTTCTACGGGACTGACGGCCGGGATGTGCTGCGCGAGCAAGCGCCGACAAAAAGGGGGAACGCATGACGACGGCCGATCTCGGCTCCGGCGCCGCAAATGAAGCACCGGCGGCCGGACAATCCGACGACCGCGCGCCGTCTCGCGCACTCGTTTCGTGGATGCTGTTCGATTGGGCGACACAACCACACTATACGCTCGTGCAGACGTTTCTGTTCGCGCCCTATTTTGCGAACGCCGTCGTCCAGAATTCCGTTTGCGGCACGCTGATCGCCGAAGGTAGCGAGAAGGCCGCCTGCGGACAGGCACTCTGGGGATACGCAGCTTCGGTCGCCGGTCTTCTGATCGCCGTTTTAAGTCCCTTCCTTGGCGCTGCCGCGGACGGCCGTGGCGCACGCAAGCCGTGGATGGCTATGCTCTCGCTCATCTTTCTCGCGGGCTTGAGCACGCTCTGGCTCGCAACGCCCGCTGCACCACTGACGACGATCCTGCTGATATTGGCTGGTTTCGTCACGGCAACGTTAGCGGCCGAGCTGATGAGCGTCTTCTCCAACGCGATCATGACGGGTCTCGTGCCGAAAAACGAACTTGGACGTTTATCGGGAACAGGCTGGGCGGTCGGCTACTTCGGTGGCTTGGTGAGCCTGGCGCTCGTCGCGGGCTTTCTGGTGCCTATGCCTGGCGTACCCAAAACGCTCCTTGGCCTTGATCCGCTTTTGACGCTCGACGGCGTCACGCATCAAAGCGACCGCATCACGGGGCCGTTTGCCGCTATCTGGTTCGCGATCTTCATCATCCCGTTCTTCCTGTTCGTTCCGGACCGGAGAGCTGATCGCAATCCAACACAATTGCAGCACTCAGCGGCGGCGGAACTCTGGCACACGATCAAGTCGCTGCCATCGATGCCGAGCCTGATGATCTTCCTCATCGCGCGCATGATCTTTACCGACGGCCTGACCGCGATCTTTGCTTTCGGCGGCATCTACGGCGCATCCGTCTTCGGCTGGGGACCGCTGGAACTCGGTATGTTTGGGATCATCCTGACGCTGATTGGCGCCTTCGGTGCGTTGATCGGCGGACGTCTCGACGACCGGCTCGGTCCGAAGACCGTCATCGTCGGCGCTCTTCTGGCGCTCGTCGCGGGGGCGATCGGAATTCTGTCCGTCGACAAAACACACGTTCTGTTTACGACCGAGGTCGCCGAAAAAGTCGCTGGCTCGAAGCCCTTCTCATCGATTGGCGAGCAGGTTTTCCTTGCATTCGCAATTCTTGTTGGCCTCGTCGCAGCACCTGTGCAGGCCGCTAGCCGCTCGCTCCTCGCCCGTCTCGCACCGGCTGAGAAGATGACCCAATACTTCGGTCTCTTTGCTTTCTCGGGAAAGGTAACGGCGTTCCTCGCACCCTTCGCCGTCGCGTTTCTCACACAGGAAACCGGCAGCCAACGCATCGGCATGTCGGCTATTCTTGCGTTCCTGCTGATCGGCGTCGTCTTGATGCTGTTCGTCAGAACACAGCCGCGCCTCAGATAACGCAGCAGCTACTAATTCCTCTCCCCCTCGCGAGGAGGGTTAGGGGGCAACCGTGTGAACTGCGTGCTAGTGCCGGAAGTGGCGGACGCCAGTAAAGACCATCGCCAAGCCACGCTCATCAGCGGCCTTGATGACTTCGTCGTCGCGCATCGATCCACCGGGCTGAATGACCGCCGTCACGCCTGCTTCCGCCGCAGTGATCAAGCCGTCGGCGAACGGGAAAAATGCGTCGGACGCCACGACCGCGCCAACCGTCAGCGCCGTATCTAAGCCTTGTGCTTTCGCAGCTTCCGCTGCTTTCCAGGCCGCGATGCGCGCCGAATCCACCCGGCTCATCTGACCGGCACCGACGCCGACCGTTGCGCCGCCTTTTGCGTAGACGATGGCGTTTGATTTGACGTGCTTCGCGACCTTGAATGCAAATTTCAAGTCAGCCAGCTCCGCTGGCGAAGGTGCGCGCTTCGTCACGACTTTCAGATCAAGATCGTCGGAATTCTTGTCGTCGCGCGTCTGCACCAGAAATCCGCCCGCGACCGATTTAACGAGCAGACCCTGCGCACGGGAATCCGCGAGCCCGCCCGTCAGCAACAGCCGCAGATTTTTCTTAGCGGCAAAGATGGCCTTCGCATCTTCGGTCGCATCAGGTGCGATGACGACCTCGGTGAAAATCTTCGTAATTTCCTCAGCCGCGGCTTTGTCGATTGGCTGGTTGAGCGCCACGATACCGCCAAACGCGCTGACGGAATCGGACGCGAGCGCTTTCAGATAGGCGTCCTTGAGCGAGCCGCCGATCGCAACGCCGCACGGATTCGAATGCTTGATGATCGCGACCGCCGGAGACTTCACATCGAACTCAGACACCAATTCGAACGCCGCATCCGTATCGTTGATGTTGTTGTAAGAGAGTTCCTTGCCCTGCAGTTGGCGCGATGTCGCGACGCCCGCTCGGCTCCGATCCGAAATATAAAGTGCTGCCGACTGGTGCGCGTTCTCGCCATAGCGGAGAGATTGCGCGAGCTTGCCGCCGAATGCGCGCCACTCCGGCGCCGAGGTCCCGAGAACTCCTGCAAACCAATTGCTGATCGCCGCATCGTAAGCTGCCGAACGCGCGAACGCCTTGGCTGCCAATTCCTTGCGAAATGCCAGCGTCGTGGCGCCGTCGTTTTCCGAAATCTCGGAAAGCACGCGCGCGTAGTCTTCAGTCTCAACGACGACCGCGACGCTTGCATGATTTTTTGCAGCAGCGCGGATCATCGCCGGTCCGCCGACGTCGATATTCTCGACGCAGTCGTCGTAGGAGGCACCCTTCGCGACCGTTGCCTCGAACGGATAGAGATTCACGACAAGAAGATCAATCGGCAGGATTCCATGATCGCTCGCCGACTTTTCATGTTCGGCATTGCCGCGAATGCCGAGAAGGCCGCCGTGCACGCGCGGATGCAGCGTCTTCACCCGGCCATCCATCATCTCGGGAAAGCCGGTGAGTTCCGAAACATCGACCACTTTGAGCCCGGCAGACTTGAGCGCCGCTGCCGTGCCGCCGGTCGAAACGATCTCGATGCCGCGCTCGGACAGGGCCGTCGCAAAGGAAACGAGCCCGGTCTTGTCGGAAACCGAGAGCAGCGCGCGTCGTATTTTCGGATCGGCCATAGTCACCCCGCATGGTTGCGAGAGGCGGTTATCATGCTCTTACCGGCAAGACCATCCCACGCGCCAAAGAACGCGCGATTGTGCCGCGTTAACGGAGCGAACGCTTAACCGAGCACATCCGACGACTCGGCCCGCATCGACCAGTGGACCTCCGTTTCGCCGAATGTCGTTCCGCGAAGCACGATCTGAAGGCTTGGCCTGGGACCGGCGCTATCGACGTAGAAAATGCTTTCCTCGATCGACAGCGACGCATCCTTAGTGCTGAAAATCCAACGCCTGCCATCCGGGAGCGTCACCCGGCAGACGGTCCGCTCATCGAGGGTGCAACGGCAATCCGGATGCAGATGGAAATGGATTGCATAGGGTAAATCGGTCTTGAGCCGAAGCTGCCCCTTGGGCGGCCTGAGCGTATCAGCACCTTCGACCTTGTCGCCGCCTTCCGAGAGCGAAAGGCGACGGGAATGAATCAAGCCGAAGCGCTTCAGATAACCATCGTGATTGGCATTGAGAACAGCCTGCCCATTCTCGTCGCCATATTCCGAGAAGACGTTATCGGGACCTCTGATCGGCAGCCCACCGATCATCGCCTCGAGCTGCGGGTGACGCACCAGCCGCGACGACGATGCCTCGGCCAGAACGAGCGCATTATGACTTGCCGTCGCACGCGCTGCCGAATCCCAGCTGCGATCCGCAGGGCCTGGAAATCCGCCGTTCGCGAAAACGAGATACTGCCGCGATGACATTTCAAAGGAAAGCGCCCCGGCTTGTGCCTCGGTCGCCATTTCCAGCGGCGGCGGCGAGCCGACGTCGGCAACAATAATCGTCTCTCCGCGTTCCAGCCGAACGTACCCGGAAGCACGAGCGACGGCTGGCACGTCAAGATCGCCGCCCGAATATCCAAGAACCGTAGCGAGCGTCGCCGGCGAACCGGTGCTGACGCCGTTGAAGCGCGCCAACATGCCGTCGCCGAGCCGCATGAAGCGCAGGAAGCTCAACGATTTCTTGACGGAAGCACTGATCTCTTCCGGCGGCTGGCGGCCGCGCGAATGGAAGCACTGGCCGAGCGGCAGCAAATCTAGGATCAGGTCGGCCAAGACACTCGCACTGCGGCTTACGTGTCCACCGTCATCGAGGATCTGACGCTTCAACTCCTCGATGAGTGCATCCAGCGCTTCCTTGAGCTGCCGATCATGCCCTGAAACCGCGAGATCGGAGAGAACGAGCGCGATCAAACACACCAATCGTGGAATGCCGTCCGGTGCGTTGCGCCACGTCGCCTTCAACGTCACGATCTGCTGGCCGATGCTCGACATGATCGCCGAATACGAGCGCGCATCGACACTTTCGAGCAGCATGCCGGCTTGCGCGATCCACGAGATCAGGCGGCGGCCAACGACCTCCGGCTCAGAAGCGATTCCGTTTCGCGCGCGACGCACCGCGATCCAATCAAGAACCAGATCGCGCGCCGCAGCCGCGGCTTCCTCTTCCTCCGTTGCCGCGAGATGGCGCAGCCAGCCAAAGCCGTGAAGCTCGCGTGCCCAGGCAGGGCTCGGCGGCTCCACACGAAACGGCGACGCTCCCTTGAGATCCGCGATCTGCGAAGCAAGGCCGAAATGGCCGTGCGCAACCTCGCTCCAGAAGCTTGGATCGGCGGCGCGCAGCTCTTGCGGCACGATAAGAATTTGATCGGCGCTAGCGCCGGCGTAACGCCAACGGAAAATCGGAGAAGACAGCGTGCGCGTCAAAGCCCGGCGCCGCAGCCGCTCGACAGACAGCGAGCGAATTTTCAAACGCTCCGTGACGTTGAGGCTCGACATGCGTATCCCTGGGCTGGCGGGCACAAGAGCCCCGTGCGGACATTTCCGCACTAACCTTGTAGTAGCGCCAAAACAAGGCGTGCCGTTCAGGTAGCAGTTAACAACCGGATTTCACAAGCGTCGCGGCGTAGAAGCCATCGAGACCACGAAGCCCTTCGGGGAGCTCGGAAAGATAAGATGGCAGCGTCCTGAGATCGCCGTCCGCCGTCCGCCACAGTAAAGGAATCACCGTTTCGTCGAGTTGGATCGGCCGGCGCCGGAAATCACTATGCTCGACAAGAAAGGCCGCGATCTGGTCCTCGCCTTCTTCAGGTTCAAGCGAGCACGTGCAGTAGAGAAGCGTGCCGCCCGGCTTCACGAGCCGAGCCGCCTGCCGGAGCAGCTTCGCCTGCAACGCCGCGAGCGCAGCAACGTCCTCCGGACGCTTCAGATAGAGGATGTCGGGATGACGACGGATCGTTCCGGTCGCTGTACATGGCGCGTCGAGAAGAACGACATCAAACAGCGTTTCGCTCGTGAAGCTCTGAGCGTCTGCTGCTGAAACGCCCGCAGAGAGCCCGAGGCGCTGCAGATTTTCCTGCAGGCGTGCCAGGCGCCCCGCCGATTTATCAACGGCGACAACGCGAGCGCCGCCCGTTGCGAGTTGCGCCGTTTTTCCGCCGGGCGCCGCGCAAAGATCGAGCGCGGAAAGCCCCGCAACGTCCCCAAGGAGCTTCACCGGCAATGCGGCAGCAGCGTCCTGCACCCACCACGCGCCGTCTGCATAACCCTCGAGATCTTCGATGCGTCCGACATGCGAACAGCGCACAGATCCCGTCGGCAGGACGACGCCATTGAGGCGTTCCGCCCATCCTTCGGCATCGGACTTGACCGTGATGTCGAGCGGCGGCTCGGAGAGGGAAGCACGCGCGATCTGCCGAGCTTCGGCAACGCCATAGGTACGACCCCACCTGTCGAGCAGCCAGTCGGGAAACGTCAGCATCACATTGTCGAGGGAACCGAGGCGCCCGCTGCCGCTTTCACTCAACCGCCGCAGCACCGCATTGGTGAGATTGCCGAAGCGACGCCCGCTGCGATCCGCCCGGCACTGATCGACGGCAAGCGAAATGGCGGCGTGCGGAGGCGTTTGCAGGAGCAGCAACTGCGCGGCGGCCGCGAGAAGGATCTGTTCAAGCCGGCCGAGATGTTCAGGCAACGGCTTCTCAAGGTAGGTTTTGAGCACCGCCTGCAAAGAACCGCGGTTGCGCAGAACCGTCGTCGCGATCAGCCGTGCAAACGCGCGGTCCCTTGGCGCGAGAGCCCGTGTCGCCGCGGCCTTCGCAAAGACATCATCGAACGGGCGCTTTTCGACGAGCACAGAAAACAACGCCGAAACGGCAACATCACGCGCCGGCAATCCGTCGGCGCTCGCTCGTGGACCGGACGATGTAATTCGCGTGCGGCCACGCATCGGCGCGCCCTTAGTTGGCTGGGCGCTATGGCCGCTAGTCTTCATTTTCGACACATTACCCCCCGGGGCTCGGAGGTTTCGTGTACCTCTGGCCACCGATCCAAACTTCGCCGCGGCTGTCATCCGAAGGGTCGGGCATCGCGTCCCAACCCGACGAGTCGTCGTCGCCGCGCGTGGTCGCCGTCACACCCATCTCTCGAGCCAGCCCCTCAAGCGCCGCGATACGGTTCTCGACATTGGGATGTGTCGAAAAAAGATTATCGACGCCGTGTCCGTTGAGCGGATTGATGATGAACATATGCGCGGCGGCAGGAACAGCCTCCGCTTCCGGATTTTCAATTCGCCGCGCCGATCTGTCGATCTTCCTGAGCGCCGACGCCAGCCAAAGCGGATTGCCGCAAATCATCGCGCCCATGCGATCGGCTTGATATTCGCGCGACCGGCTGATCGCCATCTGCACGAGGCCGGCAGCCATCGGCGCGATGATGATGGCGGCAAGGGTGCCGAGAAGACCGAGACCGCCGCGATCGTCGCTGCGGCCGCCTCCGAACAGCATTCCGAATTGCAGATATTGAGCAAACATAGAAACCGCGCCGCCGATCGTAGCTGCGACGGCCATTGTCAGCGTGTCGTGATTTTTGATGTGCGAAAGCTCATGCGCCATCACGCCCGCAAGCTCATCCTTGTTCAGGCTCTCGAGCAGCCCCGTCGACGCGCAGACCGCTGCATTCGACGGATTGCGGCCGGTCGCAAAGGCATTGGGCTGCGGATTGTTCATCACATAGACGCGCGGCATGGGCAGCGCCGCCCTCTTGGCGAGATCACGAACCAATTGCACGAATTCAGGAGCGGTCTTGTCGTCGACCTCCTGTGCATTGAACATCCGCAACACGGCCGTGTCGGATTTCCAAAGACTGAAGGCGTTCATGACAAGGGCTGCGAAGAACGCGACGACAAGGCCGGCCTTACCGCCCACCGCAGCGCCGAGCGCCACGAAAATCGCGGTAAGCACAGCCAGAAGAAGCGCAGTCCTGGCGTAGTTCATCGGCATTCGTGGCGGTTCCCATAAAGCGGCCGCAGGCCTTTCTGCGGCCGACCGCAGCATATATATGGTCCCGTCAGGATCGTATAAAGGCCTGAAGAACCGCGCTCCGCCCATAATTGAAGGCACCGCGTTAGTGAACACGGATCGCAACCGAGACACCGAAGCCGATACTCCTGAGACAGGAAACGACGTGCGACCGTTGACGCCGGAGGCGCGCCGGGCCCTGGCGGAGGCCGAAGCGCGCCGCCAGCAGGCCGCCAATCAGCCGAGACCGCCCGAGATCGGCGGACGTACGGGACCCGAGCCGACCCGTTTCGGTGATTGGGAAACGGGTGGCATCGCTTCCGATTTCTAGGCTAGGGCGCGCGCTTGTTCTGCCGGTTCGAGATCAGCTCGTCGACGACGGTTGGATCGGCCAGCGTTGAGGTGTCCCCGAGATTTCCGAAATCGTCTTCGGCGATCTTGCGCAGGATGCGGCGCATGATCTTGCCCGACCGCGTCTTCGGTAGACCCGGCGAAAACTGGATGAGATCGGGCGACGCGATCGGACCGATCTCCCTGCGCACGTGCGCGACGAGATCCTTCTTCAAGCCGTCATCGCCGCTCTCGCCTATGATCAGGGTGATGTAGCAGTAGATGCCCTGGCCCTTGAGATCGTGCGGGTATCCGACAACGGCAGCTTCGGCGACCTTGGGGTGGGAAACCAGCGCGCTCTCGACTTCCGCCGTCCCCATGCGGTGTCCCGAGACGTTGATGACGTCATCGACGCGGCCGGTAATCCAGTAGTATCCGTCAGCGTCGCGCCGACAGCCATCGCCGCTGAAATACATTCCGGGATAGGCGGTGAAGTATGTCTTCTCGAACCGGTCGTGATCCTTGTAGATCGTGCGCGACTGCGCCGGCCAGCTGTCGAGCATGACGAGGTTGCCCTGCGCCTCGCCTTCGAGAATTTGCCCCTTATCGTCGACGAGTGCCGGCTGCACGCCAAAGAATGGTTTCGTTCCGGAGCCCGGCTTCAAATCAATCGCACCGGGCAGCGGAGAGATCATAATGCCGCCGGTCTCGGTCTGCCACCATGTGTCGACGATCGGACAGCGGCCTTCGCCGACGACATGATAGTACCACTCCCATGCTTCGGGATTGATCGGCTCGCCGACCGACCCGAGAAGCCGAAGCGAAGCGCGGCTAGTGCGCTTGACGAGATCGTCGCCCGCACCCATCAGCGATCGGATGGCCGTCGGCGCGGTGTAGAAAATCGAGACTTTCCACTTGTCGATGACGTCCCAGAACCGCGATGCAGTCGGATAGGTCGGAATGCCTTCGAACATCAGCGATGTCGCGCCGTTCGCGAGCGGTCCGTAGACGATGTAGCTGTGGCCGGTCACCCAGCCGACGTCTGCGGTGCACCAGTAGATATCGCTGTCGTGATAATCGAAAACATATTGATGCGTCATCGCGACGAAGAGTAGATAGCCGCCGGTCGTGTGCACCACGCCCTTCGGTTTCCCGGTCGATCCCGACGTGTAGAGAATGAAAAGCGGATCTTCGGCGTTCATTTCTTCCGGCGGGCATTCGGCCGAAACGGTCGCCAACTCTTCATGCAGCCACAGGTCCTGCCCTGGTGTCCACGGTACGGGATTGCCGGTGCGGCGCACGACCAGCACCGTCTTGTCGCCGGCACATTTGGCGAGCGCAGCATCCGCGTTCTTCTTCAGCGGAACGGGCTTGCCGCCACGCAATCCCTCATCCGCCGTAATGATCACTTTCGAGTCCGCATCCTCGATACGGTTCTGCAAACTATCGGGCGAGAACCCGCCGAAGACGATCGAATGCACAGCACCGATGCGCGCACACGCGAGCATTGCGTAAGTCGCTTCCGGAATCATCGGCAGGTAGATCGTGACGCGGTCGCCCTTCTTGACGCCGTGTTTCTTCAGGACGTTCGCGAAGCGCTGCACGCGCTCGGAAAGCTGCCGATAGGTGATCTTCTCGCTTTCGTTCGGGTTGTCGCCTTCCCAAATGATCGCCGTTTGATCGCCGCGCGTCGCCAGATGCCGGTCGATACAGTTCACCGATACGTTCAGCGTGCCGTCCTCGAACCAGCGGATATCGACCTCGCCGGGGCCGAACGTCGTATTCTTGGCGCGGGTATAAGGCTTGATCCATTGCAGCCGCTTGCCCGCTTCCATCCAAAACCCTTCAGGGTCGGACACGGACCGCTCATACATCTCCCGATATTTATCGGCGTTGATGTAGGCGTGTTCGGCCCACTCTCTGGGCACAGGATAGACTTTGTCGGACATTCGAGGGTTTCCTTCGGCTAACCGTCTGCGGTGCGGCCATTATTTCCAACATTATGCTGCGACAATCGGTGCCCCACAACATGCTCGAAGGTAGAACCGCAGGGGCCGAAACCCCGACAATTCAGGCACGCCAGACGGCCGCACGCTTGATCTCCGCATCCTCGAGCTCGCGGGTTACGGGAACCTGATATTCAACGAGTTTTTCGAAGCGACCACGCGGGAAATAGCTCCGCTGCGGATCGCCAATCAAGACCGTGCTGCCTGTGGCATTCGCGGAATCTATGAATGCAAGGACCCGCTCGGCGAGTTCGCGCTCATAAAAGAGATCGCCGATGATCACGACGCTCTCCCGCGGGCTCGGGTACGCCAGAAGATCCTCCCCCGTTGTCTCGATATGCACGCCGTTGACCCTACTATTGAGATCGACGGCGGCGAGCGCCAGGAGGTCGATGTCCGCGGCAAGAACTCGCGCCGCTCCAGTTTTTGCAGCGGCGATCGCGGAAATCCCGGATCCCGAACCGAGGTCAAGAACAGGCCGACCCCGGCAGGTATCCGGAGTGTCGAGCAGATAGCGCGCCATAGCCTGCCCTCCGGCCCAAGCAAAGGCCCAATAAGGCGGCGGCACGTTCATTTCGCCGAGTTCGTCTTCCGTCTTTTGCCAGATCGGAAGCGACTCGGCCGCGAGATGCAGGACAATTTCCGGAACGAGCGGCGGCGCCAGCAGCTCGGTGTTTGCCTTGATAAAGTGCGCGAGCGCTGCAGGGTCCGCCCGGTCGAGATGTTCGCTGCTCACACCTTAAGCTTCCGTGGATCAACCCCGCCCATGCGGCACACTTCTTTCCATTCATCCGCAGAAACAGGTTGAACCGAGAGGCGCGAATTGTTGACGAGGACCATGTCGGCCAGCTTCGGATTGGCTTTGATCGCGTCGAGCGTAACCGGCTTTGGCACTGGCGCGACAGCCGCGACGTCAACACATTCCCATTTTCCCGTTTCGTCCTTGGCCTCGGGATGCGCCGTCGCGATGACACGGCAAATCCCGACGACGTCTTTTCCCTCGTTCGAATGATAGAAAAAGCCGAGATCGCCGACCTTCATCGCGCGCATGTTGTTACGCGCTTGATAGTTGCGCACTCCATCCCACGACTCGCCCTTCGCTCCCCGGGACTGAAGCTCATCCCACGAGAACGCATCGGGCTCCGACTTGAATAGCCAATAAGCAGGCATGAGCAGGTGCCTCTGCGAAACAATCGAGACGTTGCGTAGCGTGAAATGCGAGACTGCTCAACCCGCCTGAAAATCAAAAACCCCATGCTCGCTGAGCATGGGGTCCTTGGACGCGAAACGACATGGAGACACCTTGACCGAACACTGTTGAAATTCGGTAAAGACGTTTTCACCAGGTTCGTTTGATGGTGCGAGCGCTTCGCTCAATCCTCGGCCTTGAGCGGGCGTTGCATCAGCCCCGTGATCGCTTCATCGACGCCGAGCCGCCCTTCGATGATATTGTGTACGGCTTCCGCAATCGGCATCTCGACACATTTTTCATGCGCCAGGCGAACGAGTGCGGCAGCCGTGTAGACACCTTCCGTCACAGCCGACCGCCCACCGAGAATTTCCGCAAGCGATCGCCCTTCACCCAACGCGCGCCCGAGCGACATATTCCGCGACTGCGTGCTGCCGCATGTCAGAATGAGATCGCCAAGACCCGACAACCCGAGCAGCGTTTCCGGTCGCGCGCCCATTGCCTCTCCGAAACGCCGCAACTCGGCAAAGCCGCGCGTTACGATGGCCGCGTGCGCGCTGGTTCCAAGCCCACGACCTTCCACGATCCCCGCCGCAATCGCGAGCACGTTTTTGACCGAACCGCCGAGTTCCGCGCCGATCACATCGCTCGACCAATAAAGACGCATCTGACGGGACGACAGCGACGCCGCCAGTCCCCGGCCGACGGTTTCATTGCGGCAAGCGAGCGTAAGCGCCGACGGCAATCCCCGCGCCACGTCGGCGGCAAAGCTTGGACCGGAAAGGACGGCGCGATTCGCTTGCGGCACGACCTCATCAAGCACATCGCCCATGAATTTGCCTGTCTCCTGCTCGATCCCTTTCGAGCAAATGACGACGGGCACGTTGGCGGGCAGATGCCGCGCGAGCTTGGACATCACGCCGCGCAAATGCTGCGCCGGAACGACGGCAAGGATCGCGTCCGCGGTCGCGGCACTCGCAAGATCTCCCGTAGCGCGAATAGAATGGTTGAGATCGACGCCCGGTAGAAAGACGCGATTGACGTGGCGTACATTGATGTCGTCGACGATCTCCGGCTCGCGCACCCATAGCGTGACCGCCGTACCGCTATGCGCGAGCGTTTGCGCAAGCGCCGTTCCCCAAGCTCCACCGCCGATAATGCTGACTGACCGCAATTGCAAAGACGCTTCCCCCACTCGGATGGCGGCAGAGCTTAGCACGCCATTGTGTTACGCGCCTCAGACTTACGCTTTGACCCCGGCACCGGCCGCTTTCACGGCATCAGGATCGAGAGGCCATCGCGGCCGGACGGGCGTCGCAAGCTCGTCGAGAAG
>DASZVX010000106.1:0-3060 GCA_035547255.1 Hyphomicrobium sp.
GAGGAAGGAACGCCCTTCCTGACTTTGCACCGTGAAATGAACCGCTTGTTCGACGACGTCTTCCGCGGGCTCGACCTCAACCCCTTCCGCTTCGACCGCGTGTTCGACCGCGCCTGGTCATGGCCGAGCATCGAGGTGAGCGAGAACGACAAAGAGGTGAGGGTCACCGCCGAGCTCCCTGGCCTCGAGGAAAAAGACGTCGAAGTCCAGCTGTCGAATGGCGTGCTCGCCATCAAGGGCGAGAAGAGGACTGAGACGGAAGACAATGACAGGCTGTTCAGCGAGCGTTTCTACGGCCGGTTTGAGCGACGCATCCCCGTGGATGACATCGACGAGGACAAGGTGAACGCGTCCTTCGGCAATGGAGTACTCGTTGTCACCCTGCCGAGATCGGCCGAGGCGCAACGCAACGTGAAGCGCATCGCGATCAACGGCAAATAAGCAGAGAGGAGACTCCGGCTGGCGGGAGCTGGCGCGCTCCCGCCGCCACGTCTGCGAAGGCGGCAGCAATGTTGAAGTTAGTCGAGAGCGCACGCGAGAATCTGACCGGGCGCGTCAGCACGCCGAAGACACCAGCGACGGCTTCTTCTGTGTTTCCCGATGATGCGGTCGCAGTGATCTACCGGCCCGCCCGCTCCGCTATGACATCGGGCAAGACGAACACGCGGCATTGGAAGCTTCGCTTCGAGCGACGGACGCCGCCCTTTATCGAACCGCTGATGGGTTGGACCGGCGGGGACGATCCGCTTACTCAGGTCGAACTGACTTTTCCGACCCGAGAAGCTGCCGTGGGCTATGCGGAACGGCAGGGCCTCACCTTTATCGTCCATGGTCAAGATCATGCGCGGCACGCGCCGCGGCATCGCGGCACCGATGAGGTCTGCGAGGAGCAGGCACGACCAGTCGACACCCTTCTTGCCTTCGTCCGAGCAGCCAGCAGCGGGGACCGTCGGGCCGCATAGGAGGCGGTATGGCACGGATCACGACCATCGACTGCGAACGGGTCATACCGAACCGCTTCGAGCTTGTGCTGCTCGCTGCGGCGCGCGCCCGTGCGTTGAGCCGCGGGCACACACCGTACGTGTCGCCTGACGGGGACAAGCCGACCGTCATCGCGCTTCGCGAGATTGCCGCCGGAGCAGTCGATCCGACCTGGCTCCGCCAATGGCTGCTAAACTTGCAGCGCGACGACGTCGAGGAAGAAGACGGACTCGACAATCCGAGTGGGACGATCGGTTCGTCCGTCAATGAGTCTCGTGGTGCCGCTAGCGCGGGAGCTGACGACACCACTCCAACAGCTTCCCCGGGAAGCATCGCTAACCACAAAGTGACGAAAACGGAGAGAAGTCATGTTCGACAGACTCACGACACTAAACACCAAAGAGAACGTCATCGACATTATCAACGTCGTCCTCGGCGTGTGCCTGGCGCTCGCCCCCTGGGCGCTGGACTTCGCCGCTGAGGCTACTGCAGCCTGGAACGCGTGGATCACCGGTGCTGCTATTGCACTCGTCGCCTTCACTCAGTTGGAGGAGTGGATCAATCTGGCGCTCGGCGTCTGGGCAGGCATCGCGCCCTGGGCGATCGCCTTTTCGGAAAATGCCGCAGCGACCGGCGTGCACGCCGCAATCGGCATAGCGGTCGCGGTTCTCGCAGCCGCGCGGCTGTGGTTCGTGCATCGCAACCCACCACGAGTCACAGCCTGACACTGTGTGTATGCGAGGCCAGCAGTCGATGCCGGTCTCGCATGCGCGGCCTCCAAAGCTAGCAGATACGGCGCCTGGAGAGAGAGAATGCCAGATCACATCGAAGCGATACAGCGACGGCTGGAAGGCATGATTGCTGAAGCTGAGTCACGCATGTCCGGAAACGGATCGATTCTGAGCTACGGGATGAAGATCCGCCGCGACACGGCGGAGGAAATCCTGGGTATCATCAAGAATCTTGCTCGGACGGCAGCGACCGATGCGCCGGTCCGGGACATCGGCTTCGATCCGGTCCAGGCTGAACCTTCGACACGGCGCCCTCCGCTGCCCTCACGTGCAGTAAAGAAGAGATGGCGCTTCGAGAGTGAGAACGTCGGCCGAACGTCTATGGGAGCGTGAGCCTGCACTCAGGAGGAAAAGACTCGGCGCCGAAGTGCTGGCAAGCCTGGAGGACGTTGCGGCATCTACTGGCTTCGGGCAAGTCGAGCTTTTGCCAGCGCTCGCCGCCACGGGTGTGCCTGAGAGGATCGGCATGTGTAAGCGGTCCGTTTCAGTCTCGACGGCAAACGACGGATCCGGAGATTGATGCCGTTGTCGCGCGGTTTGCGCAGCCTTCCACCTTCTCGGCTTGACCCGCCGAATTGCACTCCATCATACGCCGCCGTACTCCGCAAGCCTGGCTTCTATTTACTTACTGAGCGGCCTCGCTCAAAATTGAGGTAAAGGAAGAGAGCGCACTGGCACTCGAAGTTGAGAACTATAAACAATCGAGGAGAGACACCTACCGGATGTACTCCAGCCTACGATATGGCCGTCGATTGTACCCGTCACGGCCCACTCATCCATTTTCGGCTATGTTAATGCGCTGATTTTTCGGCGCAATTTTTTTCGATCGCGCTGCGCACCGACAAAAATTTCCGGTGCTGATTTTCAACAGAAAATCGCGCGATTCCGCTTCAACGAGGTTTCAGCGACTATCGACAACGATCGGTCGATTTCTTCGCTTCGTCGATCACGCAACGCATTGCACGCCAGCGTGAGAAATACCGTCATCGCTTTAGCACGATCAGCAATCATTCGCCATCGGCCCGCACGCCAAGTCTCTCGCTTAGTACCATCTCGACGGCGTGAAGGCGTGATCGTCGTCGTCGCCGAACAAATGCGCGGCCGCGAACCGCTCCTCGATCGCCTGCGCAGAAAGCCGCGCTTCGCGCTTTGCCAGATGATCCTGTGCCCAGGAGAGGAACGTCGTAAGGCGTGCCGTCGGCTCGGCCGCAACTTCTGTCGTGAGCATGGCGATGAGCCGGCGCAGCCGATCGAGCTCGTCGAGTTCCGCCAGGATGGCCCCAAGCCC
>DASZVX010000107.1:0-5669 GCA_035547255.1 Hyphomicrobium sp.
TTGCCTGTCCCCGTCCAGCGAGCTCCTCGCGGACCGGTCCTAGTGCCGGCCGATCGGGCCCCGGGGCCTCCCGGGTGCGGGGTTACGAGTCCCGCGCGCGGGCGCCGCGCCAGCCTTAACTCCGCGGCTTTCGCCGCGGGCAGCCCGGAAGCTTGACGCCTGTTCTCCGGCGCCGCGCCTTCCGTTGCTCCGTCGTCGTGACGTCTCGCGACGACGCCCCCGGCAGAGCAAGGCGAGGGTTGTGTAGGAGAGCAGTGTGGCGGAAGTGTGGAATATATTCCTATGAGCGATATCGAAATCCGGCGGCTTCCTTGTTAGCCTTTCGGCCCGTCTGAGAGGGGAGCGATGAATGGCCGGCGACAGGCTGCCGATCGTCTTCAAGTCCAACATCTGGGGCGCCGCGCTGACGGCGATCGCCTGCGCCCTGTGCGTGTGGGCCGGCATCGCGATCGTCAACGGCGACTATTACTCCCGCGGCGCGCATTTCGGGCCGATCCACCTGTCGTCGGAGGCCACCGGCTGGTTTCTGCTCGCGGTCGGCATACCGCTCGGCCTTGTCGCGGCGATGGCGGCCGTGCGCGGCTGCCCGAACCTCACGCTCACCGAGCAGGGCCTGACCCTGAGCCGCTGTTTCGGCGGCGCCGTCACCATCGCGTGGAGCGAGCTTGCCCATGTGACGATCCGGAGCATGCGCGTGCGCCGCGGGATGGTGCGCGTGGTCTATCTGGTGACCAAAGACGGGCGGGATATTTCCGTCGGGCCGGTGCGCGGGAAGGCGGAGGAGATTGCCGAGACGATCCGACATGTGGCGGGGACGATGGGAGTCCGTTAGCGGACGAGTGATGTCAGCGGGCGCTGGAAGGATGAGACATAGGACTACGATGTTCCGATATCTGCTTCGTGCATCGTTAGTGCTCAAGAGCCACGACGAAGTGTCTCATTTCTCCGGATTTACTATTGCATTCGCGATTGTCCAAATCTCTTCGAACCGCCTGTCCCGAAAATCCAGGTAAGTGTTTTTGTCAAATTTTAAATTCTTGGGATTTTGGCTGTATTCGCGAACCAAAAGGTGAGGATCGATATCGATGCCGCTATCACGTAGTCGAGAAAAATAACTGGCTGGCAGTTCGGCGCGCTTTCGGATGTTGTCAGTTGCGCCAACAAAGCGGTAATTGCCAAGGTGGTTTATGTCTGGCGTTCCAAAACCAAGCTTCGATTTAAGAGTAGATTTTGGGTAGATATGGTCGATATGTGGTTCGTTACCTTTGAATTTCACATCAAATGGAGAAGTACCCATTCTGCTTACGTAAATCAGATTCAAAAGAATAAATCGAAGTCTGTTTTCCTTAAGATGATGTCTCTTTAGAGAGGTTTCATTCCCGCGCCCTTCGAAATGGTTTTTTATTTCAGCCAGTGGGAAGCCGGAGAGCTTCTTTCCAACAATATTATGCAATGCGTTGATCGTTGTATCGGTGCCCTGTGAGTACCAACCAAACAATTGTGCTTTGTAATGATAAGCGCGCATTAGCGTGCGGTCGTGAGGCGTCGGCGTCGGATTGTGATAATAGTAGTCAAACAGGGGAATAAAACTGTTATACGACCGAATGATCTTATCTGAATATATCTTGAGCTCCTGCGTCATAAAATCCCGGAGCTGTTTGAATGCTGCTTCGCCCTTGGCCCAGTTCCCCTCCATGTCGCGAAGCAATTGTTCGCCAGATTGATCTGTGAATTTTTCGGGCGAAGCTTCTGCGCCTTTACCGTGGGCCACGAGCAAGCACTTCAATGGAAACGTCTTATCGAATCCTAACTTTGCGCCGTTTAGAAGCTCTGTAGTTTCCTCTATTGCCTGCTCAATATCGTCCCACCCCTCTTTCATTGCGGCGAACATCAAATCGGATGCGTCCAGTTTGGTGCCACCTGAATTGACGCGTACGAAGATTTCCAAAACCCGTTTATAGGGATAATCATTGGCGACACCATCGAGAGTCTGTATCCAGAAATGCTTCTCTTCGCGCAGAAGAGACAGAATCTGGCTCATGTTATTGCGGGTGCGGCGTTGGCGCTCTTTTCGAGCGTCTTGGCTCTCTCGTTCGGTGGCGGGCTTTAACTCGTCGAGCGTATCTATGGCATCATTAATTTCATCGGCCAATTCGCCCGTATTGCGCTGTTGATATTTGCCAAGCAAATCGGACACACGAAACCATGGAAGAGAAAGCTTTTCTATCGAGAACTTAAGCGTGAAAGCCAAATCACCAGTTGCTGGCGGAGAGCCACTTGTAATGTCGAAATATGCCTCGCGTTTTGTGCCGGCATCGGACTCAAGTGTGCCCTTAAAGATCGCGTACAAACTTTGAATTCTTTGCTGGCCGTCAAGAACGAATGTCTTATCGACACCCTCTCTGCTGACGGCGCCGTCATAATAGTCACTTAAGTCAGGGTCCCATTCGATATTGTTCATGAAGCGCCTGGCTTTGATTTCATTTTTGGTTCGCCAGAACAGCAAAGTCTGAATTGGGTAGCTGCGCATCAGGCTGTCGAAGAGACGCAATATTTGATCTTCCTCCCACACGAAGGGGCGTTGGATGTGCGGAAGGAAAACTGACTTGTTTATTTCTTCGATTAGGCTGAATAACGTTTTTGGTTTGTAGCTCATCGGTGTGCCCTCGCTACAATCAAAGGTAGCAGAGCAAGCTATTGGTACGTCAAGAACCTGAGAGACCTTTATGAACTCCCCGACGTCCCCGCCACCCATCGCGCCCCCCTACAAACACACGCCGCTTTTTCCGCTCGGCAAGGACACGACGGCCTATCGCAAGCTCGATATTCCGGGCCTTAGCCATAGCGGCGTGCGGGTCGAGAAGGTCATGGGCCGCGACGTGCTGGTCGTCGAGCGCGAGGCGATGCGGGCGCTGGCGCAGGCCGCGTTCGAGGACATCAATCACCTGCTGCGCCCGGCGCATCTCGCGCAGCTGCGCAGGATCCTCGACGACCCGGAAGCCTCCGACAACGACAAGTTCGTCGCCTACGATTTTCTTAAGAACGCCAACATCGCCGCCGGCGGCGTCTTGCCGATGTGCCAGGACACCGGCACCGCCATCGTCATGGGCAAGAAGGGGCGCAACGTCTTCACCGACGGGTCGGACGAGGGCGCGCTCGCCGAGGGCGCGCGCGACGCCTACTTCAAGCGCAACTTGCGCTACTCGCAGCTCGCGCCCGTGTCGATGTTCGAGGAGAAGAACACGCGCTCGAACATGCCGGCGCAGGTCGAGATCTATGCCGAGGGTGACGACGCCTACAAGTTCCTGTTCATCGCCAAAGGCGGCGGCTCGGCCAACAAGTCGTTTTTGTTCCAGGCAACGCCGTCGATCCTGACGCACGACCGCATGATCGCGTTCCTCAAGGAGAAGGTGCTCACGCTCGGCACCGCGGCGTGTCCGCCGTATCATCTCGCCATCGTCATCGGCGGAACGTCGGCCGAACTGACGATGAAGACGGTGAAGCTCGCCTCGACGCATTATCTCGACGGCCTGCCGACGCAAGGCTCGGAAGACGGGCACGCGTTTCGCGATCTCGACATGGAAAAGGAAGTGCACGCCTTGACGCAATCGCTCGGCGTCGGCGCGCAGTTCGGCGGCAAGTATTTCTGCCACGACGTGCGCGTCATCCGCCTGCCGCGGCATGGCGCGTCGTTGCCGATTGGCTTGGGCGTGTCCTGCGCGGCCGACCGGCAGGCGCTCGGCAAGATCACGAAGGAGGGCGTATTCCTCGAGGAGCTCGAGCACAATCCGGCGAAATATCTGCCGGAGGTCGATCAGGAGAAGCTCGGCGGCGAGGTGGTGAAGGTCGATCTCAACCGGCCGATGAAGGACATCCTCGCGCAGCTCTCGAAGTATCCGGTGAAGACGCGGCTCTCGCTCTCGGGGCCGATGATCGTCGCGCGCGATCTGGCGCACGCCAAGTTGCGCGAGCGGCTGGAAGCCGGGCAGGGCATGCCGGATTATTTCAAGAACCACCCGGTCTATTACGCTGGCCCCGCGAAGACGCCGTCTGGATATGCGAGTGGCGCGTTCGGGCCGACCACGGCAGGACGTATGGATTCATACATCGACCAGTTCCAGGCGGCCGGCGGCTCGATGATCTCGCTCGCCAAGGGCAACCGCTCGGCGCAGGTGCGCGAGGCCTGCAAGAAGCACGGCGGCTTTTATCTTGCGTCGATCGGCGGCTCGGCGGCGAAGCTCGCCGAGATGTGCATCAAGAAAGTGGAGTGCCAGGAATATCCCGAGCTCGGCATGGAAGCGATCTGGCGCATCGAGGTCGAGGACTTCCCCGCCTTCATCGTCATCGACGACAAGGGCAACGACTTCTTCAAGGAATTGAACCTGGGCTAGCTGTCGTTGCGAAACGCGCGTGCCGAACGATTGCGATTGTTGTCATGGCCGGGCTTGTCCCGGCCAACGCGCTTAAGGTGGGCGGTTGCCTTCCCAAGCGGGATCACCGGGTCACGGCGCTGCGCGCCGGCCCGGTGATGACAAAAGAAGTCGTGATCGACGACAAGGGCAACGACTTCTTCAAGGAATTGAACCGGGGCTGAACTTCTTCATCTCTCGCAGCCGCGCGGGGAGAGGGAGCAGAGTCATCGATCGCAAGGGCAAACTTTCGTCGAAGGTGGGTGCCTTAAATCATCGATTTGATTTGCAAATCGCCTGATAGAAATTTTCTAGCAACGCGTTTGTCCAGCAAACATCGTGCTTCGCGCGCGCGTGTGCGTGCGTCGTTTTGCGCGCGCTCAAGTCCCCGACGAAAGTGGCATTGACGGAAAAGGCGATCACGGTCGGCAATGGCCCGTTGATGGCGGTTTTGCGGCAGGGCGCGGTGTCTCCACGCGCTGCCGCGTGCCCGCGCATCGACAAGGTGGAATGCGCGAAATTTCATCGGCCAAAAAAATTCGGGGGCGACTCGAATTTTCTTCAACGGGAGGAACTACAGATGTCATTCGACATGAAATCCGGCGACGTCTCGCGCCGGACTTTGCTGCAAGTGGGCGCGAGCCTCGCCGGCTCCGTCGCGCTGCCGTCTTTCGCGACGCCGCTGTTCGCCGCTGACAAGCCGGCGATCGGCACCTGGCCGGAAGGCTCCAAGGGCGACACCGTCAACGTCGCCGCCGCCGTTCCGCGCACGGGCACCTACGCCGTGCAGGGCGAAGACGAACTCAAGGGCTGGCAGCTCGCCGTCGAGCACATCAACAACGGCGATCCGCTGCTCAAGAAGATCGCGCCGAAGGTGACCAAGGGCCTGCTCGGCAAGAAGGTCAACCTGCTCGCCGCCGACTCGGCCGCCAAGCCGAACCAGGCCGTGCAGGAGATCCAAACCTTCATCAACCAGAACAAGATCATCCTGATGACCGGCTCGACCTCGTCGGCGGTCGCGGTCGCGCTCAACAAGTTCGCGCAGCGCGAACACGTCCTCTACGTCACCGGCATTTCCGGCTCGAACGACACCACCGGCAAGGACTGCGTGCGTTACGGCTTCCGCCAGAACTTCTACGGCGAGACCGCGGCCAACGCGATCGGCCCGGTGCTCGTGAAGGCCTACGGCAAGGGCAAGAAAGCGGCGTTCATGACGCCGGACTACACCTACGGCCACACCGTGACGAAGTCGGTGAACGA
>DASZVX010000108.1:0-11281 GCA_035547255.1 Hyphomicrobium sp.
CGCAAGTATTTGCGCGGAGACCAGCGGCGACGTCATCGCGACGTTCGAAAAAGCCCCCTTCGCGAATTTATTGAAAACAGCCGCATCCGGACGATCCATTGCATACAGGGAACTGTCGCTTGCGGAACTCCGTGAGAGAAACGGCGATTGCCGGACGCGCTCGCAGCGAACGCTCGATCTTTTCGGTGTGGTGTCCCTTGCCGAAGCCTCGGCGCTGGCGGCAGCCGGTTCCGGTTCACGACTCCTCGTTCCCCGCCGTGTTATCAGCAATATAACGATCGCAGCAGCGAAGTCCGCAAACACGGAAGAAAGCCCGCAATGACAGTCCATTTTATCGGTGCAGGACCGGGCGCCGCCGATCTAATAACAGTGCGCGGCCGCGATCTTATCGCGCGCTCGCCCGTCTGCCTTTATGCCGGATCGCTGGTGCCGCAGACGCTGCTGACGTATTGCCCCGCTGGAGCCGAAATCGTCGATACCGCGCCGATGACGCTCGACGAGATCGTCGCCCGCATCAAGAAGGCAACCGGCGCTGGCAAGGACGTCGCGCGGCTGCATTCAGGCGATCTCTCGATATGGAGCGCACTCGGCGAGCAATTGCGGCGACTCGATCAACTGAAAATTCCTTACACCATAACGCCCGGCGTTCCTGCATTTGCGGCAGCGTCGGCGGCACTCGCGCGTGAGCTGACGCTGCCCGAAGTCGCACAATCGGTGGTATTGACGCGCACGCCCGGCAGAGCATCGTCAATGCCCGAGACCGAAACGCTTGAAGCCTTTGCGGCAACGCATGCGACGCTTGCGGTGCATTTGTCGATTCACGCAATCGCAGACGTCGTGCGGCGGCTGTTACCGCATTATGGACCGAATTGCCCGGCTGCGATTGTCTATCGCGCGTCATGGCCGGAAGAACAGGTCGTTCGCGGTACACTGGCGACGATTGCCGCGCAGGCGTCTGAAATGGCGGTTGAGCGAACAGCGCTGATCCTCGTTGGCGAGGCGCTCGGGCGCGAGGATTTTCGCGAAAGTGCGCTCTATAGTGTCGATTACCGGCGCAGGTTTCGCGGCGGCTGATGCGGTGAGTTGAAACATGACTGACGCGCATTCATTGCCGCCCGGATTGATTATCGGTGCGCCACGGTCCGGATCAGGAAAGACGACGGTAACGCTCGGTCTGCTCCGCGCATTGAAGCGGCGCGGCCATGCCGTGCAGCCCTTCAAATGCGGGCCGGATTACATCGATCCCGCCTTTCACGTCGTTGCCGCCGGGCGTGCGTCCTACAACCTCGATAGCTGGGCGATGCGCCGGTCACGCGTGGCCGGTTTGTTGTCGGACGCTTCTCATGGCGCCGATATCGTCATCGCGGAAGGCTTGATGGGCTTTTACGATGGCGTCGTGCAGCCGGGACATTGGGGCAATGGCGCGAGCGCGGATCTGGCAGCAGCAACAGGATGGCCCGCCATTCTTGTGCTCGATGTTTCCGGCCAATCGCAGACGGCAGCCGCGGTCGCGCGGGGGTTCCAGAACTTTCGCGACGGCGTCGAAATCGCCGGAGTCATCCTCAATCGCGTTGGAAGTGCGCGCCATCTCCGGTTCGTTTCGGAGGCACTGAGCGCAGTCGGGCTCCCGGTCGTCGGCGCGCTGCCGCGCGAAGCAAATCTCGTGCTACCCGAACGACATCTCGGACTCGTGCAAGCGGAGGAAACGGACGAACTCGAAAACCGTCTCGATACGCTCGCGGATTTCATCGATGCCAATGTCGACGTCACGCGCGTCATCGAGCTTGCGCGCCCGGCCTCCATCGCGTCGGGATCGGCGGCAAATATTCGCCCGCCCGGGCAACGCATCGCGCTCGCGCGCGACGCCGCATTCTCATTCGTCTATCCGCATCTTCTGGCGGCCTGGCGCACAGCCGGAGCCGAGATCGTCACGTTCTCGCCGCTGGCGGACGAAGCGCCCGATCCCGACGCAGACGTTGTCTGGATGCCCGGCGGCTATCCCGAACTTCACGCCGGCCGATTGGCTGCTGCTCACCGATTCAAGTCGGCACTCAGGACATTTGCGCAAGCCCGCCCCGTTCATGGCGAGTGCGGCGGCTACATGGCCCTTGGGACCGGCCTCATCGACGCGTCTGGCGAGCGCCACGAGATGATTGGGCTTCTGGGATTGGAGACATCGTTCGCGAACCGGAAGCTCAATCTCGGTTACCGAAAGGCTGAGCTTGTCGAGCCCTGCGTTCTGGGCAGCCCCGGCGATACCCTGACCGGCCACGAATTCCACTACGCAAGCGTCATTTCTTCGCCCGATGCGCCGTTGTTTCATCTCCGTGATTCAGACGGTCAATCTCTTGCGCGGCGTGGAAGCCGGCGCGGGTTTACCACCGGCTCGTTCTTCCATTTTATCGATTTCTAGATTTTATAATCCTAACAAACTGATATTTCTGGATAATATCGGCCTATTGCAGGCCGCCAATGACTGTGGAACTTTTCATCACTTCCAAGCATTTAAATCTAGACGATCAAATAGATCCGAGTTGCCGTCCAAAGGTATCGCGGCGGATCTAGCAAAAAGGGGTCTTCACAAAATGGGCGCGGGCAGTGCCTCCAAGCAGGGGGAAATATCGACGACGCAGACGCAGCTACCTGCCGAGCTTCAAGGACAGATCGGAAAGCGCCTTCGTGAAGCTTATAACGAGCTGGTCAGTGAGCCGGTTCCGGACCGTTTCGTCCAGCTTCTCCGGCAATTGAAGCAGCGTGAGGATCAAGGTCGAGGGGGTAAAACGTGACCCAACCTGCTGACGACCTTCAAACTCTGTTGATTGGCGCCGTCCCGAACTTGCGCGCATTCGCGAATTCGCTATGCGGCGATCCAACGCGTGCTGACGATCTCGTGCAGGATACGCTTGTCAAAGCGTGGACCAATCTTGAGAGCTTCGAAAAGGGTTCGAACCTCAAAGCGTGGCTTTTCACAATTCTGCGTAACACTTATTTTTCCGAGCTGCGGAAGCGCCGCCGCGAGGTCGAAGACGCCGATAACGCGCTTGCCGAGCGAATGTCCATTTTACCGGATCAGCACATCCATATGGATCTGATCGATTTCAAAAAGGCATTTGGAACTTTGAGCGACGACCAGAAGGAAGTTCTGTTGCTCGTCGGGGCCGAGGGTTTCTCCTACGAAGAAGCAGCCGAGATCACCGGCGCTGCCGTCGGTACGGTCAAGAGCAGGGTCAATCGCGCCAGAGTCGCGCTGACGAAGGCCTTGGGTCTCGAGTCTGGCGAGGACTTCACGTCGAATCCGGAATTCATGGGTCTTGTCCGATTGGGTCAAACTGCCGTGCGCAGTTGATGCCCGGATAATTTGGGCGGCCCACCGGCATCGCACGGCTAAGTACTAGGAATAACGAACTCGCGAGGTTCACTATGTCGATCGCAGAATCCATCGCTCCGCATCTGCCTTATTTGCGCCGTTACGCGCGGTCGCTGACGGGCAGCCAACAGTCGGGCGACAATTACGTTGCTGCAGTTCTGGAAGCCTTGATTGCGGACTCAAGCTCGTTCGATACATCGCTGTCACCGCGAGTCGCCCTGTACCACGCGTTCACGAAGGTATGGAATTCGATTGCGGTCAACCAGGCAAATGAAGAGCCCAGTACGACAGAAAAATCTCTGCCCGAGCGCCGACTTGAATCAATCACGCCGCTTCCGCGGCAGGCGTTTCTCCTCGTTTCCGTCGAAGGGTTCACGACTGCGGAAGCCGCGCAGATTCTGGATTGCACGCCAGCGCACGTCACCGAGCTTCTGCAGATGGCGGGTTCAGAGATCGCCGAGCAGCTCTCCGCCGATGTTTTGATCATTGAGGACGAGCCATTGATCGCAATGGATCTGGAGGCGCTCGTCGTCGATATCGGCCATCGCGTTCAGGGTGTCGCCCGCACGCATAAGGAAGCCGTTGCCGAGGTTGCAAAGAAGGCGCCCTCATTGGTTCTAGCAGACATCCATCTGGCTGACGGCAGTTCCGGCCTCGAGGCGGTCAACGAAATTCTCGAAACGATCAGCGTGCCGGTTATTTTCATCACATCATTCCCGGAACGGTTACTAACCGGAACCAAGCCGGAGCCGGTGTTTCTCGTAACCAAGCCGTTTGAGCCCGCGGTCGTAAAGGCGATGATAAGCCAATCCCTCTTCTTTGGCCTGCGCTCGACGAAGGCGGGTCAACGCGCTGCGTGATCTGCACGCGTTTCGCAAATTAGGAGGGCGCAACGGCTTGTACCGTTGCGCCCTTTTCCTTTTCTGACGTTTACGTAGCTTTTCCGAACAATGGATGCGTCAGGCGCGCCTTAGGAAGTTGGCGACAAGCGCTACGACAAACAGCACGATTGCGACCCAGAAAAGCAGGCGCGCGCCTTCCATTGCAGTCCCGGCAACGCCGCCGAATCCGAAAAGCGCTGCGACGATCGCAACGATAAGGAAGACGATGGCGTAGTGCAGAAGATTGCCCATTGAAGAATCTCCACATTCTGGCTTGTTGCAGTGGAACGTCGCCAATTCGTCAGCGGTTCCGCGCTCCGTGCGATAGTGATCAGCACGCGTACCGAGCGTCGCGACGAAAACAGCGAGCCCGCGACGCTCGGGGGGAAAGCGTTCGCGGGCTCTTAAAACGCGCCGTACCCATGGGCCACGGGGGAGTGGGAGGGAGTAACGGGTACGGTCACGATAATAAAACGCGCCGATACTGCACCGGTTCCAAGAAAAATGACGAGCAGGGTAGCCTTCGATATTTACGTCGAAATTAGAGGGCCATACCCCAAATAATGAAGGTTAGCCTGACGTTTCAAAGGAATAGAATGCACTTCCCGAGACGTTGCAATAGACGCTCTTGCCATTGCGGCGGCGAACTTCGTGCTGCGGGCTGCGTCTTCAACTCAATCGGGGCGAAGTGCTTCAAAGGTTAATTCGAAAAAAGCATATGTTCCTTAGGGCGCGTTTTGCGGCAATTTGCGACAAACCGCCCTTGTCTCGGCGGACTCATTGCTGACAAGAGCTGGAGCTAGTTTGGTGCTTCTCCCACAGTGTCATCAGTGTCTTGGCAGATCGACAGGCTGCGATGATGAAGCGTTTCAACGATGATATCGATCCCCGGATGAGACGGTCGCATCAAGCGCGATTGAACATCGGCAAATTTGACGGAGTGCGATGGCGCTGATTACCTCCAGCATTCCCCGGACGCTCGCCGTCTGGATTACGCTCGCGTTCCTCTCAGGCCTCGCGGCGCTCGCCGCATGGCGATGGACAGTCACGGCTGCCGACGGTGTCACGCACACGCTTCTTGTCCAGCAGGAGCTATCTAATTGGCTGAGCGCTGCGCAGGATCTTGAAACTGGTCAGCGCGGTTATCTTCTGACGCGAAATCCGCAATATCTTGAGCCCTATCAGTCGGCGCGAAAATCGCTCGACAGAATCCATGCGGACCTGACCGAGCTCGTAAACGACAGTCCCCAGCTATTGGCGACCGTCGAAGAAATCAACAAAACGCTTCAGGAGCGGCTTGCGGTCATCGATAAGAACCTTTCTGAAATCGGTACAGCGCAGCAGGAAACGCCCAAGGAGCAGGCAGCCGGCAATGGTCTCGGACTGCAGATAATGGCGCGCCTTCGCCAGCAGATTGCGGCCGCCAAACAACAGGAGGAGAGCCTCTTCACCAAACGGCTTGACCAGTTCAAGAGCCGGAGCTTCTGGTTGCTCGCCGCGATGCTATCGACGCTTCTGGCGAGCGCGGGGTTGGCGATGATCGCGCTTATCCACGAAAGACAACGTGCAGCGGCCCTCGAGCTTACGGCATTGACGCTCTCGACAACAAACAGGGCGCTCGAGAAACATGTCGAAGCCCGCACGGAGGAACTCGCGATTGAGCGGGATAGGGCCGAAGCTGAGCGTGAGCGAGCCGAAGCCCTGCTACGCGACGTTACGCATCGCATCGGGAATACGCTGGCGCTCGTCGTGGGATTCATCAATCTGCACATTCGCCACACGACCGACCCGATGTCGGTCAGAACCTTGACAGGCGCCCGCGATCGGATTCACGCCATTGCAAGCGCACAACGCCGGATCAATGTCGTGAACGATCTCGAATTGGTGCGGATCGATACGCTCATCCAGGCGGTGATGGCCGACGTCGTCGCAGCCGCCGCAGAAGACCGCATCGCATTGAACGTAGAGATTCCGCCGCTCCTAGCTCCGGCGCAAGTCGCCACGTCGCTTTGCGTCTTGACGCAGGAATTTGTCGTCAATTCTCTGAAGCACGCCTTCAATGGCGTAGCGAGCGGCACGATCAGCGTGCAGCTTCGAAAAGAAGATGACGACACAGCCGAGCTTGTCATCGAAGACGATGGCAAAGGATTACCGAAACACGCTCCTGTAGAGCAGGATGAGACCGAGGACGAAGCCGAGATCGAAGGCCTCGGCACCAAGATCGCCAACCTGCTGACGCGCCAATTTTCGGGTACCATTTCATACGACTCGGTACGCTCCGACACAGCGCGGCCGGGAACGCGAGTTACCGTCCGGTTGACGGAATTGGCGCTCAGTCCCGCATCTCCAAAAAATCTAAGCAGAGACGAGGCACGCGCCTCTAGCTAGAGGCTCGAGGAGCAAAGCCGTTGAGTTCCGCCGTTACGCGACTTTCCAGCGTTCCGCGTAGGCAGGGGAAAGGTTCAGAGCGCGCGGCTTGGGATGCATCGCGCGGCCTTCAATGAGACATTCGTTGACGAAGCGGATCGCGGATTTGATATTCTGTTCCGACAGCGGTTTCGCGATGACGCCGCAAGCCGACGCAAAATCCTCGGGCACCCGCCCCGGATTGGACGTCGTGAAAATAACTGTGGCGTGGCAGTCTTCGGTCAGATAGCGGGCAACGGCGGGGCCTGTCGTTCCATCACTCAGATAGACGTCGACGAGCGCAATATCGCAAGACGTTTGCTCGGCAAGCCGCAGCGCTCCCCCGAGCGTTGAAGCAACGCCGATCACTTGATGACCCAATTCCTTGACGATGGTCTCCAACTCGTCGGCGAGAATCGGCTCGTCTTCCGTGATCAAAATATTCATCGCACACCCCCCACATGGTGAAACGGCAAAATATCCTCTTCTTGAGCTGTCAATTGCAGTTGCGAAACGGCCCGGTCGAGGGATTGGTTCCCGTCTCGTCTAAGGGGGCGCTGCTTTATGGTTGCCATCGGCTTACCTGCCACAGCCGGGCTATGCTCGCATCGTGTCTTAAGCCGGGAACGATGGCGAGTGCATGCCGATGTGCGCAAGTGGGCCTTCAAGGGTCCAGGTTACGCGCTCGCTGTCGTTGGCGACATGCGATGCCAGCTTCAAACCTTGCGTTGAAAAACGCTCGACAATCGACAGGCCGTACCCCTTGGGACGCGCAGAATCGTATTCCGGTCCGCCCGTTTCGCGCCAGGAGATCTTGATCGTGGAGGCACTTGGGAAGGCCCACGAAAGATGAACCTTGCCGGTCGCAACTGAGAGGGCGCCATGCTCGGCTGCATTCAGGGCGAGCTCCGTCAGGATCATGCCGAGCGTCTGCGCGGCTTCGGGCGTGACGAGCAGAGGAGGGCCGGAAATCTTGATGCGTGGTGCGTCAGAGCGTGCGACGGCTTCGATCTCGGCCGACGCAAGCGTGGTAAAATCGACGCTTTGCCAATCGGCCGCGACGATCAGATCTTGCGATGCTGCAAGCCCCGCCACGCGCAGCGTAAATTCCTTGAGGTGAGATTTGACGTCGACAGCATCGCGAGCCGTCAGCCGCGCCATGGCGAGAATTAACGCCAGCATATTCTTCGATCGGTGCGAGACTTCCCGCAGGAGCGCATCGGTCCGCGACAGGCCACGTTTCTGATCGGTGACGTCGTACGCGATCCCGACAAATCCATCGACGCGCCCTGCCTCAGCATTGAGCGGATTGGCACGCAGGGCAATCCATCGCTGCTCACCATCGAAGCATGTCAGCCGGACATCGATGGAAAGCGGACGGCCATTGCCGAGGGCAATGCGGATCGCATGCAGAAGGCGGCGGCGCTCATGAGGGAAGGTCCGTCGAACAAGAGCGCGCACCGTCGGCGGAGGCATATCGGCCGGCAGCCTCAGAAGTTTGGCGCAGGAGTTTTCCCAGAGAATCGTATTGTTCGGACGCCGCCATTCCCAAGCGCAAATTCCACCTGCGCCGAGCGCATCGCGCAGCCGCTCTTCGCCAATGCTCTGCACCTGAGGAGAAAGTTGACCCGGGGAGGGCCTGATATTGGTTTTCTGTGAATGTCTCCTAGATTTCAAGGTATCGCCGATTGCTATAAGCAGTTGCGGTTTCTGGTCACTGCCCGCGGTCCCACCCCGAAACATTGATCTTTCAGCCGCCAAGGTTACCCCTGTCAGCAAACATGTAACGATCAAGAAGGCAGCCCAGTTGCGCCGGTTCGCCGCTTCAAGAGGTGCAAGTGGCGTCGCCGCACGCACTTGGAATCCCAGAGGCGACATCTTGGATGTGGCTGTGACGTAAGATCCAGGCGGGGCGAACTCGTCCGCCAACCCCACGGCCGCTTTTTTGAGCGCGCCGTTCTGCTCATGCCTGCCATTTAGGTCCGCAAGGACAGCGCCATCGAGATTTGTGACGGCCATGCTCCACGGACCCCGCGATTTGAAATCCTTTATCGCATCGGTCAAGAACGACGCAGGAATGCGCGCTTGCAACAGAACGGGATCTTTTCCGTCCTTGAACAACGGCAGCCAAAGATTCAGTCCACCGCCGAGTCCGGTATCGTCAACGTAGCGCGTGATCTGAGGCGTTTTCGTTGCAAGGGCGGACTTGGCGGCGGACTGGGCCTGCACATCCAAATCTTCGGAGACCGATCCGTTCGTTGAACCGGGAGCAATCACTTTGAGCGCGCTGTTCCGCGCTTGAAATTGCACGCCTTGTGGGTCGGATATGCCTGCCGTCGCGTCACCGCCCGCCGCCGGCGCGGATTGTAACCAGTCGATCGTTCGAATGAGGTCGCTGACTTGGTGATCGAGCAAAGCAGCTGCGACAGACGCACGCGTTACAGCGGCGCTTTGGAGAGAGTGTTGCTCACGTGCATTGATCGCGTTGAGCAGGAATACGCCAAGCCCGATCCACGGAATAAGCACCAACGCCAGGAGAAGGAGACAACGGGTACTGCGCGAAACGGCATCTTTATGGTCGTCGTAGTCGGAGGGCCGCTCGCGCGTCCAAAGGCGAGAAAATAGCTCCTGTCTTCTCGTGTTCACCGTTTGATACTTTATATTATTCCAAAAATATGCCAGAATCCCACGGCACTATAAGTGCTGAACAAGCGACTTTGTTCCGGTCCCTCTGGCGCGAAGACTCGCAGCGGGGCGGTGTCTAGCCGCCACGATTGTGACATATGGAGGGGAGACTCGTAGGGGGCGGCAAGAGTTTCAGGCCTAGATGAAAATATCGCGCACCCGCTTCGGACTTGTCTGGCTAACGCTGATCGCTTTCAGTGTGCAGCTCGGCGTTGTGGTATTGCATCATCACCACGACCTTAATCGCGGGTCGGGTTTTGCTGCGCGAGCGATCACGGCTGGTCTTTGCGCTCCGGCGAGCAAGCGCCCATGCAACCCGAATAGAAGCCAGCACAATCACGACGGTTGCGTGCTGTGCTGGGCTGCCGCTATTGCCGCCAACTCTTTAGAGCCGCCGCTCCTTCCGCAGATTCCAACCCCGCTGCTCGTCGCCGGCGCGCGTCTTGACGCTCCCGATGCGGCGGCGGTCGATCTGATCCATCGTGACCATTTTCAGGCTCGCGGACCTCCAAGCACTGAAGCTGCCTGAGCGTTAACGAAAGATTGCTCGCCTCGATGGCGCAGCATTTTCGGCGCGCTCATCCACGACGCGCATAGGCGCGCCCCGGCCCCTTGCGACGAAGGCTTCCTACACGCCGCTTCGCGTTTGCCGGGCATTGCAGCAAATCAGTTCAACCTTGGAGACAACCATGTTGAAGATGTTCACGGGCCTCGCAGCCGCGGCCTGCATTCTCGTTTTGCCGGCCTCTGCCGATGAGGTGCAGCATAGACAACTCGGCCCCCACGTTCATGGGCAGGGCACGCTCGACATCGCCATCGAAGGCAAGAAAATCTCGATGGAACTCGTCGCTCCCGGCATGGATATCGTCGGCTTCGAACATGTCGCGACGACCGACGCGCAGAAGCAAGCGGTAGAGAAAGCCAAGGCAAAGCTGACCGACGTCCTAGGCGTTTTCAAATTGCCGGCGTCCGCGAATTGCAAGGCTGACGCAGCCAATGTCGAGAACCGCAAGGAAACGCACCATCCCGGCGACAAGGACGACGATGACGACAAGCCCGGCGCGCCTCAGCATTCCGAGTTCCACGCAACGTACACGATAACGTGCGAAGCGCCCGAAAGCGTCACCGGAATGGAGACGGTCTACTTCACGAACTTCGCGGGTGCTCAGCTTCTCAATGTGAATGTCACGACGTCGAAAGGGCAGACGCAGGCGCAGATGACACGCGCCAAGCCGACGCTCGATCTCACGGGTGTGATGTAACGCAATGACCGATATTCTGACCGCAGAGGTCGGACGGCAGAGGGAGAGCGTTGGCTCTTCCGACGCTGTCTCGTTCGCGAACGTCGAGTACACTTGGCAGGGCTCCTCGCCATTCACGCTGGCGATCGCAGATTTCACGCTGGCACGTGGTGAAAAGCTGCTGCTGCTTGGCCCTTCGGGTAGCGGGAAAAGTACCTTCCTCAGCCTGCTCGCCGGAATTGTGGTTCCGGACAAGGGCGAGGTCGACGTGCTCGGAACGAATATGGCGCGGTTGAGCGGCGCCGCGCGCGATCGCTTTCGCGTCGAGCATTTCGGTATCATCTTTCAGATGTTCAATCTGCTGCCCTATGGCTCGCTGATCGATAACGTCCTTCTTCCGCTGCACTTCTCGCGCACGCGGCGGGATCGCGCCCGGGCCGAAGGCGCGCTCGATGACGTGGCGGCTCAGCTCCTCGCCACGCTCGGAATCGACAAATCGGTAATTGCGACGGCGAGAGCGGCAAACCTGAGCGTCGGACAACAGCAGCGCGTCGCAGCGGCGCGTGCGTTGATCGGTTCGCCGCAGATCATCGTCGCCGACGAGCCGACATCAGCTCTCGATCGTAATACTGAGGGCGCATTCTTGAAATTGCTGTTTGCCCAAAGTTCGTCCGCCGGCACGAGCGTCATCATGGTCACCC
>DASZVX010000109.1:0-21391 GCA_035547255.1 Hyphomicrobium sp.
GATGTTCGCACGCGTCGCAATGCACGCCGTCCGGACGTTGGCCCTTGCAACCTTCGACCACATGCACCGCCTGTCGCTGCGTTTTCATCTCGAACGCAAGACGGGCGGACTGACGCGCGTTCTGGAACGCGGCCGGACGGGGATCGAAAACATCAGCCGCATGGCGCTGATGACGCTCATCCCGACCATCGTCGAATTTTTTATGATCATCATCGTCTGCGCCTTCGAGTTCGACTGGCGCTACATCGTGACCATCGTCACGATGATCGTCTGCTATCTTTGGTTCACGGTGCGCGCGACCGACTGGCGGCTGAAGATCCGCCGCGTCATGAACGAAAGCGACACGGACGCCAACACCAAAGCGGTCGACAGCCTGCTGAACTACGAAACGGTAAAATACTTCGGCGCCGAGCGGCGCGAGGCCGAGCGCTACGACAAATCGATGGCGCAGTACGAAAAGGCGAGCATCAAAACCTACACGACCCTCGCTATCCTGAACTCAGGCCAAGCGATCATCTTCACCATCGCGCTGACGATTTGCCTCGTCATGTCGGCCAACGACGTTCTGGCGGGCAGTTCGACGGTCGGGCGTTTCGCGATGGTGAACCTGCTGATGCTGCAGCTCTTCATGCCGCTGAACTTCATGGGCATGGTCTATCGCGAGATCAAGCAGGGCCTGACCGACATCGAGCGGATGATGGAGGTGCTCGACCAGAATCCCGAGGTCGCGGACCGGCCGGGCGCGAAACTTCTCGAAATCGACGGCGGCACGATCCGCTTCGAGCACGTCGGCTTTTCCTACGATCCCGAGCGTCGGATTTTGGAGGACGTTTCCTTCGAGGTCCCGGCGGGGAAGATGGTGGCGATCGTCGGCCCGTCGGGCGCCGGGAAATCGACCATCAGCCGATTGCTGCTGCGTTTCTACGATGTGTCGAGCGGTCGAATTACGATCGATGGACAGGACCTCCGCGACGTCACGCAGGCTTCGCTGCGTGCCGCGATCGGCGTCGTGCCGCAGGACACCGTGCTGTTCAACGACACGATTTTTTACAACATCAAATACGGCCGCCACGACGCGACGGACGAGGAAGTCATCGCCGCCGCCAAGATGGCGCAGATCGATGATTTTGTGAAAACGCTGCCCGACGGCTACGACACGATGGTCGGCGAGCGCGGCCTCAAATTGTCGGGTGGCGAGAAGCAGCGCGTCGCCATCGCACGAACGATTCTGAAGGCGCCGCCGATCCTGATCCTCGACGAGGCGACGAGCGCGCTCGACAGCCATACGGAAAAGGAAATTCAGGATGCGCTCGATCGCGTTTCGAAAGACCGGACGACGGTCGTCATCGCGCACCGTCTCTCGACGATCATTCACGCCGATGCGATCCTGGTGCTCGAAGCCGGCCGCATCGTCGAACGGGGAACGCATGCCGAGCTGATTACCAAGCACGGGCTTTACGCAAGTCTCTGGGCGCGCCAGCGTCAGGCGGAGAAAGCGCGCGAAGAACTGGCCCATGCGCTGGAGGAAGCGGGCGAGCGGCGGCGCGCTGAAGACGATGCTCTCCTCGAGCCCGTGCAATCGTCGTGATGCTGGGACCGGTCAGGAGCGCCCCACCCCATGCGATTTCCCGGCATTGCGTAGCAAACGCACCAACCCTCGCGTTGGCTATTCCTGCTGGATTTGCGACTCTATGGCCGCCTTCCCCTGCTTGCGAATGCGTTTCGAGAAGCGACGCTTAATATTCTTCAGCTCGCCACGACGCCAGCGCAACAGATGACGAGAGCGGCGTGAAAACGCATCGCATTCGTCTCCTCCGCGGTATCCTCTATTCCCCATCATGGGAGTGGTTCCGTCTTATGCAGCCATTCAAGCAGCGGTTTGGCATTCTAACAGGGAAACGACGAATGGCAGAATCCCACGTCGTTTTAGCAATAAGCGCGCCCAACTCATACCGCCGTTCGGAAAAAGTTCCCCGAAACTTATCCCCGCTGCTCTCGCCGCTGGTAGACTGCGAACCGATGACTGAACCTGACGGAAGACGAACGCTTGCACTCTGAAGACCTCATCGGAATGACGAAACGAGCCTCGCTCGCGATCTGGCGCTCAGCCGTGATCGTGCTGTGGGTGATCCGCGAGCTGCTGCGGACGGCCTGGTCCATCGCGCGCGGGCCGATCATCACCGTGCTGAATGTCATTGCCGCGCTGATCGTCCTTTTCGAAGAATGGGGATGGCGGCCGCTTTCGGACTTCATCGCTCGTCTCGCGAAGTACGCGCCGATCGCGGCTGTCGAGCGCGCGATCGCCGCTTTGCCGCCATACGCGGCATTATTCGCGATCGCGCTGCCGACGACGCTGCTGCTGCCGCTGAAGTTCGTCGCTGTTTGGTTGTTGGCCAACAAGCACTTTGCAACGGCGACACTGCTGTTTCTCGGAGCCAAGCTCGCTTCGACCGCACTGATTGCGCGCGTCTTCGTTCTGACCAAGCCGGCCTTGATGCGAATCGGATGGTTTGCGCGCGCCTACGACTGGTTCGTGCCGTGGAAGGATGCTCTGTTCGCGCAAATTCGCGCGTCCTGGGTCTGGCGCTATGGGCGGATGGTCAAAACCCGCATCAAGCTCGAACTGGGGCGGGCCTGGGCACGCGTGAAACCGCACATCGCGGACAGGTGGCGCCGATGGACCGGCCTTGAGCCGCCTCGCGTATTGCGGGAATGAGCTACTGTCTGCCTGCGTAAGCCGGTTGCAAAATCTGCAAATGCCGTCCGTTTCCGCGGCAATTTGGCGAATTTCCTCGCCGGACCAAGGAGCAGCATTACCAATTTGTATTGCAAAGCGGCAACAGCCTCCCACCGGAAGTTTCAAGGGAGGTCGGTTCTGTCATTCAAATGTTGACTAATGGAGTAAACTAATTTGTTGTTCGGGTGAGGGTGTTGGGCAGCTTGCCGCCGCTGGGCGGATATTTGAAGCTCGACTGTCTGAGTCGGTGCCTCGCCGCGGGCACATCGGGGGAACTGAATGAGGTCGACGTTGAAAGCTGGCGCTGTGTCGGCAGCGGCGCTCGTGTCGCTTTGGGCTGCTGCGGGGGCGCAGGCCGAAGACAAGCCGGACAACGGCGTTCCGGAAGAATCAATCGCTCAGGAACTGCCCTACGATGCCGCTCGCGCGTCCTTGTCGGCCGCAGGCATCAAGTACGGCATCAACTACACCGCCGAATATTTCAACGTCGCTTCCGGCGGCATATCGCGCGGCTCGACCTATAACGGCCTCGTCGAAGGCTACGTCGATCTCGACCTCCAAAAGCTCTTCGGATGGAAGGGCGCGGCCATTCACGCCAACGCCTTCTACGTCCACGGCATCGGCTCGACGACGAAAACCGGCAGCATGTTCGCAGTCAGCAACCTTGAAGGTTTGGAGTCGCTGCGCCTCGACGAACTGTGGATCGAACAGTCGCTGCTCGAGGATAAGTTGAAGTTCAAGTTCGGCTCTATTGCGGCCGATACCGAGTTCTTCGTCAGCGATACGGCTGCCGTCTTCTTGAACGGCACATTCGGATGGGCCGGCATTCTGGCGGCCAACACGGTGCAGGGCGGCCCTGCCTATCCGCTGACGTCCATGGGTGGTCGCGTCGCTTTCGCCCCGAACGACAATCTCACCATTCTTGCAGGTATCTTCAACGGCAGCCCCGCCAACCCGTATGCTGACGATCCGCAGGAAAGCAACCGGAACGGCGTCGACTTCCGCTTCAACGACGGTGCCTTGATGATCGTCGAGGGCGCTTTCAAATACGACGTCGGCCTGCCGGGAACGATTAAGGTCGGCGGCTGGAGGCAGTTCGACGCCCCCGAGGGCATCTATTACAACTTCAGGACCAAGGAACCCCTCAGCCAGGATTCCGGAATCTATGCGATCGTCGATCAGCAGATCTGGAAGAACGGCGAGGATCGAAGCGTCAACATTTTCGGCCGTGCCTCCACCAGTCCCGAAAATAAAAGTCTGATGGATGCGTATTTCGATACCGGCATCTTGTTCTCCGGGTTTGTGCCGGGCCGCTCCAAGGACACCTTCGGTGCTGCCTTCGGATACGGCCAGATATCCGGCGACGCGTTGCGATACGCTGCGAACGATATCGACTTTTCCAAAACGTATGAATCCGTGCTGGAACTCCTCTATACTGCCCAGATCAAGCCGGGAATCACCTTGCAGCCCGACTTCCAGTATTTCTGGAATCCGGGAGCCGTACAGGAAGTCGGCCACGCCGCGGTGTTCGGAGCGCGCGCCAGGGTCAGCTATTAAGCTCTGGCCAGATACATACGTCCTGTTTTCGAAATTCGCCTTCTGGTGCAGTCGATCCGGCTGCGCTAGGAGGCGTTTCCATGAGTGACGCCAGAAACACATCCGCGCCGATCCTGATCGCCGGGCCGACCGCGAGCGGCAAGTCGGCGCTGGCTCTCGCGATTGCCGAGCACGTCGGGGGCGTCATCATCAACGCCGACAGCATGCAGGTCTACCGCGAGCTTTCGATTCTGACGGCGCGGCCGCAGCCCGACGAAGAGGCGCGCGTCCCCCACATGCTCTACGGCTTTGTGCCAGCCGCCGAGGCCTACTCGACCGGCCGCTTCGTTGCCGATGTCACGGAAACGATCGCCAAGGCGCGCGAGGCGGGTCGGCGCCCCGTCATCGTCGGCGGTACCGGGCTCTATTTCAAAGCCTTGCTCGAAGGTCTGTCGCCTATCCCGCGCATCGACCCTGGAATCCGGGAGCATTGGCGCGCCGAGGCCGAGCGGCGCGGAGCGGCAGAGCTCCACCGCGAACTCATGGCGCGCGACGCGCAAATGGCGGAACGCCTCGCGCCGGCCGATACGCAGCGCATCGTGCGGGCGCTCGAAGTGCTCGAACAGACGGGCCGCTCGCTCGCCGACTGGCAGAAGGTGCGCGGCGTGCCGGTCGTCCAGGAAGCCGAGGCCGTCCGGCTTCTGGTGACGCTCGACCGCGCCGAGCTTCACGCCCGCGCCGATGCCCGCTTCGACCGGATGATCGCGGCCGGCGCCATCGAGGAGGTTCGCGCGCTCGCGGCCCAGGGTCTCGGTCCCGATTTGCCGGCGATGCGCGCTATCGGCGTCCGGCCCCTTCTGTCCGTCGTCCAAGGAGAAAGCACCCTGGAGGCCGCAGGCGAGGCGGCCAAGGCCGAGACGCGCCAATACATCAAGCGCCAGGAAACCTGGCATCGGCGTTATATGATTTCTTGGAAGTGCGTCACAAAGCAATATATGGAAAGTCAACGCCGCGATATTTTCGCATTTATTTAGCGTTAGCGTTGACCAGCTAGGCTGCATTGCCTACGTTTCCGCGACTTTCGAAGGCTTCAAAAAGCCGGCCGACGGGCAGGTGAAGGAGTTTGCCAAATGGCACGTACGATGACGGGCGCCGAGATCGTTTTGACGGCGCTCGCGGACCAGGGCGTTGAGCTGGTTTTCGGATATCCGGGCGGCGCCGTCCTGCCGATCTACGATGAGCTTTTTCAGCAGGAGAAGGTCCGCCACATCCTCGTCCGCCAGGAAGGCGGCGCGTTGCATGCGGCCGAAGGCTATGCGCGCTCGACGGGCAAGGTCGGCGTCTGTCTTGTGACCTCGGGCCCCGGCGCGACGAATGCGGTGACCGGTCTGACCGACGCGCTGATGGATTCGATTCCGCTCGTCTGCATCACCGGACAGGTGCCGACGCACCTGATCGGCAACGATGCGTTCCAGGAGTGCGATACGGTCGGCATCACGCGGCCGTGCACGAAGCACAACACGCTCGTGAAGAACGTCAACGATCTCGCGCGCGTTCTGCATGAGGCGTTTCATATCGCGCGCACCGGCCGTCCGGGCCCCGTCGTCGTCGACATTCCGAAGGACGTGCAGTTCGCGACCGGCAACTATGTCGGCCCGTCGAACATCCAGCACAAAACCTATCGTCCGCACCTGAAGCCGGATCAATCGGCCGTGCGCGAAGCCGTCGATGTGATCGCCGCCGCCAAGAAGCCTGTGTTCTACACGGGCGGCGGCGTCATCAACTCGGGCCCGAAGGCGAGCCAGCTCCTGCGCGAACTCGTGCGCATGACAGGTTATCCGATCACCTCGACGCTGATGGGGCTCGGCGCTTATCCGGCATCCGACAAGCAATGGCTCGGCATGCTCGGCATGCACGGCACCTACGAAGCCAATCTCGCGATGCACGACTGCGACGTGATGATCAACATCGGCGCCCGCTTCGATGACCGAATCACCGGCCGCATCGATGCGTTCTCCCCGGGCTCGACAAAAATCCACGTCGACATCGATCCCTCGTCGATCAACAAGAATATCCAGGTCGATATCCCGATCGTCGGCGATTGCGCCTACGTGCTCGAGGAGATGCTGAAGATATGGAAAGCCAAGGCTCCGGTGCTCGACAAATCCGCGCACAAGGCGTGGTGGAAGCAGATCGAGGGATGGCGCGGCAAGAAATCGCTTGCCTATAAGAACTCTAAAGACATGATCATGCCCCAGTACGCGTGTCAGCGTCTTTACGAGTTGACGAAAGATCGCGACACATACTTCACGACCGAGGTTGGCCAGCATCAGATGTGGGCCGCACAATTCCTCCACTTCGAGGAGCCGAACCGTTGGATGACGTCGGGCGGACTTGGGACGATGGGATACGGGCTGCCGGCCGCGATCGGCGTGCAGCTCGCGCATCCGAAGTCGCTGGTCGTCGACGTGGCGGGCGACGCTTCGATCCTGATGAACATTCAGGAGTGCTCGACGGCGGTGCAGTACAGGCTGCCGGTCAAGGTCTTCATCATGAACAATGAATACATGGGCATGGTGCGCCAGTGGCAGCAGCTTCTGCACGGCAACCGGCTATCGGAAAGCTATACGGAAGCCCTACCGGATTTCGTGAAGCTTGCCGATGCTTATGGCTGGACCGGCATGCGCTGCGATCATCCTGCAGACCTTGATGACGCGATCGAGACGATGATCAACACAAAGGGGCCGGTCATCTTCGACTGCCATGTGGCGAAGCTCGCCAACTGCTTCCCGATGATCCCATCGGGCAAGGCCCATAACGAAATGCTGCTCGGCGAACACATATCGGATGAAGAAGTCGAGCGGGCAATCGGTGATGAAGGCAAGGTGTTGGTGTGAAATACATCGCGACACGCGGCGGTTTCCGGGGACTTCTGATCGCGCTTTTATTCGGCGTGGTGGCGGCGGCTCCGGTTCCTTCGTTCGCCAAGGAGACGTGGGACCACGCCGCTAACGTCAAGGATGCAGCGAAGCGACTCGCTGAACTTCATAAGCGCGAAGGTTCGGCGGGCGTCTTGAAGTTTCTCGATGCCTGCTATCGCACGCAGATGCTGTCGAGCAATTATACCCAAGGCCTCGAGTCCTGCATGGCCCAGGACTACATGCACTCGCAGGTGCTGGCGCGAATCTACGCAAGAATTCCGCAAGCCGAGCGTGTGCGCATGGGCGTGCCGGCGCCGGAAGACATCGCCAACGGCATGGGGCAGAGGTTCGTCGCCGCATTCAAGCAATACAAGATATCGGCGAAGGAAGCCGAGGCGTTCAGGAAGCTCGTCGATAAGGACGGCATGCCGATCTTCTTAAAAACAGCGTTTCCGCCCAGCAAACCCGGCGATGCGAGCGGTGCAGACACCCAGGATGCACGCTGAAAATGTTGAAGCTCGTCGTCGCCAACAAACTTTATTCGTCGTGGTCGTTGCGCCCTTGGGCGGTGCTGAAGGCCTTCGCCATTCCGTTTGAGGAAATCGTCATTCCGCTGCGCCAGGCGGACAGCCGCGAACGGCTTCTTGAATATTCTCCCTCGGGCAAGGTTCCCGTTCTCGTCGACGATGACGTCGTCGTATGGGAGAGCATGGCGATCATCGAATATCTGGCCGAAGCCTTTCCGGATCGGGCCATCTGGCCGCGCGAAGTCAAGGCGCGTGCGCACGCTCGCGCAATCGCGAATGAGATGCACGGCGGATTTCAGCCGTTGCGCCAAGCCTGCCCAATGCATTTGGGCGCGCGTTTCGCAACGCCGCCGCTGATCGATTCGCTCAAGGCGAACATCGATCGCATCGAAGACGTCTGGTCTAGCGCCCGCCATCGTTTCGGCGTCGGAGGGCCATATCTCTTCGGAGGCTTCACGGCGGCGGACGCCATGTACCTCCCGATCGTGACGCGCTTCGAGACCTACGGCATCCCCGTGCGTGAGGCGACGCGCGCCTACATGGATACGATGCTCGCTCATCCGGCATTCGTCGAATGGCGGACGGGCGCGTATAAGGAGTCGTGGAGAATTCCTGACTATTCGGTGGGACATACGCTCATCGAAAGCTACGTCTGACGTCGAGATGATCGCCATGGCCGAGCCACAGAAGCAGTCCCATTATCCAAGTCCGCCGCGTCCGCAGGAGGTCGTCTCCCGCACGCTGTCGATTTTCGTCGACAACGAGCCGGGCGTTCTGGCCCGCGTCATCGGTCTCTTTGCCGGCCGTGGCTACAACATCGACTCGCTGACCGTGACCGAGGTCGAGCACGAGAAGCATCTGTCGCGCATTACCGTCATTACGAGCGGCACGCCGGCCGTGCTGCAGCAAATCAAGCATCAGCTCGAACGGCTTGTCCCAGTGCACCGCGTTCGCGATCTGACGGAAGAAGGCGACGCGATCGAGCGCGAGCTGGCGCTGATCAAGGTCGTCGGCAAAGGCGAGAAGCGGATCGAGGCGCTACGCATCGCCGAGATCTTCCGGGCCAGGGTCGTCGACACCTCGATCGAGCATTTCGTCTTCGAAATGACGGGCAAGCCGTCGAAGATCGAGACCTTCCTCAATCTCATGATCGAGCTTGGGCTCGCCGAGGTATCGCGTACCGGCATCGCCGCCATCGGGCGCGGTCCCGGAGGCCACTAGATTTCTGAGTAGGGAGCGTCCAGCAAGGCCCCGGCCTATACAAGACCTCAGTTAATGATTGGCTCGGCTCGGCCGAGCCTTCAAAATCCGCCGCCGAGTGCCGCCCGCGTCCGTTCGCGCACGCGATGCCCGGTTGAAACGGCGGGGCGATCTGAGTAGGTTCCGGCCATATTTCTGGGCGCTATCTATCGCGTCCCGCTTCAACCCAGCCCGACCGTCGATTCCGACCGGGGAACCCGAAAGGCCGCCCATGCGCGTCTATTACGATCGTGATGCCGACATCAATCTCATCAAGTCGAAGAAAGTCGCCGTCGTCGGCTACGGCAGCCAGGGCCATGCGCATGCGCTGAACCTTCGGGACTCGGGCGTCAAGGACGTTGCGATCGCGCTTCGCAAAGGTTCGGCCTCCGCGCAGAAGGCGGAGAAGGAAGGCTTCAAGGTCATGGAAGTGGCCGACGCCGCCAAGTGGGCCGACGTCATCATGGTGCTGGTACCGGATGAGCTTCAGGCCGACATGTACAAGGATCATCTCGCCGCCAACATGAAGAAGGGCGCAGCGCTGATGTTCGCGCACGGCCTCAACGTGCATTTCAATCTGATCGAACCGCGCGAAGATCTCGACGTCGGCATGGTGGCGCCGAAAGGTCCCGGCCACACGGTGCGCGGTGAATATCAGAAGGGCGGCGGCGTGCCGTGCCTGATCGCGGTGCATCAGGACAAGAGCGGCAACGCGCACGATCTCTTTCTCTCGTATGCCTCCGCAATCGGCGGCGGCCGCTCGGGCGTCATCGAGACGACTTTCCGCGAGGAATGCGAGACGGATCTCTTCGGCGAGCAGGCAGTTCTCTGCGGCGGCCTCGTGGAGCTCATCCGCAACGGTTTCGAAACGCTCGTCGAAGCGGGCTACGCACCGGAGATGGCCTACTTCGAATGCCTGCACGAAGTAAAGTTGATCGTCGATCTCATTTATGAGGGCGGCATCGCCAACATGAACTACTCGATCTCGAACACGGCTGAATATGGCGAGTACCGCACGGGCCCGCGCATCGTCACGCCAGAAACGAAGGCCGAGATGAAGAAGGTTCTTGCCGACATTCAGTCGGGACGCTTCACGCGCGACTGGATGCTCGAGTGCAAAGCCGGTCAGCCGAGCTTCAAGGCGACGCGCCGCCTGAACGACAGCCATCAGATCGAGGAAGTCGGCGCCAAGCTTCGCGGCATGATGCCGTGGATCTCGAAGAACAAGCTCGTCGACAAGGGCAAGAACTGACGTCCGCGCCACAAGGCGCGTAAGAGCTGATCGAACAAAACACGCGGCGGATGTCCATCCGCCGCGTGTTTTTTGATTCCGATGTTCCTGGGCAGGAATTCTACTGTCGGCCTATGTCGCTGCGATCGCGCTTTCCGCAGCTTGGATCTTCAAATGCAGCCAGGCCCTGATTCGCAGTGCCTGCACAGCGGAGCGCGAGCCGATTAGGCACCGGTTCGATGATGCAGAACGTCCGATTTTCCGGGAAATAACATGTCGTGAACCAACCCGCACTGCCGCTCTCTTGGGGAGGGTTTACGTGCGGCAGCGCGGGCGGTCCACGTCATATCCAGCCGTCGCCCAAAACGTAGGACGGGTGGCCGGGACTAACGCGGGCGGCAGAGGAGCGGGGACCTCTGCCGCCCGTTTCCGAATTCTGCCGCTGACGCGGCTTCCTCGGATATGGTGGGGCTCCGACGCAGCTCGATTGCTGTGTGGGCCCGATGGCTTTTCCATCGGGCGGCAGGTGATCCATCTCACACCTCGCCGCAATGGACCCTGATGCAACACCAGGACTAGAACCGGCAATGAGGTGCTGGGAGATCTTGACTGTCGCCCCCCAGCGACGCTGTCGTGATTGCGATATGCGATTGGAATCGTGTCCGTGTGATGACCGAAGTTCGCAATTTAGATGGCCGAGACGAATTTGTGGGTGACGCGCACGCTCAAAATCATCCCACGATATCAGCGCATGGAGCATTTGGATCGTCCCAAAAATAATCGCTCGCGGTTCTAATCAGATCGAGACTTAATTGTGGCTGGGCCCCCTGTTTGACCAAGCAGAACTTATCCGAACGCAAATGGTTCCATTGTCCCGAGGGCGTGACGAAACTTTCTTCGTGCGCGCTGCGCGTGAGTTCCGCGCGCTGGACCTTCGCGCATGAGAATGCCGAAGCGATCGATGCGCATTGGGCTGAAGCGAAGCGATCCAATCCGAACTACTTCAATGGCGTCGTCTATCTCGTCGATGACGTCGCGATCTCTGACGGCGCGTTGCAGGCGTCGCTGCTCAAGACCGAATTTAAGAGCTATCTCTATTGGCGAGCGAATGACTTTCCGTCAGCGGGCGTTCTCGATGGCTTTGGCTCGGCACTCATACGCTCGGACGACGGGCACATCATGCTCGGGCGTCAACGCGTGGGCAACGTCAACGGCGGGCAGGCGTATGCGCCGGCCGGATTCATCGATGGGCAGGACGTCGACGCCGAAGGCCTCATCCATATCGAGCGGTCGGCGCTCCGCGAGGTCGCGGAAGAAACCGGCATCGATCCTGGCGTCATTATCAAGGACGATGGCTTCTATCTGACGCGCTCGGGTCCACAGCTTTCGATGGCCGTCCCATTGCGCGCCAGGATGACGACGGCGGAATTCGTCGCACGTGCCGAGAAGCACATCAGGGTTTCGCACAATTCGGAGCTTGATGCGATCATTCCTGTCGCCAGATTGCACGATGTTGAGAACCTTCCGATGCCGCGCTACATGCGCGTGCTGTTGGGTGCGATATTGCCCGATGGCTGATCGATGCGCGAACGCGTAAAAAATGCTTGGCGGCAAGAGCGTGTTGCCGCATGGTGCCGCCGCTCCGCTGATAGGGCGTGGGTCGGCTGAGCAGCGGGGAGACTGGCGCACGATGGCGCTCACTTATTATGTCTTGGACGTATTCACCGAGCGGCCGTTCGGCGGCAATCCGTTGGCGGTCGTCGTCGACGCCGACAATCTGTCGAGCGCCGACATGCAGACGATCGCGCGCGAGTTCAATCTCTCCGAGACGGTGTTCGTCCTGACGCCGACGAGCGCCGGGCACACAGCGCGCATCCGCATTTTCACGCCGAGCCGCGAGCTTGCGTTTGCCGGTCATCCGACGCTCGGCGCCGCCGTGCTGCTCGCAGAACTCAGAGCGCCGCTGCTCAACGGCGAGCGGGATGCGATCATCGCGCTTGAAGAGGAGATCGGCAGCGTCCGCGTCGGCGTCAGGCTGCGGTCCCAGGCTGCCGCCTATGGCGAGTTCGATGCACCGAAGGCGACGGGCACGCTCGAGCGCCTGTCGGAACCCGAGGAAATTTCCGCCGCCGTCGGACTGATCCCGACGGAGGTCGGCTTTGAAAACCACAAGCCGACGCTGCTCCGGGGAACGAACAACTTCGCGTTCGTGCCTGTCGCCAATCTCGAAGCCATGGCGAAGGTAAAGGTCGCGCCGCAGCGTTGGGCGCAGGTCTTCACCGCGCGCGACGTGCATGGCGTTTATCTCTATACACGCCAGTCCGTGCGCGTGCAGTCGGCGTTCCATGCCCGCGTGTTTGCGCCCGATCTCGGCGTGCCCGAGGACGCGGCTACCGGCTCCGCTGCGGCAGGCTTTGCCTATGTTATCAACGAGTTCGACGAGCTGCCGGACGGCATGCACAAGCGCGCCATCGAGCAGGGCATCGAGATGGGCCGCCCGAGCACCATCACGCTGACGATGACGATTGGACGCGGCAAGTTGGAGACCGCCCGCATCGGCGGCCACGCGATCCGGGTCGCCGAAGGTAAGCTCATCTGCTGACGACCGCGCTTAGCGGATCATGGGCAGCATCCGGACCAGCGTATTGTCTTTCGACAGATAGTGATGCGCGAGCGCGGCAAGCGCATGGAATCCGATGAGGTAATAGAACGCGTTGCCGATGAACACGTGCACGTCCTCGATACTGTGAGCGAGAGCTTTGTTCTCGGGCATGAGAGGCGGCAGCGTAAGGCCGAAGAACGGAACCGGCTTTCCTTCTCCGCTCAAGACCAGCCAGCCGAGCACCGGCATCGCGATCATGACGGCATAAAGCAGGGCGTGCATGACGTGCGCCGCGCCCATCTGCCATGCGCTGGGCGGCGGGACGATCTGAGGGGTGCGCTCGCGGCTTCTCAGCACCAGGCGGGCGAGCACAAGCAGCCAGACGGTCAGGCCGAGCATGAAGTGCAGCGACTTGAGCTGGTCGCGCATCACGTCGCCCTTGGGGAAATATTCACGCAACTCGATTGTCGCGAATACGGCTGCAATCAGCAGGACCGTCAGCCAGTGGATCGCTATGAGAGCTGGCGGATAGGTTTCACGGGCGGGGGAGGTCCCAGTAACCGAACTCATAAGAAGTATCTCCAAGCCTTGCTAGTTATCAGTTTGCAGGAAGGCGGGGTGCAACCCATTGATTTGGGTCAACGGGCTATCCCTTCGAGTCCCGTCGGTCGAGGCGTCGCACCTCGCTTACCCTTGCATTTCCTGGCCCCTTTGGGCCAATTAAAAGGCACGCTGGGCTTGACACCGGCGGGTGATTGGCGTTCCACAGGATCCAATGACACAGGTATCGTTCCCGGTTTGGTCATATAAGCAGCGCGCCCCTTCTGTCGAGCGCGCCCGGGAATTCGTGTCCTGGTGCGAAAACGGTTTTCTATTGCCGCTTACGGGCCCCTGGGCCGCATGAAGCTCGGCTGTCCGCCGGGTTGTGCTCAGGGGATGGACGACTTTCGAATGAGCGTAGAGCGACAAGCGGCGACCCCCACGAGACGGTCGCCCGGCAAAGGATAGAAATCCATGACGTCCGTTACCGACAATGCGCCGGCAGCGCCGAAGCGCGACGAAGACAAGATCGTCATCTTCGACACGACCCTCCGCGACGGCGAGCAGTGCCCCGGCGCGACCATGACGTTCGAGGAAAAGCTGCAGGTGGCCGAGCTTCTCGACGACATGGGCGTCGACATCATTGAAGCGGGCTTTCCGATCGCATCCGAAGGCGACTTCGAAGCCGTGACGGAAATCGCCAAGCTCGCCAAGCACTCGGTCATCTGCGGATTGGCGCGTGCGAACTTCGCCGACATCGACCGCGCGGGCGAAGCGATCAAGCAGGCCAAACGCGGCCGCATCCATACCTTCATCGGCACCTCGCCGCTGCACCGCCAGCATCAATTGCAGCTCTCGCAGGATGAGGTGTACGAGCGTGTCGTCGCGTCCGTCACGCGCGCTCGCGGCTATACCGACGATGTCGAGTGGAGTGCGATGGATGCAACGCGCACCGAGCACGATTATCTCTGCCGCGTCTGCGAGGCGGCGATCAAAGCCGGCGCGACCACGATCAATATTCCGGACACCGTCGGCTATGCGCTGCCGGAGGAATATTTCGACCTCATCACGCTGCTGAAGACGCGTGTGCCGGGCATGGACAAGGTCGTCATCTCGACCCACTGCCATGACGACCTTGGCCTCGCCGTCGCAAATTCGCTCGCAGGCGTTCGCGCCGGAGCGCGTCAGATCGAATGCACCATCAACGGGCTCGGCGAGCGCGCGGGCAACGCTGCGCTCGAAGAGATCGTCATGGCGGTCCGCACGCGTCACGATCTCTTGCCGCATTTCACAGGCATCAAGACCGAGATGCTGTCGCGGGCGTCGAAGCTCGTCTCGGCTGTCACGAATTTTCCCGTGCAGTACAACAAGGCGATCGTCGGTCGGAACGCCTTCGCGCACGAGAGCGGCATCCATCAGGACGGCGTGCTGAAGCACACCGAGACCTACGAGATCATGACGCCCGAGTCGGTGGGCGTCGGAAAATCCTCGCTGGTCATGGGCAAGCATTCGGGCCGCGCGGCGTTCAAATCGAAGCTCAAGGAGCTCGGCTACAATCTCGGCGACAACGCGATGGAGGATGCCTTCAATCGCTTCAAGGCGCTCGCCGACAGGAAGAAGCACGTTTACGATGAGGACATCGAAGCTCTCGTCGATGACGGCGTCGCCCACATGAACGACCGCGTCAGGGTCGCCGCGTTAACGGTGATTGCAGGTACCATGGGGCCGCAGTCCGCGACGCTGACGCTCGATATCGAAGGTCAGTCAAAAACGGTGCAGAGCATCGGCAATGGACCTGTCGATGCAACTTTTAATGCCATCAAGCAGCTCCTGCCGCACAACGCGCGCCTCGACCTCTATCAGGTGCACGCGGTGACCGAGGGAACCGACGCCCAGGCTGAAGTTTCCGTTCGGCTCGAGGAGGAGGGGCGCATTGTGACGGGGCGTTCAGCGGACCCCGACACGCTGGTCGCTTCCGCGCGCGCCTATGTTGCCGCCTTGAGCAAGCTCACCGTGAAGCGTCAAAAAACGGCGCAGGCTCAGCAGGCCGTATAAAGGTTAGCTTTTCGCAGCACTTACGCAGGGTAGCGCTCCCCAAGCGAGGCGCGCTATCCTGCCTGCGGCGCCGCCGGACCTCAAAAGGCCGCCGTGTTTGATTAACGCCGCCCTGGTCAACGCGCTGGGGAGCCGCAGGTCGGATCGCGCATCATGTTTGGTTTAGGCGTCAGCAGGGTGCTCTCCGACAATATCGCCATCGATCTTGGCACGGCGAACACGCTTGTCTACGTCGACGGTCGCGGCATCATTATCGACGAGCCCTCCGTGGTCGCCATCCGCTCGAAGGGCGGTGTCCGTGACGTGCTAGCTGTCGGCGAGAAGGCGAAGCAGATGCTCGGCCGCACGCCCGAGAGCATCGAGACGATCCGGCCGCTGCGCGATGGTGTCATCGCTGACTTCATCGCGACGGAAGAAATGCTGCGCCAGTTCATCGGCCGCACGAAGTCGCTTGTTGAATTCAGACGCCCGCGCATCCTCGTCTGCGTGCCGGCAGGCGCGACACCTGTCGAACGCCGCGCCGTTTACGAAACGGCGCTCTCGGCTGGCGCCCGCCGCGTCTATCTCGTCGAAGAACCGGTTGCGGCAGCCATCGGCGCCGGCTTGCCGATCGACGAGCCGAAGGGCTCGATGGTCGTCGATATTGGCGGCGGCACGACGGACGTTGCAGTCCTCTCGTTCGGCGGCGTCGTGCAGGCGCGCTCGATCCGCTGCGGCGGCAACGCGATGGACGAAGCCATCGTCCGTTACGTTCGGCGCAATCACCAACTCCTGATCGGTGAAAGCAACGCCGAACGCATCAAGATCGAAGCGGGATCGGCCTCGCGGATCATCAACGGTGAGACGGCCGAAATCTACATTCGCGGCCGCGAGGTGCGCGAGGGAAAACCGAAGACGGTCGTACTCGCGCCCCATCACATTGCCGAAGCACTCGAAGCGCCGATCGAGCAGATCGCGGAATTCATCCAGCACGCAATCGAAGACCTTCCGGCCGAGATTTCGACCGATATCTGCGAGCGCGGCATCTACCTTTCAGGCGGCGGCTCGAAGCTCGCCAAGCTCGACCAGGAACTCGAGCGCCGCATCGGCGTAAAATGTCATCTTCCCGAGAGGCCCGAGCAGTGCGTGATTACGGGCTCGGCGGCGCTCCTTCGCTCCCTCAAGGAGCGCGAGCACTTGTTGATCAAGCCCTGACGCCAGTCGGGGAGCGGAAGAAGCGCAGGAGCAGCGGACGTTCACGATGGCCCGGGCGCGACTCAAAGACGACGATCACTTCCTTCGGCCCGGCGGCCGCGCGGAGCCTCGCCGTCCCGTGCGCCCAATCATGCTGTTTTTGATCTTCATTTCGCTTGCGCTGATGATCCTGAGTCGGCTGCATCACAGCGCGTTGACGGAGATGCGCTGGCATGTCGCTTCCTCGCTGGCTCCAGTCCTGCAGGCCGCGGCGGTGCCGGCGGAACCTTTCCGCGAGATCGGCCACGCCATTTCCTCGCAATTCGATTTGGCAGCCGAGCTTCAGCGGCTCAAGGCCGAGAATCAGAAATTGAGCGGCTGGGAATGGCGCGCCAAGCAACTCGAAGCCAAGCTCGAGGATCTTGAAAATTTGGCGAAGGTCGTTCCCGAGCAGCACCTCGACTTCGTGACGAGCCGCGTCATTGCGGATTCGAGCGGCGCCTTCGCGCGTAGCGTCATGATCAACTCCGGCAGCAACCAGAATGTGAAGGCCGGTTATCCGGTGATCAATGCCGATGGGTTGATCGGCCGCGTCGTCGATGTCGGACCGAATTCGTCGCGTGTCTTGCTCGCGACCGACGCGGACAGCCGGATTCCTGTGAGCATCGGTGCGAAGGCCGTTCGCGCAATCCTGGCTGGAGACAATGGCGGCCACCCGAGACTTCTCTATCTTCCGGAGGATGCGAAGATTTCCGATGGCGACAACATCGCGACGTCAGGAACCGGTGGTCTCTTTCCGCCGGGATTGAGGATCGGAACGGTGACGGACAGCGCCGGCGATCCGCGCGCCACGTTGCGCGCCAATCTGGATGACCTCGAATACGTAAGCGTGCTGTTCTTCAACGATCCGTCACGTGCCATCGCGGAAGACTTGGCAGCCGCCCGGACCAAAGACCGGCCCGGCAGTGAAGGCTCATCAACTCCCGCAGCGGTCGGGAGGCCGAAGTGATGAACTGGAGTCGTATCGTTGCGCCCATCGGTTCCGTCGCTGTCCTGGCGCTCATCGCAGCGCTACCGCTCGGCGTTCCGGCAGAAGATCGCTTTTTCCTGCCGCTGCTTCCCGTCGTCGCCATTCATTATTGGACCCTTCGACACGATGCCTGGTTGCCGGAATGGGTGGTGTTTCTGGCTGGTTTGACGGTCGATATCCTGACGCACGGACCGCTCGGCTACTGGGCGCTGATCTATCTGCTCGCGCATCTGACCGCGACGCTCAGCGCACGTCTGCATGTCGAAGGAACGCTTGCGCGGTTGGTGCTGCTCGGCTTCGCGATCGCGCTGGTGACATTCGTCGCTTGGGCCGCAGCGTCGATCTACTTCTTCGACGTTCTGGACGCAGTGCCCTACGTCACCGGCGCGCTCCTCGCGAGCCTCTGTGCGCTGCTGATCGTGCTGCCGATCCTGCGCATTCTCGACGGCGCAGTCGAACCCAGCCGCAGCATCCGCCTGACGCGAGGAGGCTGAACAATGGCGGAACGAGACGTTGCCGCCGATCGCGGAGAAAAGCGGTTCACCCGTCGCAGCCTGTTGCTGGGAGGCGCGCAAGCCGCCGGATTTTCCCTCATCGCGTGGCGGCTTTTCGATCTGCAGGTCCTGAAGCGTGAGCATTACGCACCGCTCGCCGAGGAAAATCGGATCAGTCTGCAGATTCTGATGCCGAGGCGCGGCCGCATCCTCGATGATCTCGGCCGGCCGCTTGCCGATAACGAAGAAACGTTTCGCGCAACAGTGACGCCCGCGTTGGTCAACGATCTCCGCGGCGTGCTCGCGCGGCTGCAGCAGATCCTACCGCTGACCGACGATGATGTTTCAGAGATCGTCAGGCGTACCCGAAAGCAAAGCCGCAGCACCCCGACAGTCGTCGCGACGGACTTGACGTTCGAGCAGATCGCGAAGCTCAATCTCTTTGCGCCGAGCCTTGCGGGAGTTGGCACCGAATCGACGTCCCGGCGGCAATATCACGGTGGCGCAGCGATCGGGCACGTCGTCGGGTTCGTCGGCAGCGTCGACCGCCTCGGTGTCGATGATGATGCCGTCCTTCGCCTCCCCGAGATGCGGGTTGGAAAATGCGGCGCGGAAGCGGGATTTGAGTCCGTGCTGCGCGGCTCGGGTGGCACGGCGAAGGTCGAAGTTGATGCGCGTGGCCGCATCGTAAGAAATCTCGAAACTGTCGAGCCGGTGCCCGGCCGCGACGTCACATTATCTATCGACGCCGATTTGCAGCAGTCCATCCTGGCTCGCTTGGCGCGCGAACGCCTTGCGGCGGCCGTTGTCCTCGATGTCACGACGGGCGAGATCGTCGCGTCGGCCTCCGTACCCGGCTATGATCCGTCGAAGATTGCAGGCGGTATCTCCGAGCCGGATTGGCAGAAACTGACGACAGACCCGGATAATCCGCTCCTTGATCGCGTCATTTCCGGCCAGTACGCGCCAGGTTCGACCTTCAAGCTCGTCACGGCGCTCGCCGCACTCGATGCCGGAGTCGTAATGCCAGAGGAACGCGTCACATGCTCCGGTCACTACGAGTTCGCCGGTCAAAAATATGCGTGCTGGAAAGAGACGGGACACGGCGACGTGACGATGCACGATGCGCTGCGTTCGTCATGCGACGTTTTCTTTTTTGAGATGGCACGGCGCGCAGGCATCGAGAAAATCGCGGCGACCGCACGTCGGCTCGGTCTCGGAGCGACCTGCAATGTCGGACTGGCGAACGAGAAGGCCGGTGTGATCCCGGACCCCGACTGGAAGCGCGGCAACTTCAATGCCCCCTGGTCGGATGGCGAAACGCTCTTGGCGGGTGTCGGGCAGGGCGGCGTTCGAACGACACCCCTACAACTTGCGCTGATGACGGCGCGCATCGCACGCGGCCGCGCGATGACCGCATCAATCGAAAAGCGCGATGCGCATGCGCACCCACAGGACTTCTCCGCGCTCGCCTTCAAGGACGCCCATCTTGATATCGTTCGCAATGGCATGATCGGCGCCGTCAACGAAGACGGCGGCATATCCGGAAATGCCAAGCTTGGAGATGGCCGTCCTCGGCTCGCGGCCGAGACAAGCGCATCCGAGACGGGCACGCAGGCGAGCGCATCGCCCGAAGTCGAATTTCCAAAGCGAGACGACGCGGTGTTCGTCGCCTATACCCCCGCCGACGCTCCACGCTATGCCATCGCGAGCGTCATCGAGCACGGCGGAGCGGGTAATCTCGCGGCCGCGCCGCTGGCACGAGACATTTTGAATCTCGTGCTCGACCGCGAGGATAGCAAACGCGGCGGAACGGATGCTGCGGACAAGAAAGCAGCATCGCACGCTGATACAAATGAGACGGCGGGCTAGAAGATGACATTCTATAGCGCTTGGAGTCGCCGCCCGCTGACCGCCACCGAGAAGCTCTGGCGTATTCACTGGCCTGTCCTGCTGACCACGTGCCTGCTGGCGGCAATCGGAACTGCGACGCTTTATTCCGTCGCAGGCGGATCGTTCCAGCCTTGGGCCGAACGTCACACGCTGCGCTTCCTGGTGGCGTTGGCAATCGTCATCGCAATGGCCCTCGTGCGTCTCGATGTTTGGATCAAGCTCGCTTATCCATTTTATGCGGTCGCTCTCGGCATGCTGATCCTCGTGCCGTTCTTCGGGGTCGAAGCGCTCGGCGCCAAACGCTGGATCGACGTAGGCGCCATTTCGTTTCAGCCGTCGGAATTGATGAAGTTCGCGCTCATCGCGGCGCTGGCCCGTTATTATATGTGGCTCGCTCCCGATCGTGTCGGGCGCTTCCGTTATATAGTGTTGCCGTTGGCCATGATGATCGTCCCGGTGCTTCTGACGTTGAAGCAGCCCGACCTCGGCTCTGCGATCATCTTTCTGGCCATCGGGTTGGCGCTGATGTTCCTCGCCGGTGTGCCGCTTAAATACTTCGCGATCGGAACGATGCTTGCGCTTGCGGCGATGCCGGTCGTCTGGTCGGGTCTGCACGACTATCAGCGCCGCCGCGTCGAAGTTTTTCTCGATCCCGGAATGGACCCGCTTGGTGCAGGCTATCACATCACGCAGTCGAAAATTGCACTCGGCTCCGGAGGTGTGTCCGGCAAGGGCTACATGCAGGGCACGCAAAGCCAGCTCGACTTCGTACCTGAAAAGCACACGGACTTCATCGGCAGCATCATCGGCGAGGAGTGGGGTCTCGCCGGACTGCTGGTTCTGCTCGTCATCTATGCCGCGCTAATCCTCATGATGACGTCGATGGCCTGGCGTTGCGAGAATCGCTTCGCCCGGTTCGTGATTGCCGGGTCGGCGGCGAGCTTTTTTATCTATGTCTTCGTCAATCTCGCGATGATCACCGGGCTGGTGCCGGTCGTCGGTATTCCGCTGCCGCTCGTTTCGTACGGCGGAACGGCGATGACGACGCTGATGATCGGCCTCGGACTTGCCATGTCCGGCTACGTGCATGGCCGGGACGGCCAGCGGGGCGAAATAGGCCCATTTTGGTAGCGGCGAGGGGCTTTTCGGCGGCTTCGTCGCACATGATCAGCGAGGGGGTGGACAGGGCCTCGCGCCGATGCTATGCGCTCCCTCCACGGGGCCCGCACGCGGGCCCCTTCGACGTCCTGGAGCCATGCCAATGGCCATATGACGCCGCGGCGGGTGATTAGCTCAGTTGGTAGAGCAGCTGACTCTTAATCAGCGGGTCGAAGGTTCGAGTCCTTCATCACCCACCAAATGCCCGAAAAATTATAGTGCCGACGCCCGGGCGCAGCGAAAGACATATGTCCG
>DASZVX010000110.1:0-5022 GCA_035547255.1 Hyphomicrobium sp.
TGACGACTTAACTTAAATCCAGGTTTATTCGTTGTGGTACCGGGATTTGGAGTGGGATCCGCACAGTTCGGTAATGTTCTGTTCATCGGGAAGCGATTAACGCGGTACCCTTGGTAACAGCGGCGGCGTTCACCACGTAGTATGCCGCAATGCAGCAACGTGTTAGGGAAGTCAGGCCGCGGCATGAAGTCCTGTTTAACCAAACGGAAGTAAGCGGATGTCAAAAGCTATGGCGTTTTCAGTTACTTCGTAATAGCTTCACAAATCACGTCTGAAGTACGGGTATCTGCAAGAAAGCTCAAATCTGCGGCGACGCGACAAAGTTGCGTTGGCATCCAAAGCCACCGCGTCGTAAGAGCCACCGACAGGGAAATAACGAGTTCAACGTAGGTAATGAAAAACAAAGAAAAATTTCAGGCCCCTCGTGGAAGTCTGTACATCCCCGGCGGCCGTTCGGGCATCCTGCTGATTCATTCTCTCGGCGGCTCACCGCTGGAAATGAAAGCAGTGGCCCATGCGATGTCGCGAAAGGGAATGACAGTTTACTGTCCCGTTGTTCCAGGTCTGACCTTCGGAACCGACGTCTCCGGCCTCTCGACTTGGCAGGACTGGTATAAGTCGGTCGCAGCCGCTTTCGATCACATGCGGACTGTTTGCGACAACATCATTATCGGCGGTGCATCGGCTGGTTCGATCCTTGCTCTGCGGCTTGCCGCATACCGTCAGGATCAAGCTTGCGGCCTGATGCTGTTCGCCCCGACGCTCTCCGTCAACGGCTGGGCGATTCCGAAAACCATCAAGCTGTTCCACCTCGTCACCGACAAGTGGACGGCGCGACTCTTCAAGTTCCGCACGCCGGCACCGTACGGCATCAAGGACGAGCGCGTTCGTAACTTCGCGCTTGAGTCGCTGCGTGGCTCCGACAACATGCCGGCCGATATCACCGAGCGCGGTGGCGGCACGGTCTACGAATTCCTTTCCCTCGTGCGCAACGTTCGGCCGATGCTGCCGCTCGTAAAGCTGCACACGCTGATTTTCCATCCTCGTCACGACGACCAAAGCGACATCAAGAATACGATGGCGCTTCAGCGACGCCTCGGTGGCTTGGTCGAAGTCTCGGTTCTCGACGACAGCTATCACCTCGTGACGCTCGATCGCCAGCGCGGTTATGTTGTTGATCGGTCGACAGAATTTGTTGATCGACTGCTTGCGCGTCAGGCCGACAAGGTCGCCGTGCAGAAAGCCGTCTCGTCGACGAATTCAAAGCAACTGGGAGCGGCTGAGTAGCCGCTCTTCCAGGCGTTTCCTGTCATCACGGCAATTGCAATGCTTGCACCCGTTCCGGCCACGGCTTGTGGCCGGGAGAGGTTAGTTGAAGTCGCCTCCGGCAACCCTAGCCACCGACAATTCCGGTAATCAAGCGTCCGCTTCGATCACGGATTCGAAGCGACCGGCGGAGGTTCGGCGGTAACGGCCGCCTTCGCAACTTTCTTCTTTTTATGATGCGATGATTTGGCGATGTCGGCGGCTCCGAGCTTGGAGGCGCCAGACGCCGTCTTGCTCTTCTTCGCGTTCGAAGCCTGCTTCTTGCGAACAGCAGGAACAGGCACCGGTACCGGCGGAAGTGCCGCTTGCGAATCGCATGACGGCAGGTCGGAAGGTGCACGCGTCCAGATGAAGGACTTGCCCAGGAAGCGCATGCCCTTGTAGCCCGTCACCTTCAACGTGTCTGGGCCGAGCAAATCGAGCGCTACACTGAAGGATTTGCCCTGCTTGGGGTCATAGACCCAGCCGTTGTCGAAGCCGCCATCCGAAATTTTCTCCAGATCGCCCAAGACGGGCAAGCCGCAGATTGGTCGGGTACGCTTCGAGGGCTCGGGATTATAGCGATCTATCTTTGGCTGACCGTCATCAGCCATCGGCTCTTTTAGCCAATAGATTTTTCCGCAGAGCGTCGTCGGCGTGCAGATCTCGATCTTGACCGCGCCTTTGCCGGTGTCGTCATACCAGACGCCGACTTCCTTCGGATCAGCCGCAGCGGTGGACGCCTGCATCGTAAAGCCGAGTAAAAATCCCGCGGCAGCGATTGCAGCGCCTGAACAATTCGCAATGTTGAAGCAACGCATGACAATAAACCGCAGATGAAAGTTCAACTTTCATACTCCTATGCCGCGAAAGAGGCAAAACATTGGAACCTATTTGTTAAACCCTCGCTAGGGCTTCCGTAATTTTGTCTTGGGCCTTACGTATAAGATGCTTAGCGGCTAATTCTGGCAAAACGTGACGCGGACAGAATAAGCGTTTCGCTGTAGTAGCGACGAGCCAATAGCGCTATACGACCCAGGCGTGCATGGGCGCGCCGTTGTTCGATTTTAGGCCAGCGCCGAGTTCGGGCCGGCAGCCCCTTTGGAAACGTTTGAGAGATCCCGCAGGCACATGGTTTTTACGCTCGCGCTTCGTAATCTTCTGCATGACCGCGTCCGCCTCGCCGTGACGCTGATTGGCATTCTATTTTCGATTGTCCTCGTGGCTGTGCAACTTGGCCTGTATCTCGGTTCGAGCCGCATGATCACCGCAAACATTGCGCGCTCGAACGCGGATCTCATCATCACGACATACGGCGCGAAAAGCTTCGAAGACGGCGGCCTGCTGCTGGGAGACCGTGAGCGGCATCAGGCTCTCGCGACCCCCGGCGTCGAAAGCGTCGTACCGATCGTCGTTGCCTTTGCCGAATGGCGTAAGCCCGAGGGCGGCTCCTCGCGTGTCGTTCTGATCGGTGCCGATGCCGACGACCAGGGTCTTGTCCCGTGGTCGCTGACCAAAGGCACGATCGAGGACATCAAGGCGCCTGACGCAATCGCTGTCGACCAGACTTATCTTGGCGAGCTTGGCATAACCGGCATCGGCGATACGGCCCAGGTCGCCAACGGCCGCGTTAAGATCCGCGCGCTGACGGAAGGCATCCGGTCGTTTACCCAGTCGCCCTACGCCTACACGACGCTCAACCGCGCGCGCCAGCTTCTGGGCGCTGACGACGACAAATCGACGTTCCTGCTTGTAAAGCTCGTTCCGGGTGCAAACGTCCAGGAGGTCCAGAAGGACCTCGCGCGCCGTCTCGATTCAGCCGACGTGCTGACGAAAGACGAATTTGAATCGCGTAGCCTCAAGCAGTGGCTGTTCCGGACCGGCGCCGGTCTGGCCCTAATCGGCGGTGCCATTCTAGGCAGTCTCGTGGGTACGGTGATCGTGGCGCAGACCCTTTATTCGAGCACGAAAGACCACATTCACGAATTCGCGACCTTGCGTGCGTTAGGGTCTTCAAGAGGCTACATTTACAAGGTCATCCTGGCCCAGGCGGCGCTCAGCGCGGTCATGGGGTATGTCCTGGGTATGGTGATAGCGTTATTGATACTTTACCTCAGTAGGAACTCGTCGTTGCCATTGGTCATGACCCCTGGTTTGGCATTCTGGCTCTTCGCACTGACACTCTTCATGTGCGCGATCTCGGCGCTTTCGGCCATCGTCAAGGTCACGAAGATAGATCCGGCCACGGTGTTTTCGAGATGACCATGACACCTGTCCTGCGCGCAGAAAATATCGTCAAGGAGTTGGGCACGGGCGCCGGTTTGGTGGTCGCCGTCAAGGGCGTCTCGCTCGACCTGGTTCCCGGCGAGCTGACGCTGCTGATGGGACCATCAGGCTCCGGCAAGACGACGCTGCTCTCCATTCTCGGCTGCATTCTGAAGCCGACATCGGGCAGCCTGCGCATTGCCGACACGGTCATCGACGGTCTCTCGGCCGAAGAGCTGGCCAAGGTCCGCCGCGATCACATCGGCTTCATCTTCCAGTCCTACAACCTCTTTCCGACGCTTAACGCACTGGAAAATGTGCGTATTGCCCTCGACGTCCGCGGCATCAAAGGCTTCGAAGCCACCAGCCGCTCCGAAGAGGTTCTGCGCGAAGTCGGCCTTGGACACCGGCTGACGAACTACCCGCGCAATCTTTCTGGTGGCGAGCAGCAGCGCGTTGCTGTCGCTCGTGCCATTGCAAGTTCCCCGTCCGTAGTGCTAGCGGACGAGCCGACGGCCGCTCTCGATAGCGAAAACGGCCACGCCGTGATGGCGCTCCTGTCGCGCATCGCCAAGGAGCAAAATCGTAGCGTACTGGCCGTGACGCACGATCCACGAACGCTCGGATACGCCGATCGCGTCGTGCGCATCGAAGACGGTAAAATCGTCGGTGAGGAACGCCGGCCGGAGGGTATCGATTCCCCCGAAATTACGGATTTGACGAAGAGGCGAAAGCTGCATGCTTAAGAAGATTGATCCGGCGGTCGCGACCATTGTGGTTGCCGCCACCATTGCGCTTGTCGGAGGCTTTGGCGTCAACGCCCTGACACAAACCGAATCCCTGTTTTCGAATATTGCGGGCTCGGCCCACGCCGACACGACCGCCCCGGCACCGCAATGGGCCGCTTCCGCCACCGCGCGTGTCGAGCCGAAAGACGGCGAGGTCCGCATCGCCAGCGAAGTCGGCGGCAAGATCGTCGAAATCCTCGCCAAGACCAACGACATCGTTAAGACAGGCGATCTTCTGATCCGTCTCGATGACGCGGACTACTACAACAAGATTTACGCCGCTGCCGCCGAGGCGAGCGTCCGCGAGCGTGAGCGCGCCGACGAGCCGGCAACAGGTCCGGCGCTTGATCGCCGCAATGCCGACGACGCCGTCTTTAAGGCTCAGCAGGCTGTATTCGACGCGCACGAAACGTTCGATAAGGTTTACCGCGCTTGGAAATCCGCCGATGGTCCGGAAGACGCCGTCGACAAGGCCCGTCAGGATCTGGCCGAGAAGAAGAAAGCCTTGGCAGCCGCCAAGGATAAGCTCGCTCAGGTCGAGAAAGAGCCCAACATGCCGCTCGAGCAGCGATTGGAATCCTCCCTTGCGCTGGCGCGCTCCGATCTGACGTCGGCAGAACTGGCACTAGAGCGGACCCGCATTCGCGCGCCTGCCGACGGCACG
>DASZVX010000111.1:0-90343 GCA_035547255.1 Hyphomicrobium sp.
CAATACGTCGGCGTGATCTGTCCGGTGCCGGAGAGACTTGTCCCGAGACTCGTCGTCACGTCCCGCTCCGTTACGCCGACGTACTGGGCGCGGGATCGGTCGACGTCGATCTTGAAGCCAGGATTTGACCGCGATTGCTGAATGCGCGCATCCGCGACTCCGGGCACCAGACGAATCTTTCTCAGGATCTTGTTGGCATAGTCGAAGTTCGCAGCAAGGTTCGGCCCCCTGACCTGCAGATCGATCGGCGTCGGCGCACCGAAATTCAAGATTTGGCTGACGATATCGGCTGGCAGGAATGAGAACGTCACGCCCGGGAAACGTTTCGGGAGCTCATCGCGCAACATCTTGACGTACTCGGGCGTCGGACGATGGCCTGGCTTCAAGGCGATCTGAATATCGCCGTCCTGTGAACCGATCATGCCCGTATTGTTGTAAGACGTATTAATGCCGCTGATCGGCATGCCGACGTTGTCGACCATGGCATCGAGATCTTGCGGTGCGATGATCTCCCGAATGGCGTCCTGAATTCGCGCAAACTCCCGCGCGCTTTCTTCCACACGCGTCCCGATACCAAGCCGAGCATGCATGAGAATCTGACCGGCATCGACGGACGGAAAGAAATTCCTGCCGAGATAGGGCACCAGATAGAACGAGGCGGCGATAAACGCGAACGAAAAGCCGAGAAAAAGTGCACGACGCCCGAGCGCCCGCTCCAGCAGATCACGGTAGGACAATCGCATAGCCTCAAACCCGTGCTCGAACTTCCGCTGAAGGAGAACGAACGGATTACGCGTAGGCTTTTGATGCTCGCCGGGGTGATGCGGCTTCAGGAGATATTTCGCCATCGTCGGCACGAGCGTTCGCGAAAGGATAAATGACGATACCATAGCGAACACGACCGCTTCGGCCATCGGCACGAATAGAAATCTCGCAACGCCCTCCAGGAAGAACATTGGAACGAACACGATACAGATGCAGAGCATCGAAACGAATGCCGGTGTCGCGATTTGGTCGGCGCCGTCCAAGATGGCAGTTTCGACGTCTTTGCCCTGCTCCAAATGATAATTGATGTTCTCGATCGTCACGGTTGCTTCATCGACGAGTATGCCGACCGCAAGCGCGAGCCCGCCGAGCGTCATGATGTTCAACGTCTCTCCGAGGGCCGACAGAACCGCGACCGACGACAACACAGCGAGTGGAATGGACGTCGCGATGATCAGCGTCGACCGGAAGCTTCCCAGGAACAAGAGGATCATCACGCTCGTCAGCGCCGCCGCAAGCACGCCTTCATGGATGACGTTCTGAACCGCGCCCCGAACGAACATCGATTGGTCACCCAAGAACGAAATGGTCAGCGCGTCCGGCAAACTCGGCTTGATCTCTTCGACTTTTTTCTTGATGCCCTCGATGATCGCCAATGTTGAAATTGCGCCGTTCTTCAGCACAGACAGAAGCACAGAGCGCGAGCCGTTGACGTGCACGATATTTTGCTGTGGAGGGTTGCCGTCCCGCACATGGGCGACATCTCGGATGTAGACCATCCCCCCGTTTACGGCCTTGATGGGCAGATCACCCAACGCGTCGAGATCAGACGGCGCGCTGTTCAGCTGCATAATGTACTCGGTGGCGCCAATCTTTTGCGTACCAACCGGGTTGATCAAGTTCTGGGCCGCAAGAGCGTTCGACACGTCCTGAGCAGAGAGTCCCTTGGCGTGTAGCGCCGTCGTATCGAGGTCAATTTGAATTTGCCTCGTCTTGCCGCCGTATGGGTAGGGAATCGCAGCGCCGGGAACTGTCACCAGCCGGACGCGAATCTGGTTCATGCCAAGGTCGGCAAGATTTTGTTCGGTCAATCCCTTGCCGCCTAGCGCCAACTGCAGAATGGGCACAGTCGAAGCGCTGTAGTTGAGAATCAACGGCGGCGTCGTGCCAGGCGGCATCTGCTTCAGCATCGTCTGCGCGACGGCCGTCACCTGCGCATTGGCGACGCTGATGTCTACGGACGGCTGGAAAAAGATTTTGACGACGCCGATGCCGTTGTACGAGTTGGCTTCGATGTGCTCGATATCGTTGACGGTCGTTGTTAGAACGCGCTGGAATGGTGTCGTCATGCGGCCAGCCATCTCGTCGGATGGCAAGCCTATGTACTGCCACACCGTGGCGATGACTGGAATGCGGATGTCGGGGAAAATGTCGATCGGCGTACGCAGCGCCGCAAGCCCACCCCCGATCAGGATGAGCAGCGCGAGAACGATGAACGTGTAAGGCGCCCGCAACGCGATGCGCACAAGTGCAGCCATGACCCCAAATTTCTCCGCACCGCTCGCGCGCGATCTGATCGCGAAAACCTTCGGCACTTAACTGCCGAAACCGTTTCGATCCGTCTCCGTTCGGCCGCAATTGACCAGCGACGAAACCGCACGGCCGGCTTAACTTGGCTAGAATGCCGTCTCACGAGCCTCGATCGCTCGTCCTGCCCGTCAGGCTATCCAGCGCCAGACATGGAGGCCACTGGTCAATCTGTCCAATAGTTTGTTATGATGCGATTAAGCAGTAATTTTGATTAATTTATAATCCGGGGTGAACCCATTGGAACTGAAACAACTTGAGCACTTCATAGCCGCGGCCGACGAACAACACTTCACGCGTGCCGCACGGCGCATGAATATCGTTCAGTCGGGACTATCGGCGTCAATCCGCGCCCTCGAGCATGAACTTGGGACACCGCTGTTCGTGCGGACTACCCGCCGGGTCGAGCTGACCGCAGCCGGCCGCGTTCTCTACGAGAAGGCACAGCACCTGATCGCGAACGCCCGCGAGGCGCGGGCTGCCGTCGCAGCAATCAACGGCCTCGAGCGCGGATCGCTGAGCATCGGGACATGCTCCAGCCTCAACGCCTTTTTCGACCTGTCTCTGCTCCTCGGTGAGTTCCATGCCGAACATCCCGGCATTGAGATCCGGCTTTGTCACAGCACCGCAACAGCCCTGATGGATAAGATCAAGGCCGGCGACATGGACGTCGTTTTCCTGCCCCTCTTTGAAAAAAACCGCGAAATCGTAACCACGCCCATCGCCGTCGATCGCCTCGTGGTTGCTCACCCGATGGGAGATTCTCTGGAAGGCCGGAGCAATCTCACGCTGCGCGATATTGCCGATAAGCCGTTTGTCGATTTTCAGCGCGACAAAGGGACTCGACGCATCGTGGACCGCGCATTTGCTGCGCTCGGCCTGTCACGCAAGACGGCACTCGAGGTCGGCGACGTGCAGGTGCTGCTCGATCTCGTAGCGCGAGGATTCGGAATCGCGCTCGTCCCGCAAACATTTGCAAAGGCTCGCGCGTCAGTGGGATCGATGCCGAAGATCGGCATCGCGACACTTGCGCGGCCAGCAATTCACTGGGATCTCGTGGCCGCATTCAACCGCAAGGCCAGCGCTGCCCAGTCGCGAAATCCCGCTACAGCCGCATTTGCGGAGGTTCTGACCAAAGTGCGAAGCGATCGCCGCCAGTTTCTGGTTGCCGATCAGCGATCGGCCGAACTCAGCCCAAACTGATCTCGTAGACGTAAAAGGCGACCGCCGCCGTCGCGAGTGGTACGCCAACGATGTGCAGCAAGCTAAGCAATTTTCGAAGCCAGCCGATCGGCTCGACCCACTTGTTCACGCGCGCGATCGTGATGGCGATGATGACACTGAGCATCAGATAGCTGAATAAGAACATGCGGTCCGAGAGAGTCTCGACATTTGCATCAAGCTTCGGCAACGCCAAATAGAGCGCCACAGCCGACAGAAGCGCGGTCACCTGGATCGTGACGATGGCCTCGAAGTGATGTGTGGAAATGAAGATCGACAGGTAGGCAATCATCAAGATGAAGCCGAGGGGCACAACGACACGCAGGAAATAATCGGTCGTCTGCCGCTTCATCAGCCAAACGAAATTCGCTTTGTAAAACGGCACGACGCTCGGTTCGAGTGTCTGCGCATCGACGGTTCGCACGAAGTCTTCGTCGTATCCAACGTATTGGTCTTTCGGCACCCATCCGTCGACGCTGACAATTCTGTCCCGCAAATTCTGCGGCGGCGGCTGCACGATGAACGGTGCGTTCCCGTGCTTCGGTTGAATATCGATTGAAAACCGCTGCGTATCGAACGGATAGTCGAGGAGCTGCGGCTCATACAGAAACTTGCCAGATACCCGATAGATCTTCATGTGGTCCGGGAACGCTTCGCTTTTCCCGCCGTCATGAATCGGGCGCACCGTGATCTGGCGATCATTCGAGCCGGGCTCCAGATAGGCGTTCGCGAATTCGATCTGGTCGATGGACGCGCCACCCCGATCGTTCATCGAGAGATAGAAATCGGCAAGAAACGTCTTTTCATTATCGTCGATGTGCTCAGTCCGAATGAGATCGATGTCGGCATAAAGCGTATCGATGCGCTGCATCTTGTTGTTGCGCAGATGCGTGAACTGCACCGGCGCAAGCTGCGTATGTCCAAGACCACGCGGAAGCATGAGGATCATTGGCGTGCGCGCCGCTGCACGGGAGGAGGGCTGAAACGACCAGTTGTCGAACTGCCCCTGGAACGTGCCGCGTCCCAACGCGTAAGCCGACTGAAGCCGCTGGATGATCAGGCTGCGGAGTTCCGGAATGCTGGTCGCGGCATTCTTGCCACGTGCCGCTTCCGCGATAAGGCCGACCATATCCGCGTACTGCGTTCCGACCGAAAGCGCCCGCATGTTATCGTCGCCGACCACGCTGAGAGGAACGTCCTCATCCCTCGGTTTGCACTTGCCGCTTTTCCAACCGGGCGCCGCGCTGTTCTTGGTGCCCTCGAAAATCCAAACGTCAGGATTAGGAGACTCCGAGATCAGCTTGCGCAGCCGATCGCTGTCGACATCGGGGAATCCGTCCCACGCGAGCTGATAAATATCGTTCGGGTAAGCCGCATCGCCGTCGAGACCGAGAGATGCCAAACGACCGGTGATGAATACCGGCGGCGTAAGATTCGCGTTCTTGAGTTGCTTCAGAACATCCTTCGTGCGGCTGCTGCCGACACTGAGAAACAGAAAATCGATGTTCTTGCTCTTGAGATCGGCAATCGCCGAAGCAAGCTCTCCCGGATCGAGAATATCGTCACCGACAGTATGCAGGCGGTGATCGGCCGCCATCCCGCCCGTACCGAGAAGCTTCGTCAGCGCGTCACCGAAATTGCTGCTCGCAAGGGCCGATTCCAAACCGATGAATGCGGGGCGCGCGATCTTCATCTGCTTCACGAACTCTGCGATGACCGGCATGCGTTCTTCGTCTTCGGAGGGCCGGGTCGTGAAGACGTTCGGATAGTCTGCAATCAGACTGCCGACCGAAATATCCGATATGAAAGGAATACCGCTTTTCTTGAGATCCTTGCCCGCGGCATCGAAGGCCGCCTTCGCACGCGTGGAATTCGACATGCCGATCATCGCGAGCGTCTGGGGATCGGAGAGCGCCAAGGCCATATTTGCGGCAGTCGTCTTCTGGTCGCGCTGATCGTCGAGGAACATCAATTGCAGTCGGCGACCGGCAACGCCACCATTGCGATTGATTCGGCGCTGCGCTTGTTTTGCCAGCCGTTTGATCGCCGCGACTTGCCCGTTGTCGTAGCAAAGATCGTCCCGCGACGATAAGAATACGGGCACGCTCAGGGGCGGCCGTTGCGCCGCCTCCGCGTCATCCGCCGCTTCGACACTTGGCGGAGTGCTGGCACCCACGGCGACCGCAACAACGGCCATCAGAATTGCAGCAACCCGCCGCAGAAAAACGTGGCGCTGGCCGCGCACGCGGTCCTTCAAAAACGCGAGATTCACGTGGTCCCACCCGAGGATTGCTTCGTGTGCCCGAGAAAAATCGAGAGAAAAAATCAAGGCGCAGGTTCGCCCTGCCCCGCCGCGACTCTTTCTAGCAAAGCCGTGCCCCGAAAGAATGGAGAAATTAGGTTAGCTCGGGGACTTTTCAGAAAAAGCGAAAAATCCAAATCTGCACACTGGAAAGGGCATCGCCTTTCCGCGCGTTCATAGGAATTTTTTGACGGATAGAACCGCGCGTCGGGCGCATTCTCGGGCTACGCAAGCCTGACGAGCCGCCCTTGTTGCCGCGTGCAAGCCTGCCTAAGTTCCGTCCCGCCCGCAAATGGACCGTCCCGGAGCGCTTATGCAGGATAAATCCGACGTCTGGCTCTCGCGTTTGATACCGTGGCGGGCGCCTGTCGACCCGAATGCCGTCCGCGCGGCCCGGGCCGCCGTCGCACACTTGAAACCCGCCGTCGTGATCACAGGCGGATCGCGCGGCGTAGGCTTGGCCTTGGCAAAGCGCTTCATCGAGGCAGGCCACACGACCGTCATTCTGGCACGCAACGAACCGGAACTTTCCGAGGCGGTTGCGAACCTCAAAACCGCGACAGGCACCGAACCGGTTTCGATCCTCTGCGACGTCTCTGAGCCCAACGCCATCGACGTCATTTTAGCGGGGCTCGCCGGCGCAAAGCTGTATCTCGATGTGCTCGTCAACAATGCCGGGACGGGCCTCGCAGGGCCGTTTCTCGAGCAAACTCCCAAGGACGTCTCGCGTCTTCTTGCATTGAACGTCGAAAGTCTGACGCGTCTTACGCGTGCTGCTTTACCGGATATGATTGCACGCCGGCAGGGCGGAATTTTGAATGTCGCATCTCTCGGCGCCTATATACCCGGCCCCCACCAAGCCGCGTACTACGCCAGCAAAGCCTATGTCCTCTCTTTGACAGAAGCCATTGCCAGCGAAGTTGCGGGTCACGGCGTTCGCGTCTCCGCCCTGGCGCCGGGTCCTGTCGACACCGAATTTCACCGGGATATGGGCGCGGAAAGATCGCTTTATCGAATGATCGTCCCCTCGATGAGCGCGGATCGCGTGGCGAGAAGCGCCTATCGCGGGTTCATGTTCGGCCAGCGCGTCATCGTGCCCGGAATTTTTAACACTGCATTCGTCGTCGCGTTAAAGATTCTTCCACATATCGTCACTGTACCGATGATGCGGGCGCTTCTGAGGCGCGAATTCTTTCCGCGTTAAGCATTGGTTCGTTTCCCGTTTGCTTTACTGCAACCAATTTCAGTTTATGTCTTAAGGGACCCCGGAATGAGGTATCGCGTATCCGGGCTTTTCCTCGCGGCCGCGCTCTGCGGGCTCTTAAGGGCTCGGTAATTTGAAGCGTGGCCGCACCATTTCTCGGCAACTTCCCGATTTTAAGTGCGTCGCACACGGTTTCCTGGTGGAGGTAAGCCGGAAGCCGGTGCCGTTCCCTTGGGACAGTGTTTCCGGGCGTGCTATGGAAGCGCTCCCGTCAGAAAAGGGACAGCCTTGACCGGTCCCGCCCTACCTTGGAACACCCGCCGTGCCACAACCCGTAATTGCCGCAACCGGGCTTTACGTTCCGCCTTACAGCATAAGTAATCAGGAGCTGGTCAGCGCCTTCAACGCGTATGTTGAGAGATTCAATGCTGAGAACGCCGCGGCAATCGCCGACGGACGGATTACACCGCTGCTGCCATCGTCCGCCGAGTTCATCGAGAAGGCGTCGGGCATCAAATCGCGCCACGTAATGGACAAGGCGGGCATCCTCGACCCGTCGATCATGCGGCCCATCCTTCCCGAACGCCCGAACGATCAGATTTCAATCCTCGCCGAAATGGCAGTCGCAGCAGCCAACGACGCGTTGGACCATTGGGGAGGAACGAAAAACGATATCGGTGCCGTCGTCTGCGCAGCATCGAACATGCAGCGGCCCTATCCGGCTATGGCTGTCGAGGTTCAGAACGCGCTCGGACTTGGCGGGTTTGCCTTCGACATGAACGTTGCCTGTTCGTCGGCGACCTTCGGCATCAAAACCGCAGCTGATTTTATCGCGAGCGGTTCCACCAAAGCCGTCCTGATGGTCAACCCTGAAATTTGTTCGGGCCACCTGAACTTCAGAGATCGCGACAGCCACTTCATCTTCGGCGACGTTGCAACGGCCGTCATCATCGCCGCCACCGAAACGCCGGGCGCATGGCGTATTCTCGGCACGCGCCTCAAGACGCAATTCTCAAACAACATCCGCAACAACTTCGGATTTCTAAATCGCGCTGCGCCGGAAGGCATCGGCAAACCCGACAAACTCTTCGTGCAGGAGGGCCGCAAGGTCTTCAAAGAGGTCGTGCCGATGGTCTCCGATATGATCCTGGCTCACGCGCGCGACATCGGCGTCGATCCGCGCGCCCTGAAACGACTCTGGCTGCATCAAGCCAACATCAACATGAACGAGATGATCGGCCGGAAGGTGCTCGGCCGCGAGCCGCAGCCTGGTGAAAACGTCATCATTCTGGATACATTTGCGAACACCAGCTCGGCAGGCTCGATCATCGCGTTTCACACCGCGAGCGACGATTTCAAGGCCGGCGAGCGCGGCCTCATCTGCAGCTTCGGAGCAGGCTATTCCGCAGGCACCGTATTTGTCGAAAAGCTCTAGGGATTTCGACCCACAGGCCGAGCGAGCCAGCTCTACGTCTTTTTTCTGAGCGGCACGACAGTGTCGTCTCCGGTCAGCATCTGGCGAACGACGTCGACCACCCGCCGGCGCTGGAATGGCTTCTTGATGAGCGTCGCCTGCCGGTGAGCTTCCGGCAACCCCTCTCGTCCGTACCCGCTGACAAACGCGAAGGGAATATTCCGCCGCACGAGCTTCGCGGCAAGTATATCGACTGAATCACCCGCAAGGTTGGCGTCGAGTAATGCAGCGTCGATTTCCTTTCTTTCGATGAGACTCAGCGCCCTTTGAAGCGTCGCTGCCGGACCAACGACCCGACATCCTTCGTCCTCCAGGCTCGCGACGATGTCCATCGCGATCAGAGGCTCGTCGTCGACGACCAGAATATGTTTGCCGGCAACCGGCTTCGCCTCGGCATAGGATCGCGTCTTGGAAACCTCAGCCCCCGCCGCCAATGGCCTGTGGTACGATCCGCCGGTGGCAGTCTCGCTTTCGGGAAGCGGCAGGGTAATTTCGCATGTGATACCTTCCGCCTCGTAGCTGATCGAGGTAACGCCGCCATGTGCGCCGAGGCTCTTTTCGATGAGCGTCGTGCCGAAGCCGCGCGATTGCGGAGCGGTGACGCTAGGACCTCCGCGCTCCTGCCATCGCAGGACAAGATGGCGACCGCCATCTGTTCGCACCATCCACCGGATCGAGAGCTCACCTTTGAGATTGGACAGAGCTCCATATTTCATCGCATTCGTCTCTAGCTCGTGCAGAACGAGACTGAGGTGCAAGGCGGCCTGAGCGCTCAGCATGACCCTGGGGCCGGAATAGGAAACGCGATCTGTCTCGCTAAGAGGCAACTGATCGCGAATGATGTCTGAGAGCTCCGCGCCCTGCCACCTCGACTGCGTCAGCAAGCTGTGCGTTCTTGCGAGCGCCTGCAGCCTACCGCCGAAACTCGTCGCAAAATCGTTCGCATTTTTGGCATGATGGACAGTCTGATTGGCGATGGACTGAACAGTCGCGAGCGTGTTCTTCACACGGTGATTGAGCTCGCTGATCAATAGCTGCTGCAAACTTTCGAAGTGCTTGCGCTCGGTGATATCCCGCCCGACTTTTGACGCGCCGATCAGTTTGCCGAATTTATCGCGCATCGGCGATACCGTAACTGACACATCGATCTGGCGCCCGTCCTTTGCAAGGCGCACAGTTTCGAAATGATCGATATGTTCCCCGCGCCGAAGCCGCGCGAGAATGTCCTCCTCCTCGGACCGAAGCTCCGGCGGAACGATGCGGGTGATGTGCTGGCCGATTATTTCTTCGGCCGAATAGCCGAATATTCGCTCCGCGCCCGCGTTCCAGCTTGTAATGAAGCCCTCGAGCGTCTTGCTGACGATAGCATCGTCGGAGGATGCAACGATCGCTGCAAGCCGAGCAGCCTGGAGTCCGTCGTTATCCAGGCTGACTTCAGCTTCTTTGCGTTTCGTGATGTCCTGAATGCAGGCAACGCCGCCCACAAGCTCGCCCTGCTCAAAAATCGGCTGGGCACTGACTTCAACGAAGATTCGACTGCCGTCCTGGCGTTCAAAAATCAGCTCACGCCCATCCGCAGGCTTACCGGTCCGCAGCGCCACGGCCATAGGATCGTCGGAAGCTGGAAGTGGCGTGTTGTCGAGATCGTAGGTCCTGCAGCCGCCGCTGAATTCACCGCCAGTGCCGGTTTGAGGCTCGACGCCCCAGTAGCTGACGCATCGTCGGTTGAATGCCAGCAGTGCTCCCGTCTTGTCACAGGAATAGACGCCGACAGGCAACGCATCAGCGAACACCTGTTGGATAGCCATTTGACGCAAAACGGATTTTTTGACCGAGACGCGCTTGTCTTGCACGGACTTGATCCTTTGCACGCGTTTCGCGCATACCACGACCCATCACTGAACGGATTGAAACGGTCGAAACGACCCATTTGTTCCGCCATCGAAGCACGCGTGCGGAATCGACCGGCCGGTCGGGATAGGATCGGGGCAACCGCAGAATCAGGCGAGGCTGGCAGCCAGATTGATGGTCAGCGCCAAAACCATCGTATTGAAAAAGAAAGCCACGATGGCGTGCAAGGTCGTGAGCCTTCGCACCGACTTGGAATTGATCATCACGTCGGACGTTTGCGACGCTGCGCCGAAAGACGTCGAAAAATAGAAAAAATCCCAGTAGTCGGGTTCCGTATCTTGAGGGAAGGCCAGCGCTGGAGGAGCGCCTTTATCGGCGAGCCGATGGGGCGCATAGTATTCGTGCGCATAGTGCAGCGTGAAGACGACCTGCGTTACCAACCAAGAAATGACGATCGTCGCTCCCGCGAGTCCGACGAAGAAAAGCTTGCCCTCGCTTGATGCGTCCTTGGCTTGGGCGATGATCCCGAAGATGGCCGCGAAGCTCGAAAACATGGCGAGCAGGACGAGTACAAGGATGACGACGGCACTGTCATCTTGGCGGGCCGCTCGCGTACGCAGAGCCTGCCCAGAGCAGCTCGCCATGACACGAAACGCCATGATGAGATAGACCGATCCGCCGGCGCACCACGCCATGGCTTCGCGGACCGGACCATGAAACGAGTCCGGCAGCAGCAACAGAACCGCGAGTCCGGAAAGAGCACCGACGAAAGCGCGGGGCCGCAAAACGAGCGAACGCCAGATCGAGCGAGGGCTATACCAGTTCGCGCGCTTCCGGACAGACGAGGCGGTGATGCCCATGTAAACTTTCTTGAATCCTGCTGCCACGCGTGTGAGCCAGATAGCGGGCCCATTTTCCGCACTCGTTCGGCCGCGCATCATACAAATCTGTGGCTGCCGTTCAACAATCGCGAGATCTGAAGCGATAGAGGGTCTGATCGCGCACCTCTTTGGCTCGCCTCTTTGTATCGCGGCTGTGCTGGCATCGAAGGAACATGAGGAAGACGAACGCGAACACGATCATGGAAAGAATTGTCTCGGCAAGGTCGACGCTGGTCATCTCTCTGCGCCCCAAGCATGATTAACCTACCGTTATCGTGTCTTAATTCGCCAATCTCTGACCACTCGGCCGAATAGCCGGATCGGCCGTGAACGAATAGATCGTGTGGCCTATGGCCTCACGCTGAATGGCGAACTGAACTGAAAAGATTTCTCCTGCCTGGACGTGCACGATGAAGTCAGGAGTTCGCTCATGATAGGGACCACGGTTGCATCTGATGTTGAGCGCCTGGTGATACTGCCCAAGCCCGCCTCAAGATGCCTCGTCGCGGTCATCGAAGATGATTACCGGTCTTCCCTGGCGCTCACGATGCTGATCGATGATTGGGGCTACTCATGCATTGCTGCGCGGACCTCAAACGAGGCGATCCAGACGCTTGGCAACCGGGTCGATCAGATCGCGGCAATCGTGACCGACGTTGAGATCGGCGGCCAGATGCGCGGGATAAAGGATGCCCTCGCGATTGCATCGGCCCTCGGCCGGCCGATCCCGACGATCGTGACAACCGGCCACGGAGACTATGCGGCTGCGTCGGGACCGTTTCCGGTAATCAGAAAGCCGTTCGATCCCGACATCCTGCATGCTTGGCTCGTCCAAAAGCTCGGGTATGGCCGAGCAAGCTCAAGATAGAAACAGGATTTGGAAGTCAGCGCCTGGTCGCGAGCTCGGTGCGGTTCCTGGCGCCGAAGTGCGAGAAGAGGGCCGCGAGATGAATTTTCACCGTGCCTTCTGCGATATCGAGTTCTCGCGCGATTTCCTTATTGGAAAGGCCCCGGCGGACGCAATCCAGGACATCGCGCTGGCGCGGCGAAATGGATTTCGTAACGGCTCCACTGCCGGGGCCCCCTTTTTTCTCCGGCGGCTCTGGTGTGGACGTTCTTCGGCCGGATGATGAACCGGAGGACGTCATGAAGCGCGGCACGTAGATGCGTCCGTCGAGAATATCCTGCAAAGCCGCAACAATTTCATCATCCGAGAGCGATTTGGGAACATAGCCGCTCAGTCCCGTCGCAACGGCCTTGAGGACATCGCTGCGCTCTTCGGATCCCGAAACGATCGCCACCCGCAATCCCGGATACGTCTCTTTCACCACGCCGAGACTTTCGGGGCCGGAAATGCCAGGCATTGCCAGATCGAATAACGCGAGTCCGATCTTTTCCGGCTCCGACAAACGATCGAGCGCCGCATCGAACGTCGCCGCCTCGACGATGGTGTTGAAACCGAGTTTGTCCTTCAAAAGGAAACTCAAGCCGGTCCGATAAAGACTATGATCGTCGGCTACGAGAACAGCATCACGTCTGACATTCGCCATGGGCTACTCTGCATTTCATTCGAAACCGACTCGCTCTTCCGCGGTCGAATTATGCGCCGCCCTGCCCGCCTTGATAACCGCATTGAGCGTCGCAACGATAAGCTCGGGATCGGCGGGCTTCGTCAACCACGGCCGCCCGGACTTGGCAAGGGCTGCCAGCGTAGCAGAATCCGTTCCGCCTGACAGGATGACAGCAGGAATAAAACGATCAATTTCGCCCGACATTCGATTGATGAATTCAAGACCTGTTTCCTGATCCCGCAAATCGAAATCAAGAATCGCGACGTCAATCGCAAGCCCATTCACCAATGCGGCCTCCGCATCGGCAGCCCGTTGATACCCAAATACCTGATTGCCGCGATCCCTGAGATCGCGGCTCAGTGCTGAAACAATAAGCTGATCGTCGTCTAAAACCAAGATTTTGAAGCCGTGTACGTTGGCTTCATCCTTCGACGTTCCCGGCTTCACGAAAGTGCTTTCGATCACCCGTTCCGGCGGCAAGACAATCGTAAACCGTGACCCCTTTTTCTGACGCGAGCACACGACGATCCTCATGCCAAGCAGGTCTGCATAACGCCGCGCGATCGACAGCCCGAGACCCAGCCCGTCGTTGGCGCCCCGCGCACGCTGATCCGTCCGGGAAAATTCTTCGAATATCTTTTCATGCTGTTCCGGCGACAGACCGGGACCGCTGTCGTAGACGTCGATCATGCGCTGGCCGTTCCTGCGCCGGGCTGCCAGAATAACGCCGCCCTGCTTCGTGAACTTGAGTGCATTCGAGACCAGATTTCGAATAATGGTTTCAAGCAGCGCCGGATCGGTCTCAAGCGTCCAATCCTGCGCGCGGCTGAGAAATTTCAGACCATTCTGCTCGGCCTCGACTTTCGAGCCGACCGATACACGCTCGATGATCTCGGCAACCGACACCGCGACTTTGGTAGGCTCGATCAGTTTCGCATCGAGCCGTGAAACGTTGAGCAACGCGTCGAACATACCCTTGAGGCCGCGCAATCCTTCTTCCATCTGCGCAACGAGCGTCGTCGCCTCGCTGCCATTGACGCGCCGCGATAGCGCCCTCGCGAACAAGGTGAGTGCATGAAGCGGCTGCCTTAAATCGTGACTTGCGGCAGCAAGAAAACGCGACTTCGCTTCTGTCGCCTGCTCCGCTTCGGCCTTGGCGCGTTCAAGCCCGATGTTCTGGTCTGCGAGGCGCTGAGTTCGTTCTCGTACCTGACTTTCGAGTGTTTGGTTTGCGGCGGCGAGAGATGCTCGCTGCGCACCGAGCTCCGCGACCATCGATCTGAGCGATTGCGCGAGAACGCGCGCTTCGTCATACCCGTCGACCGCAGGGAAATCGACCTGACGTCCTCTGCGTAAGCCTTCCGCCGCGTCCGCGAGTTGGAGTAGTGGCCGCGACAGCTTCCCGGCGAGAAGCCAAGCGAGAATGGCCGCAAGCGCCGAAAACGCTCCGCCCCAAAGCAGGATGTTCCGCTGCAGGCTTCTGACAGGCTCGAACGCCAGTGTCTGATTTTCCCGGACAAGCACGATCCAGTGCAATCCCGGGTATGACCGATAGCCGTCGCTCTTCGAAAAGCCGGTGACATAGGATTGACCATCCGGCCATTGCTCGACGGCGTAACCCGCAATCCCCGGACGAGCACCTCTGATGCTCGGCAGATCCAGCGTTTTTCCCGCAATGTCATCAGGGCCGAACAGAACCTGCTTTTTTTGGTTGAGAACGATGACGTCGGCGCGGATCGAATCCTTCATGCTGCCGAGGAGTGTATCTTTGACCTCTTCAGCCCAATCGGCGCTGAGCGTTGCGCCAAGAACACCCAGCGTCTCCACATCGTTCGAGACCGGAACCGCCAAATCGATAAAGTCGGTGACTTTTTCTCCGTCGGATGAAGATCCTTCTGCAACACCGTCGCGGATCTTCACCTCTCCGACATAAGGCCCCTCGAGCCCCTTCTTATACCACTCCTGCTCCTTGACGTTCTGACCTTCGCGAACGCGGCCGGTCGCGCTCTCCACCTGACCGTCACGATTCGCATAGCCGACCCAGGAGTAATCGGAGTACGCCGCCTGAAAACGCTCAAGCGAGGCACGCAAGGAGTCCGGTGTCTCGGTCTTGGCAGGAATTTTCGCAATCTCCGTCATATCGTCGAGAGACTGCAACCGCTCGAACATGGCGCGATCGAGCTTGTCCTGCATTTCGTCAGCGAGGAGAGCAAGCGACCGGCCGATCTGCAATTCCAGACGGTTCACAGCGTCATGCGCGATGACATAGGAAACGGCAGCGGTCAGCAACAGCGATACGACCGAAATCGCAGCCGCGATAAGAACTTTCAAAGAGACGCGTCGCATCCGCCGTCCGTCATCCGCCGTGACCAGCGGTAGCCTGGAACGCAATCGGGGCAGATATCAAGCCGGCTCGCATTAAATCTCCGTATGCCATTGACGGAGAAGCCGCACCTCCTTGTCTGACAGGGTGAACGCTGCATTAGGCCATCCGGCCTAATTGGCAAAAAGGCCGTCTTAGGCCGCACTGCTGAATGGTGTCTGCAAGTTATCGGGCGCAGGTACTTGGCGTCGCAAGCGCTCCATTCCCGCGTGGAAAGCTCAGTCATGCGTAAGCTTAGCAGGAGTTACCGATGCAAACCCCTCAGGACATTGCGAAATTGATACCCCTGACAAGCAAGGAGCCACCGCCACAATTCAAATACGCCCCGCATATTGCGAGGCTCGCAACGTTCATCCAACACCATGAGCATCTCAACCGGAACGCAAGAGACAGGGACGAAAGCAACATCATCGAAGTCAGGCGCTCGGATGCGGAGATCGCCTTTCATCTCGGCGTCTCAATGGCGGCTCTGGAGCAATGCTTCAGCGAGCTGATACGCCAAAACGTCGTTCGTCTCCGCGGCGCATACCAGATCGAGATATTGAACAGTACACGCCTTTCCGAGTTAGCGAGGCAAAAATTATAACATCGGATTTCGTGGCGCTTTTGCCGCGCCACTGACGATAATCCTTCATCGAAGGCGTGCGCCGTCCCCCACACCCCCAAGCGCCGCTTCGATAGAGGGGCCCGGCATCCCCCCTGCCGGGCCCCTAGTTTTTGAACTCACGAAATCCCGAACACGCCGCAGCCGACGAAATTTTCCGCTGCCCGACGTTTAATGCTCCTTGTCCAAGGGCATGAGATGCTGAACGGGAATGTCATGGCGTGCCATCAACGCGCGCCAATCGGCAACATGCTTTTCGAGGGTGTCGATGACGGACCTCGTAATATCATCATCATCGTAGGGGCCGTTGAAAAGCCGAGCGACGCCCGATTTCCAAAACGCGAGTTGCCCCTCAAGAGTCGATAGCTCCCTGTTTGCCCATTCGATCATTGGCGATGTCCCCGTTAGTGTGCCCGGCGGTAATTTACAGCGAGTTGTATGTTTCCCGAAATCACGATGAGAATTTCTCTCGAAGTATCCCCAGCAGCCATAACTGCTCTCCCGACTGGCTCGTGGCAACCGGGTTGGAAGACGAGAACATCACGTGCCGTGAGAACAAATTTTCCAATCACGACAAAGCCTTGTCAGGCGGGATTAATGCCATCCACGGCACACGTCCGTGCCGCAATCTCTCATGTGAGAAACGATGGAACCGTCATGAGAATATCATGATACTTCGGCTCATCGCATCGAAGGTCGAGATTGCACATTTCGCCAAAAAACCTAACTAAGCATTCCTTTGTTTCAACGCACCCCACGAGGATCACACCTATGAAATCCATAGCCACGATCATTGCTCTTGCACTGTTCGCCTTCCCGTTGGCGGCGCAAGCCGAAGACTCCAACAGCAGCATCGAAATGGCGTTCGTGCCGAGCACAATGGACGTCACTCTGTTGAACGAGAACGGCAAGTTCGTCACGATCGACATGAAGAAGATCGCGAAGGGCGAAAAGTGCCGAATGGACAAAGACTCCGTCATCATGAAAGTCGGACCCGGTGCGACGCCCAACACTGTGCGCGTGCGTTATCTCGCACCTCAGCTCAGTCACGGCGGCTGCCCGTTCATGACTGAGTTCGAACTGTCCGATGCGGATTACACCGCAGCTCGCGCAGCCTTCACCGCGAAAACCGACGAAGCCTCAAAGAAGGTTGAGGATTTGAAGAAACAGCTCGGCGCAAAGTGGAACGAGATCACCGGCCAGAAGGCAGACCAGTAATCCCTCGGAGCTAGGTCACTCTCAGCGGTCTGAGACCCATCGCATGAAAAAGGCCGGGAAAACGAGTTCCCGGCCTTCCCGTTCGATCTCAAGCGCCTCCTAGCATCCGGCGCTTCGCATGCAGCGGCCATAGCCCGGCTCATCGACGCCCCATTGATCAAAACAGCTATGGCGGGCTTCGCGGCAATGATCGTATTGCGGCTCCTGGGGCGCCCCCGCTTGGGCGCCGGTCGTCGGAACGTCAACGAACACGTTGAGACCCGGACCCCAACCGCGACCGCCTTGGCCGCCGCCGTTTCCATGGCCGTACCCATATCCCTCGCCCGCCATTGCGGTGCCTGCCACGGCCATCGCGGCAAAGACGACAAGCGCCATCCTTTTCATGGAATGTCTCCGGCCAAATATTCGCTGAGGCCAATCTCGGCGAAAGATATTGCTGTCCGGTTTGCGGCCGGCTCAATTTCCGGCTTCGGTTTCCCGCCGGAAAACGGACGCCCCAAAGCGAGACGTACTGCCCGCCGTTAGCCATCGAGCCCGAAGAGAGGTGCCCGCAGGTAAGCGGCTATGCGAACACGGCCGGCACGCCAGCCTCCGCTGAGAGCCATTCGGGGACCGGTAGGTCTTTGGATGCGAGGAAAGCCGGATTGAAGAGCTTCGACTGGTACCGCGTTCCGGAATCACAGAGCATCGTCACGATCACGTGCCCTGGCCCGAGCGCTCGCGCGAGCGCGACGGCTCCCGCAATGTTGACCCCGCTGGAACCACCGAGGCAAATGCCCTCCTCCACGATGAGGCGATGCACGAGCGGGATCGACTCGGTATCGGGAATTTCGAACGAGAAGTCGGGTGAAAATCCTTCGAGGTTCTTGGTAATGCGGCTCTGACCGATACCTTCAGTCACCGACGACCCATGCGCTTCGAGAACCCCGCGCGTGTAGTAGGAATAGAGCGACGCGCCGGGCGGGTCTGCGAGCGCGATCTTCACGGACTTGTCCCGCGATCTGAGGCCGAGAGCGATCCCCGCAAGCGTTCCCCCTGTGCCGACCGCCGAAACGAAACCGTCGACCTTGCCGCCGGTTTGCTGCCAGATTTCTTCCGCAGTCGTCCGGGCATGGCCATCGCGATTGGCCACGTTGTCGAACTGGTTCGCCCAGACGGCCCCGTTCGATTCCGTCTTCGCAAGCGCCTCTGCCAGCCGGCCCGAATAATGGACGTAGTTGTTGGGATTAGCGTAAGGCACGGCCGGCACTTCCACCAGCTTCGCACCGAGTGCGCGAACCGCATCCTTCTTCTCGATCGACTGCGTGTCGGGCATGACAATGACTGTGCGCAATCCAAACGCCGAACCAAGCGCCGCCAGACCTATGCCGGTGTTTCCTGCAGTCCCCTCGACAATGACGCCGCCCCGCTTGATGGCGCCACGCTCAAGCGCGTCTTCAATCAAAAAAAGCGCGGCCCGGTCCTTGACCGACTGTGCGGGATTCATGAACTCGGCTTTGCCGAGGATCGTGCACCCCGTTTCCTCCGAGGCCCGCCTTAGTTTGATCAACGGCGTATTGCCGACGGCATGAATGAGATTATCGGCATAGACCACGAATGGGCGCCCCTTAGTATTGCCGAGCAGATCCGGACATCATTGTCCCGCCGAGCGCCCTCACGTCAATCGGGAGCGTCGTCCGCCCCCGCGCTTCAACGGTTCACTTCCCGAGCCAGATCGTCCCGCTCTTGTTGGTCACCGGCACCCCGACGGCGTTACCGTACTCGGTCCATGACCCATCATAGTTGCGAACATCGTAGCCCAGGATTCGCTTTAGCGCGAACCACGAATGGCTCGAACGCTCCCCGATCCGGCAGTAGGTCACAACGGGCAGCGAACCGTCAACGCCCTTCGCGGCATAAATGGCGCGGATTTCATCGACCGGCTTGAACGTGCCGTCGTCGTTTACGATCGTGGCCCATGGGACGTTTTCCGCACCCGGAATGTGTCCGGCCCGAATGGACAATTCCTTGACGCCCTCCGGCGCAAAAATCTTACCACTGTATTCGTCTGGCGACCGGATATCGATCAGCCGGCCGGCAACCTTGCCCTCCGCAATCGCCAGGACGTCGACAAGTCGCGCTCGCAATCGCTCGTTGCGTTCCGGTAGCGCGATCGAGGATTCCGGGAAGCTCGGCACATCTGCCGTCATCGGAAGCGAGCGAGCCTCCCAAAGTTTCCGCCCCCCGTCGAGCAGCTTCACGTTACCGCCAAGCCCGTAGATATCGAGAATCCAGACGCCCCACGCCGCAAACCAGTTATTGTGATCGCCGTAGATGATGATGGTGGTGTCTTTGGTGACGCCCGCATTGCGCAAGCATTTCTCGAATTTGTCCCGCGAGGCGATGTCCCGATTCACGGTATCGACCAGGTCGACATGCCAGTCGAGATTGATCGCTCCCGGAATGTGCGCACGCGCATAAACGCCCGGGTCGACGCTGACCTCGAAGATTCTGATCTTTGGGTTGTTGAGATTGTCTTTGACCCAATCGGCCGTAACAAGAGAACTTGCGTTTGAATGTGCCACAGAGTTTTCCTTTCTGCCTATCAGAGCTCACTCCACCGAATTGCAAGTCCGACAGGAATGCGCAGGGCGTCTGTTCCGGAGAAAGCGCGCTTTTTGCAGGATCATTCCGCTCGAAGAGCGAAGCTCGAAAAAATTGCCCATCTTCATACGCTCCAGCACCAAACCGTACTTCGGCAGCTCGGCCGAAGATGCGACTTCTCTCACATCTTTGAGGATCATTTTTCCGAAGTGCCGGCTTAGACCGCCGCCGAGACGAGCATAGAGACCGATATGCATCGTACTGCGATATGCGGCATATAGGTATGTGTTATCGAGACGCAATCGTCTCCGTCAGAGACTTCCAACTCTGAACCGGCCGTTCATTGCCACCGTCCTCTCGATTATTTCGAAGGACGCGCATTCGATCGCTGAGCTTCTCGTGCAATCAAGGCGCGCTTGCGCTCGACACCCCAACGATATCCCGAAAGTGAACCATCATTTCTCACGACGCGATGACACGGAATGGCGATGGCGATCTTATTGGCTGCGCAAGCGCCGGCGACGGCGCGCACCGCTTTCGGCGCGCCGATACGCACTGCGATTCCCGAATAGGTTGCAGTCGTTCCCAGAGGAATATCGAGCAACGCCTTCCAGACGCGATGTTGAAACGCCGTACCGCGCACGTCGAGCGGCAGATCGATGCCCGCTTGCGGGTCCTCGACCAAACCGACGACCTTCGCCATAACGTCCTCGAAATCGCGATCGCCGCCAATCAAGTTGGCTTTCGGAAATCGGTCTTCGAGATCGTGGATCAGGATCTCCGGATCGTCGCCGAGCATGATCGCCGTAATACCCTTGTGGCTGGCCGCAACGAGGATCGATCCCAGCGAGCACTCGCCGACGGCAAACCGCATCTCGGCGTCGGCGCCGCCGGACCGAAAAGCGGTCGGCGTCATGCCAAGAACCTCGCTCGAACTCGCATAGAAGCGCCCGCTCGAATTGAACCCGGACTTATGGATGGCTTCAGTCACCGTACCACTCCCATTATTGAGATGATCGCGCACGCGCTTCTGACGATGCGCGGACGCGTAGGCGCGCGGCGTGACGCCAGAGATCGCTTTGAAGATTCGATGAAAATGAAAGACGCTGAGTCCTGCCGCCTTTGCCAGCGTGGCTAATGACGGCAACTCTTCAGCCGTTTCGATCAGCCGGCAAGCCTCGGTAACGACAGTTGTATATTGGTTATGAAGCGACGGCCGATCAGGTCGGCATCTTTTGCAAGCTCGAAACCCTGCAGCCTCGGCGTCCGCGCAGGAAGAATAGAAGACCACGTTCCGCCGATTGGGACGCCGAGCCGCGCATGAGGGCCGGCAATAGACGCCGGTCGTCGCGACCGAATAGACGAACGTATCGTCAAAGCTCCTGTCATGCGCGAGGACTGCATCCCAATAGCGTTCCTCGGCGGCCCGCCTCGGCTCGGGTCGCTTATGTTTTGCGTCTTTACGGATTTTGACTTTTGTCGTCGTCATAGTCCCTAAATAGACGCGATTGGGCCGTCTCGCACTCCGCTCCTTGCTTTCAAATTAAAAATTCTGCTCTCGGGCACACAAAAACCCGTGCGGGATCGCCGAGGTCTGCTGAAAACTGCAAATCTCGCCCAACAGGAACTTCACGTCGAATTGGCTGGCTTCGTGCCGCATACACCGAGGTTGATCCACCCGTGATCGTGGCCGCGTACTTCCGTGCGGTCCATCTCTCTGACGTCCGTAAGACCCGCACCCTCAAAAAGCTGGCTAAGATAGCGAGGTGAATACAGGGACATGTGCCAATTCGGATGACTTCGGCCGCTACCGTCGCCGTAGGAATAGAAGCGACCGGAAGCCCACTTGCAGGCATCCCGCTCCGGATTGAAGCGCCACCAACCGTCGTTGTGAAAGTCCTGCGACCCACCTTCCTCGGCGTCTACAAATGCCTTGGCGATGCGAAGCCCGTTCGGTGTCCAGACCTGCAAAACGCCACCCGGCCTTAAGACGCGAACCCATTCCCGGATGGCCGCCTCCACCTGATACCAGGGGACGTGCTCGATGATATGGCTCGCGTAGACGACCGCAAACGTATTGGATGGAAGCAGCAGCTGCAGCGCATTGCCGACATACGTCACGTTACGCCGGGTCGTCACATCGAGCGTTTCAAATCCTTCAATAACGTCGTGACCAGGGCCGATTTCGAGCTTTCGATTTTCACGCTCGCGATAGCGCGCCCGGTTGATAGGATTAAGCACCATCCTGTGAAGGGGCGCCCCGACGGCCCTGTTTATCCGGTAGCGGACCCGGTCGATGGGCTGCGACCAGCTCTGGACGTGACGGCGAATTTCGATACCGGTGTCCTTGCCGACGGTGGCGATTGCCAGCTGCTTGACGATTGACGACGACATTCTCCGCTCTCCTTGTATTCGATACAGCGCCTCGATGACCGACTTCAGGCGTTGCGTATTCGCCCTGCAGAATCGGCGAGAATCTGCGTCTGCTTTCGTATGCTGCCATCCTTGGACGGGCTGAGATTGAACATGTAGTCCTGCGGCCACCACGTGCCTCCCGCCCACGCCGTCCATCCAAGCCAGACGTCTGCGTTGGCTTCCATTGTCCGGCACAGATCCTGAAGAGCCGCCAGCGAAACCTCGTTACTCGCCGCACCAAACTCCCCGAGCACCGCCGTGAATCCATTTTGCCTGGCCCAATCTTGAAAAGCACGAATGCGCTCCGACCCGATCGTCGCGCTCACAGCGTTGGGCGTGGTTCCGGACGAGTCCTGATCCAGATACTGGTGCACCTCGAAGGCAAACCGATTGGCGGGATCGACGATGCCGCGCATCTGGACGTTGCCGGACGACATCCACGAATGAGCGCCGGTGTAGGCAACGCCCGGCACCAAAATGAGATTTGAAGCATCCGTCTTGCGAATGCTAGCGACGGCGGCGTTGGCGGCCGGTAGCCATGTACCCACTGATATTCCGGCGGGCTCGTTCATGAGTCCGAAGAGCGCACGCGGATTGGCTTTATAGACCTGAGCGAGACGCCCCCAGAAGTCGGCGAAAGCCTCTACCGGAACCGCAGTCGTGCCGATGAAATGGTCAGCTTTCCATCCGTCGCCTTCAACACGGCGACGGGCGTAATTGTGTGGATCGATGATGACCGACATGCCCCGCGAGGTCGCGCGATCGACGACGGCAGAAAGCCTTGCTTGCTCTTCGCTCGCAAGGGGCGCACCGAGCTTAGGTTGCATTCGCTCCCAGCGGAAAGGCACCCGAATGAGGTTGAAGCCAAGTCCGGCATAGTAGTCGATCGTCGCCGACGGCGGATAGGCATAGTCGAAGCTGAAGCGGCCGGGAACGTTACCGAACTCCGCACCTGCGAGATTAACGCCCGCCATGGTCAGCTTTCGTTGTGCCGAAGCCCCTTGAGCACGAGGGATCGATGCAGCACCGCCCAGCGTCAGCGCAAGCCCTCCGCATACGACAGAGCGGCGCGTCGGTTCATGTCCCATTCGATCCTCCATGTATCGACGCGCCAGCCGGAGGCGCGCCAGCAGACAATGGCGCTACGTAGCCGCGCATGGAGCCCATCAGACAAGTGTACCGTTGGCGTGCCCCTTCGAGGTCGCCTCTGGCCATCCGTAAGCAACCACCGAGGACCGTGCGCACATTGCGGGTAAAAAACAGCGATGGTCCGAGATTGTGGAGGCGCGAGACACGGCCGAAGCCAACGGAGTAAGCGTGCAGCCGCTCTATCGATTCGCGAACCTGATCGTGGCGAACAGTGAAGTTGCGCTCATAGTAGCCGTCATAACCGCGGTCCAAGCATCTCAGCAGGAAATCGCTTTCCTCACCTGCCTGAAACGGTGTGCTGGCGCCGACGCCGAGCGTCTCATCGAATCCACCGACCTCGGCGGCCACGCCACGCCGGATGAAGATCGTGTTGGAGTTTCCTGTAGTAAATACGTTCGCACGCGTGATTGGCCCGCTCTCGGCCGCATAGCGATTGAGGCTATCGTTGCCGTCTGCATCGAGTGTCCGCCCGGAGAGCAGATCGATCTCGGGATTTGATGCAAAGAAGTCATCGACGAACGGGAGCACATGGCGATCGTACCAGCAATCGTCATCAGGGAAACCGACAATGGCCCCGGAGGCACGTTCCAAACCGACGTTGCGCCCTCTGGAGAGGCCCTTCTCGGAGCGGGCGCGAACGATCGGAAGAGATGGATACGCGTCAAGCAGGGGATCAAGGTATGCGAGCGGATTCTGATCCACCACGATGATCTCGAACGGACCGTAGGTTTGCTCCGAAAGCGACGCGAGCAGACGGCGAAGCGGAGCCGTGCGGCCCAGCGTGCAGACGATAAGCGAGATCATCGCGCCCATAAGCTTTTCTCCGTTGATGACAGGACCTTCCTTTCATCGCGATCCACGAATCGGCGGGCTGGCTGGCGTGCAGGGGCGGATTGCAGAGCCCCATAGACGAACCACAACAAGGCTCCCGTCTTGATCGTCAAAAACGAGTAGCTGACCATCATCGACAGAGCCAGATAGAGGGATAATCCGTGCGCGAGCCGCACCTGCTCCGGTGTATCCTCCCGTGCGCCCCAACCGATGTAGGCCCAGATCAATATCAAGCCCGGAAGTGACTGGGTCGTAATCAGATACGCGACGCCGGCATCCATGGATTTTCCGAGGAGCTCGTTGGAAAGACCGAGATACTCGGCGATGTCGTACTTTTGCAGGAGCTCAACTGTATAGGCGAGACGGCCTGGAAAATCGTCGGTGCCCGACTGCAAGCCGGCGCCGATGACGAGTGCGACGACAAAGGCCACCGTCAACGGCAGGTACAGAACGGAAAATCGCGGTGGCAGCCACGGTGCGATTGCAGAAACGATAACGATGAGAATGCATGTTGCCGTAGCGAGACGGCCATCACAACCGACCAGCATCGCTGCGGTCGTTATGAGGAGATAGGCGACTGACACCCAGCCGAGACGCTTGAAACATGCGCACACGAAAACGAAGATGATGCTGCAGTAGTTTCCGAGAGACACCGGCTCGAGGAAGATGGACGAAGAGCGTGGCCAGTCTACGAACGAAAAGAGCCGCGCATCGGGCCGCGTTGCACTGATGAACAGCTCGGAATTCGTGTTGTAAAATTCGTCGATATTGTTGCCGCGCGTCTTGATGTAATAGTCCTGAATTTGGAGCAGGTCGGAATAGACGTGCGGTAGCAACACCTCAACCAGAAACACCAAAAACACGATCGTATGCAGCGCCAGCACGGTTCGTGCGAGGCCACGATCGTCAAACGACATACCGAGCATCGTGAAGATGGGAATGATCGCCACATCGCGCAGAAGCTTCGGGTCCGGCTGTGCCAGGAACAGCCCGCGAAAAACAGCGAACAACCCGAGCATCATGAGCAGTGCTAGCGACGGCGCCATTTGCGGCTTCCACGTCAGGAGCACAAGGCCAAAGGCCGAGGCCGTCAACGATGCTTCCACGGCAATGACCATCGCAGTCGGCACACCCATGACGTGCCCGTTGACGAAGGCCAAGCCCGCGTTGAAGCACATGCTGGCAATCAGGACGAGCGCCGGCGCAACGCGCAAGCTCACCCCACCAACGGGAGCCTCGATGGCCTGGTACGCAAACGGGTTGTCATTCCCGGCCGAACGCATCACGCGGAATGTCCGGTTCGCCGATCACCCAGCACATAGCCCGCGAACATGACGCCGCCCAGAATATAACGGGAGAACATCCGACGTGGTTCGCGCGCCAACCGATAGATCCATTCACAGCGAAGCCGTCGCACCCAAAGCGGGGCACGGGGCACGCCCCCGGATACGAAATCGAAAAGCGCCCCGACTCCCATCTGTAGTCGCGCGCCCGTAGTAGCGGCGCGTTCGGCAATCCACATCTCCTGCAGGGGATTGCCGAGCCCGACCAGCAACAGATCGGCCTTCACATCCTTGATGTCGCGGCAAACGCTTTTCACGTGCTCCTCGTTACGGAAGTAGCCATTGCGTGCGCCGATGATTTCGTGCTGCGGCCAAATATCGGCGAAGCGGCGCGCGGCTTCGCTCACCACCTCTTGCCGCGATCCGACGAGAAAGATCCGAAGCCGATGCTGCGTATGACTGAGATAGTAGGGCACGAAATCAGTCCCGTTGAGATTCTCGGGAAACGTCGTGCCAAACTTGAAGCGGCTCGCGAGATCGACTCCCACACCATCGTTGAGAACAAGAAAACGTTTCAGCGCTTTGCGAAAAGCCGTGTTGCTCCTCGACAATGTCAGAGTATGCGCGTTGGCAAACGCGACACGCAGCGTGCCGCCGCGCTCGAATTCGCCGTCGATCTTCTTTACGGCTTGCACCCGATTCATGGGCTCGAAGTCGACGCCGAGAATGGTGCGCTGCTTGAGCCCAAGAATTTCCTCGTATTCAGATCGAAACCGTTGCTCAACTCCTTGCCAGCCGTAACGCTTGACGGATGTCATTGCGCGCTCACGCAGATCCGAATATTGCGCGCCTGTTTCTTCGAGGATCGCCGCGATCTCGCGTGCAGCTCGCCCCGTGTCGCTGAAATCGACGAGGTATCCGACGTTTGACGCACCGATGATCTGCTCGAAGCTCGGTATCCGGTTGACGATAGGGACGAGGCCTGCCGACAGCGCCTCGACGAGCGCCAGGCCAAATCCCTCATATTCGGAAGCGCTGATAAAGAAGCTGCACTCCTTCAAAGAGATCGCGATGGCCTCATCGCTGAGGCCGGTCTTGATCTTGAGCGAGCCCTCGCCCAAGAGCGCGGCGTACTTGGAACGCAGGTAGGGAAGTGTGCCGTCCGCGTCGTTTCCGATGATCTGCAGCTCAGCTTCCGGAAACCGCCTTCTCAAGATTTCGAATGTATCGATCGAGCGCTCGAGACCCTTGTGGGCGGCAATGCGGCCGAAGCAGACGAACGAGGGTTTGAATATGGGCGATGACGCAGCCGCGAATTTCTCGATATCGACTCCGTTATCGATATGCTTCACGCGATCTCCGGCGATGGCCCGGAAGGTATCCGCATCGGAGGAACTGCATGCGAACACACTCTTATAATTCCTCAGCGCGGATCGGGTGACTGTCTGGAAGTAGATATGCTTCAGCGCGCGGGCGAAGTCCGTGTGAAAGAAACCGCCATGCGTCGTGAGCACGAGCGGTTTGCCGTGGATCGGCGCCGTGAGAGCGAGATAATCGCAAAAGAAATCGACGCCGTGGACATGGATCAGGTCGTATGACTTGAGGTGAGATAGAACTTTCGGCGCAAACGGATAACGTTTCGATCCGACGTAGCCGATGCGCCGCACCGGAATGCCGTCGACGACGTCGCTTTCGGGAAGCCGGTTGCGCACGTCGCGAAACTCGCGATTGAGCGTCAGCACGTCGGCCTCGATGCCGGCGCGCCGCTGCTCAACGCTTAAATCATGGACGACAGCTTCAAGGCCACCGACAGCAGGATGAAATTGACGGACAACATGCAGAACACGCACTTTCGGTCCTCCCTTCCCCGTTACTCGACGTGACTAGGCAATCGCGCCGCGTCTCAGCGGCGCTTTATTGATGATGACGCCAGCTAGGCGGTCGAAGATCACTGTCGATTTCAGGGCGGCCCGCGTTGCAGCTGCAGACGGCGTGCGCCCCCATTCCGTGACAAGCACCAATGCATCGAAAAGTTCGGCCGCGGCCTGTACGTCGGCGTGGCCCAGAACATTAGGAAGATCGCAGACGATGCAATCATAGTGCTTACGCGCTGCGCCGATCAGATCGCGCATGGCGGGCGAGCCCAGGAGCACGGCCGGATGTATCGGCGGCTCATCGGAGCACTCCCCCACGAAATCGAAACCCAGGTCGCTTCGCGTGACCGAGTCTGACAGTGCGACGCGGCCCTCCAGGGGAGGAAGCAGCGTCCCATGCGATAAACTCATTCCAAGCGAGGGCCGGTGCAGATTCGCATCGACCAGCAGCACGCGCCTTTTGCTCTCGACCTCGAGAACCGCAAGATTGAATGCGACGGTCGATTTGCCCTCGCCCTGGTACGCAGACACGATACCAATCACGTTCGCATCGCGAGCACATAGTTCGTTGACGGCAATTTTGATGCCCCGGAGCGCGTCGCCGCGATCGTGCAGCAGCAGCGGGGACGTTTGATGGGAGGCGGGGAGGAGCCGGCGCCCCTCTACCAGCGGAACAATGCCCAGTGCCGGAACGCCGATATCTCGTTCGATTTGCTCCAACGAACGAATGGGGCGCGCAACGTGCTCTTTGCGAATGGCGACAGCGATGCCAGTAAGAAGCCCGAAGCCCGAGCCGAGCAACAGCACGAACGGGATGTTCGGCGAACTCCAGTGGCTTGGCGGCTCCGCTTCGCTAAGGATTCGCGCTTCCGTAACGGGAGAAGCTTGCTCGTGAACGGATTGCGCGTAGTGCGCAAGGAGCGTTTGGTAGATCCCGCGATACGCCTGCGATTGAGTTTCGAGCTCATGCACTTGATCGTTGGCCGGTGTCTGGCTGCGAGCGTCGCCGCCCTTCAGCTTGTCGACGGCCGCCGAAGCCGCATCGGATTTCTCTCGAAGATGTACGATGTGGTCCGCAAGTCGCGCGCCAACCTTCTCGATGTCGCGCTTTTGAACGCCAGATTGATAATCCACGTAGGCCGCAGCAAGTGCGTTTGCGACCACCGCTGCCTTCTGCGGATCAGTCGACGTAAAGGACACGTCGACCACAAAACTGTTGCCGGACCGCGTTATACTCGTCGCATTCTGAAACTTGGCGAGAACCGCGTCGCGATCGACCTCGGCCAAGAGCAGGCTTGAGCATGATCCTCGAACGAGGCCCATTACGCGTTGAAGGAGCCCGCCCGAGTCGCACGCCAACTCCTCGTCTTTCCAAAGATGATGCTTGTCGATGACCTCTTGGGCCAGCCGACTACTCTTGAGCGTCTCAATTTCACTTGCAACGAGAGCGGCGCTCTCCGTCGCTGCACCGACTGAACTTACGCCGAGGAGAAGTTGGGCTGTTGCTGTGTAGTGCGGGCGCACGAAAAGGAGTGCAGCTGCAGACAGGGCAAGTCCTACAGCAAGCCACGTGAGGATGGTCCTCTTTCGCCACCTCAACGCTTCCAGCGAAAGAAGCGGCGCCGACACACGGCCGCCGTTGCGCCACATACTTTTGCGGCGCATTAATCTGCTCAATCCTCGCATAAAAACCGGGCTCCTCATCGCTCTTCGCAACTGGAACTCGGAGCGTTGGTTCCCTCGATTGCTGCGGCGGCGAAGAGGCTAAGTCACCGCTGACGATTAGTGAGGCAACAAACTCGCTTAGCCAGCTTCCGCGCTGCGGCGAAACGGCCCACGCTGGAACCTTCAACGGCAACTTCCATTTCTCTGTTCGGTGCGCTGCGAACAAACTTTCGCGGCGCAGTGCGGGCTGATGGGTGTTCATTGCCGACATATGTCCGTCGGCTAGCGGGAGGGAATAGTAATGGCAGTGAGTATTGCCAAGCGTAGTGTAGAGCCGAGCCAACAAACTTTCTCGGAGCCAATCCTAAGCAGACCGATCGCCTTACATCCCGCGCATCCTGCTCAGGTGCCGGCCGCTCGTTCCCTTCCGGTGCCCGACACTGGGCCGTCATCGGCGCTCAAACGGGCGATCGACGTCTTCGTTTCGACGGCATTGCTGTTTGCCTTGGCGCCGGTGCTTGCAGCAACGGCGGTGGCGATCAAGGCGACATCGGCTGGGCCCGTCTTGTTTCGCCAGCGACGCTATGGGCTCAACAGCGAACAGTTCACCATCTTCAAGTTTCGCACGATGTTCACACATGACACGGACCTGTCCGGTGTCAACCAGACACGGCGCGGAGATCCGCGGGTAACGCCCCTTGGGCGTTTTCTTCGCCGTACCAACATCGATGAGCTGCCCCAGCTCTTCAATGTCTTGCTCGGTGATATGTCTCTTGTCGGGCCGCGACCGCATGTGCCCGGCATGCGCGCGGGCGGCATGGCGTACGAGGCATTGGTTCCGTCCTACTTCGAGCGCCACCGCGTGCGCCCGGGGATGACCGGTCTGGCGCAAATCAACGAACTGCGAGGCAGCACCACGGATGCCAAGTTCGCAAAGGCACGCATCGCCTACGATGTCGCCTATGTCGAACATTGGTCGATCCTGCTCGATCTGCGCATCCTTTGGACTACGTTCAAAACAGAGGTACTCCGCGGCACCGGCAACTAGTGCGCATCGCGGAGGTTTCCATGAATTATCGATCGATTGCCGATCTCAATGACGACATCATCGCGGGTCTGCCTCTCATTCCCGCCGATGTTGAACTCGTAGTTGGTATCCCGAGGAGCGGCCTTCTCGCCGGCACACTCGTGGCGCTCGCGCTGAATGTTCCGATTGCGGACGTCGAAGGTTTCTTGGCGGGTCGCGTCTTGTCTTCTGGACGGACGCGTCGCCGAGACTTGTTCCAAGCCGATCCTCGCAACGCGCGCCGCGTGCTGGTCATGGACGACAGTGCCGACTCTGGACAATCCATTCGGGAAGCACGCGAGCGCTTGGTCTCCGCATTTCCCGATATTTCGTTCAGCTTCTGCGTGGTCTACGGAGCATCGTCCCACTGCGAAGGCGTTGACATCACGCTAAAGGTGGTCCCGCAGCCGCGGCTGTTCCAATGGAATGTCATGCACCACAACATGCTCGCGCAGTGCTGCGTCGACATCGATGGTGTGCTTTGCACTGACCCCACGGAACTAGAGAACGACGACGGCGAAAACTACCTCAAGTTCCTACTCAATGCCTCGCCCCTTCACACGCCGACGCGCCGGATCGGCTGGCTGGTGACCAGCCGCCTGGAAAAATACCGTAACGAGACGGAGGCGTGGCTCCGAAAACGCGGCATTGAGTACAACGAACTCATCATGCTTGATCTTCCATCGCGCGAGGAGCGCCTGCGGTTGGGCAGCCATGCGACGTTCAAGGCTGAAACCTATGGGAAGATTCCAGGTGCGCTTCTGTTCATCGAAAGCGAACGAGAGCAAGCACGTGATATTTGCCGCATTGCCGGCAAACCGGCGCTCTCGATCGGTTCACAAGAGCTGTTCACGCCCGAGCCACTGTCCGGCGCTGCACTCGCACAGCGTCTGCGGACACTTCCTACACGTTACAAAGCGGCCCAGCCGTCATTCAAGTCGCTGGCCCGAACGATGGCCGGACGCGCGATCCAGTCGACAGTGAGTCCCAAGATTTACGAAACGCTCAGAACACTGAGTCGCCGCGGCGGCTGATCGCCTCCCGAAGACCACGAACAGTCTGCCAACGCTAGAAACGGAAACAATGGCCGAAGTCCAGAACGCCGTTCCGACGGGCACACGCGGAGAAACCGCGAAGAATGTCTTCTTCATGGGCGCAGCACAGGCGTGGCGGGTGGCTGCGGGATTTGCCTTCACAGTAATCACAGCCCGCCTGCTGGCGCCGTCCGACTTCGGCCTCATCGCCATGGTCGCGACCGTGACGGCGCTCGCGACGATGATCCAGGACCTCGGGACCACACAGGCCGTCATCCAGAGGGACAGGATCGGCGCGGGGCAATTGAACTCCCTGTTCTGGGTCTCGACGTGCCTCGGGTGCCTGTTGGCCGCGCTGCTGGCGCTCGGCGCTCCCGCAATCGCGCGATTCTTCCAAGAGCCAAGATTGGAAAATCTCACGATCGCGTTCGCAGCGCCGATCGTCGCCGGCGGCATGCAGGCCATTCCGTTCGCATTGCTCAACCGCCACATGCGCTTCGCAGAACTTGCGCTGATCGACGCGCTGGCAATGGCGGCCAGCTTGGTCGTGGGCATCTTTCTGGCATGGCAGTTCGCGAGCTATTGGGCCCTCTATGCGGCGGCGTGCGCTTCGGCTCTCGTCACGCTGATCGGTTGCTGGATCAGGAGCGGGTTCTTTCCGGGCAAACCGGAGTTCGACCGCGAGACGCGCGCGATGATCGGTTTCGGCTCCGGCGTGTCCGGATTCAATCTCGCGAATTACCTGTCGCGCAATGCCGACAAGCTCCTCATCGGCAAATACTTCGGCGGCGACGCGCTTGGTTTCTACGACCGCGCTTATCGGCTGCTGCTTTTTCCGCTCTCTCAGATACACGCACCCATCGGCCGCGTTATGATCCCGATGCTTTCGCGAAGCCTCTCCGATCCGCAGCGCTACAAGCGCGCCTACACGGAATGCGTTTCGATTCTTCTCCTCGCGACGCAGCCGGCCATTCTGTTCGCGACAGTTTATTCCGAAGACGTCTTCCGGATTCTGCTCGGCGAGCGCTGGATCGGCTCAGCCCCGATTTTCGCTTGGCTCGGTATCGCCGGACTGCAACAAGTCCTGACCTCGACGATCGGCTGGCTCTACATCAGTCAGGGTCGAGGCGGCGGCTTCTTCCAGATCGGAGTCTTCGGCGCCGTTACGACGGTGGCAGCGTTCGTTGCCGGTCTGCCGTGGGGCCCGGTCGGAGTTGCGGCAGCCTATGCGATTACCGACTATCTCGTCCGCCTACCCGTAATCTGGGCTGCCACGGGACGTGCAGGTCCGATCACGACGCGCGACCTTTACGCGATGGCGATGCCGCATGCTCTGTCGACGGCGGTAGCCGCAGTTGCACTCCTCGCACTCAAGCCACTCGTCGGAAGGCCAGACATCCTTATGTGCGGGTGGCTCATGGGACTGAGCTACATCGTCTATCTTGCGTTCCTGATGCTCTTTCCGGAAAAGCGCGCTTATCTTTTCCTGAACGCCGAATTCATTCGCGCGCGCTTCGCGCGACAGGCATGACCTCGGCCACCGATGCGACGGCAATGTCCCGCTGCTGAGCACTGCGGCCAAGCCTGCGACGCAGGCGTTGCATGAAGCCGATCGAGCGCTCCATGCGGCGCCGGTAGTTCGTATAATTTGACGACGTGGCGCCGTGAACGAGCATAATGCCGATCTGCCGAAACCGGCGCGGCTCCGCCTGCAGCGCGTACCGGCACAACCGTCGAAACGATTTTCGTTTGCTCCGGTTCATGCACACGTCGGCAAAGGTAAGCGCCAAGCTCGTGCGATCGCCGCTAAACTGATGACCGTCGCGAATATGTGATTTCCAGATGTGGATATGGCCGGATTGGCGTTTGCGGCCATCGCCCGAGATACTGTCGCGCGTGTTGAGCCGGTAGAAGACGTAAGCCGGCGTCGAGATCAGCACCTTTCCTGCGTCTGCAGCGCGCAGCCAAAGGTCCCAGTCCTGGCAAGATTTCAATTGCTCATTGAAACCGCCAATCGCGAGGAACGGTTCGCGCCGCACCGTCATGCAGGAGCATGTGCCGAGAAAGTTTTCTGTTCGCAGTCTTCCTGCAACGTCAGGAAAAAGTTCTTTCTGCGTCGCGATTTCGGAGACCCGGTCGTCAATGACCAGCACGTGATTGGATGCCACCGCCGTGACGCCTTCACCGCCGGACGCTATGGCCGCTCGCTCCGCAGCAAGCTTCTCCGGATGCCAATAGTCGTCGCTGTCGAGAAAAGCGATCCATTCTGATGTCGCCGCCCTGGCGCCGCGATTTCGCGCCGCAGTCGCGCCCAGGTTGCCCTCGTTGACCAGGACTTTAACGAGCGGGCATTCCATGCCCATCACCAGGCGAACGCTGTTGTCGGTTGAACCGTCGTCGACGACGATGATTTCCTTCGCGGGGACAGTCTGGCTCAGAACGCTCTCGATCGCCTCGACAATCGTGGCTGCGCGATTGAACATCGGAATGACCACCGAAAAATCGATGCAACCGAGATGTTTCTGCATGTTTCGCTCATTGGCTTTCAGGGCTTAAGGGCTGGACTGCTGCTGTGACTTCGGGTTGCCTGCTTCGGAGCCGTTCGACGCTGACGCTGCAGCCGATGACGACCCCTCACCCACAACCATGCGCTTCTGCAGCGCCACTTCCACCACATCGCCCGGCAGAAGTTCGTAATCCTGGTTTGCCACAATAGGCTCGCCCTGCGAGCGGTGAATTGTGATGTCAGGCTCGGAGCCTTTGCCGCGGACGAGTTGTGAGCGCACGAGTGCAGTGTAGACGAGCTTTTCACCGATAGCCTGCAGACGCGCCCGCGTCGTCGCGAGCTTGGCGTTATTCTCTTGCAGATCAGTCAGGATAGCTTGACGGCGCTCATCCGGAAGTTTGTCGTACTTCACGCGAAGCTCGTCACGACTGCGCTCCGCATTGCTCTTCTCGACGATGGTCTGCAGATAACGGGTCGATGAGAAAAGGATTGTGCGCCGCGCGTCCACGAGACGCGTGATAGGTAACGTCTGCTTCTCGAAGAGGCCGTTGACGCGATCATATTCGGCGACGTCTGCATCGACGCCCTCTTTCTCGCGCTTCTGCTGATCGGCGAGCACAGCGATGCGCCCATCCTCCTTTTTCATCGCGTCTTCCAGATAGCTCCGATCCTTACGATAGGTGGAATTGCGGGCAGCAAGCTGTTGCTGTTCGATGTCCACCATGCGCGCGGTCTGCTCTTTGGGAAGAGGCGTCTCGAGAAGCGTTTTGCTATCGAAGGAATCGGCGTTGTCTAATTCCGCATTGAGGCGGGCAATGACAGTCTGGTCCTTTGCGTATTCCGTCCACATCGCGTTGTACTCGGACTGGAAATCAGCTTGCTCAAGGAACGGATTATCCATGCGAAAGTGCATAATGTCGTAGCCGCCGGCGAGCGCGATCGCCTGGCGAACGGTCATGCCCGGACGAAATGGCTGCTCGCCGGGCTTTGATACGTCGCCATTGACGTAGATGGGCCGATACTCCGACACGCTGACGGAAATCTCATCGGGGGCGAGCATAACCGGAACCTCGCGTCCGTCTTCGCTCCTCCGGCGATAGACCTTTGACGCCATCTCGTTCTGAAGCTTTGCACGCAGCTGCGGCACAGTCAGTCCCGCGACCTGGACGTCGCCGACAAGGGGAAGTGTGACAGCGCCATCAAGGCGGACGGTCACGCGCGTCTTGAGATCCGCCGTTGCGACCGTCGAAAATTCAATCGTATCACCGGGAGCCAAGTGATATTCGGCCGCCCGTGCCGCGGATAAGGGCGTCACAAACACCAAAATCAGAGCCGCCGCGCGTGCAGTCCGCCGTAAGTGGAATGTGATGCGGCGAACCGCGCGGCGTGCGCCCTCTTGGCGCATCTTATGTCCTTCGCGAGCGGAACGCGCGAACGCGGACGCTGAGATGTCACGCCACCGATTACAAGGTGGCGCCACCGTATCGAAGAAACCCCGATTTATGGGGCGATAGAGCGCGAGATTGACTCGAATTCGCGTTAGCAGACGCCTCACTGAGACCCCCGTTTCATGACTGAGCGTAACCATTTTTTTGCAGTGCACGCCCAACTAACACGGCACCCCCTTTCGCGTTCCATGGCCGGTTCAAGGAGTTGAGTTCAAGGAGTTGAGCGCGAAGCGATGGAACGCAATCCTGCTCTGCGTGGTTGCGCTTGTCGGCTTGGTTGCGATGCAGCAAGGGGTGCGGTTCCGGAATGAACGGAACCGGCGAGCGCAGGCCGCGCTCACCCGCTGTCGGGCAGGCTTTTGGTGTGTGCGCCGCTGGCGCTCGTTTGTTGGGAAACACTATGCTCCATGTGCCTACCGACCTCGCTCGACATGCAATCGAGATCCGGGGTCAAGCGCCACAGATCAACTGGTCGCTCGCAGACATTCGCGATGTGATCCGCTGGCGGCGGCGTCTGATCTTTGGTGCTGTCATCGCCGTGCTGGTGCCGGCACTGATCTATGTTGCGACGGCAGCGCCGAAGTACACGGCCACAACCGATCTCATGACCGACACCAAGCGTTCGCCCGCTTACGGAACGGCCGGATCTCCTGACACCAGCGTCGACATGGTCGTCGTCGAAAGCCAGATCGAAACGCTCAAATCGGACAAGATCGCGCTTGCCGTCATTGATAAGCTTCGGCTGTGGCAGGATCCGGAATTCGTCGCCACCCGTACGCCGCTCTCTTACGTCCTCGGATTTTTCAACGGGCTTTTCAGCGGACCGAGTAAAAAGAAGAAGGAAAGCGTCGAAGAGGTCATGCACCAGGTTGCGCTTGGCAACTTCAGAAAGGCGCTGCAGGTAGAGCGTCAAGGCCGGAGCTATGTAGCAGAAATCTCATTCACTTCGACGGACCCTGACAAAGCAGCCAGCATCGCCAACGCTATTGCCGAAGCCTATATCGTCGATCAGCTTGGCGCGAAGCTGCAAATCGCCAAGCGTTCCAGCGATTGGGTCGAAGCCCGAATCCGCGAATTGCGCGATCGCATGAACGACGCCGCCAAGGCACTTGCGGAATTCAAATCGATCAATGGTAATTCCCCCGCCCCCGGCGCCGTGAGCAACGGCGTCTCGCAAACGGTCCTAGGTCAGCGCCTGCGCGAACTCGAATCCGCAGCACAGAGCACCCGAACCACTTACGAAACTTTCCTCAACCGGTACACGCAAAGCGTCGAGATTCAGCAGCAGGCCTTCCCTGTTACGGAAGCACGCGTTCTGGCCGATGCTTCGCCTCCGCTTTCTAAAAGTGCTCCAAAAACGCCGCTAATCCTGCTGCTCGCGGTGGTAGCCGGTGGCACCTTGGGGCTGGTCGGCGCGTTTGCACGTGAATTTGTCGACCGGCTCGTCCGCTCACCTCGGCAGATTGCACGCGAGCTCAGAGCGCGAGTTGTCGGCACCATACCGAAAGTCAAGCGGCGCCCCTCTCTGTGGCGTGGCGAACCGCTGCGCTTGATCGACGAACACAAGCCGGCATTGTCGTTGAGTTCGAATAGACCTTTCACATTGGCCGGCGAAAGCTTGCGAGGGGTCAAGGTGGCACTCGATCGAAATAGCGGAATAGGTGAGCGCGGCCGCGTGATCGGCATCACATCGGCTCGATCCGGCGTCGGAAAAACCACGCTTGCCTACAATCTTGCGGTGCTCTCGGCGCGAAACGGCAGCCGCACTCTGCTGATTGACGGTGATCTGCGTCACCCGACGCTAACCCGCAACATCACGCCGCAGCATAGGCCCGGCTTGGTTTCCCTCATGACCGGTCACGACACGTCCGAATGCATCGTCGAGCACAAGCCTAACCTGCACTTTTTGGGAGAAACGGCCAGCCCCAAAACCGAGCATCCTGCAGAGCTTCTCGGATCCGCCGCGATGGTTTCGACCGTCGAAGCGCTGCAACAGTCCTACAACACCATCATCATCGACCTGCCGTCGCTGCTCGACTATGTCGACGTGCACGCGTCAGCGGCTGGGATTGGCATCTTCGTTCTCGTGGCAGAGTGGGGAAAAACGTCCATCGAAGATCTCGACCGCGCACTCGGAAGTTGTGATGTCGTCGTCGAGCGGTTGCTTGGCGTGGTGATCAATAAAGTCCCAGCGGCCGAAGTCGGCCGCTGACACGCTCAGCCCGCCTGTCGCGCCGCCCGCATTGTGTGCTCCTGACAGATTTCGCCGAGGAACTCTTCGAATGCGAGCCCGAGCCGCTGCGGAGTATACGCCTTGACCCTCTCGAGTGCCCCGGCTTGCAACCGCGTGAGAAGGGATCGGTCCTGTTCAAGACTCCGGAGGCGGTCCGCCAACGCGCAATCGTCTCCGGCTTCGAAGGTTAAGCCGCTCTTGTCGGTTTGGACGATCTCGGGCAACGCTCCGGAGCGGGCGGCGACGACCGCCACGCCATGCGCGAAAGCCTCGATGCAAACGCGCCCGAAAGGCTCGCTCCAGAGGGACGGAACGACCAGCACATCGATCTCGGGATAGAAAGCGGCAGGATTGGTCCAACCCAGGAAACGAGCGCGATCTTTCGGAAAAATTGCCGATAGATTTTTGGCATACTCGCTTGGGCCATCGCCTGCGATCACGTAACGAAAGGGAGCTTGCTCCCCAAGACGCGCAGCAGCCCGAGCGAGGGTTTCAACGCCCTTGTTCGGCGTTACCATGCCGATGTAGCCGACCTTGATCGTTTCACCTTGCGGTCGTAGCGCACTCCGCACCGGCCAATCGATCGCGGCGGGGATCACTTTCCATTTCGCTCCAGAGAAATACCCCGCTTCGGCGTGTCGATCGAGCATATGACGCGACTCGGCGACGACGCCATCGACCAAATGCGAGAGCAATCTCTTGCCGACCGATGTGCAGCGGCAGTCCACACATTGCCCTTTGCAATTTACCCCGTCGCGGAACATCGTTCCCCGCCAGCACAACAGGAAATGGCTTTGCACGGCATGCGCCGTCGGAACGCCCAGCATCTTCGCCGCAAGCCAGGTCGCGACGTTGATGTTCTCGCAACTGATCGTCACCACGATATCGGGCTGCACCGCCTCGATCGCGCGGCGCATACGCAAAAGCGCCCTCGGATTGCCGTTTTCGAGGGCGTGCCAAACGAGCTTTCGATGGAACGGATTCTTCTTCCAATAGTCCCAATAGACGTTGAGGGACCGCAAGGTACGAACGTCGATGCCATCGCGATCTTCAGTCGTATCTTCGTCCGCGACGGTGACAACATGCACGGAGTGACCTTGCGCGCTCAGCGCCCGCGCGATGCTCTCGGACGCCGCTGGACCTCCGCCTTTGCCCCAAGGAGGATACGCCGCGCACGCCAATAAAATGCGCATGCGACGTTTCGGTCCGTCGGCACTTTCCCACACGCCAGAGAGATCCAAGTCCTGCACCCATCCTCGTTATCTTCGGACCATGCAAGACAACGCCACAATCCCGGACTCGTTCCAGAGGCACATTGCGACCGGACCGATCTCAGCTTCAGTAGCCCTCTTGGGAAATAGCCTCAGAACGTGCCGGTTTACCACCTGCACGTATAATGAGATGGGTGCAGGCTCGTTTGAGCACAGCAGCAAGAACACGAAGTAGACAAATTACGTGGAACCAGGATTTACGGAGACGTTATGCTGGCGGTTGTGGTTGGCTTCGCAGGCGGCTTACCTTGCTGGAACTGAAGATTGCAATTTTTCGTAATCGAAACTTTTTGCAAGGTCTCAAACTCGCCTTTCAGATGGCCAAGCTCGGCGGCGGTTTGTCCATCGCCTTTGATGAAAAGAAGCGAAGGCCAGAATAGAACGAGCCCAACTCCCATGGCGACTGAATCACTCGTAGCTTTAGAGTCTTGAATGCCTGCCAATTCAGATGCTCGTGCCGAAACCCGTTGAGCTTCAGCACCGATTTGTTCACAATTGTAATTGCTGTATTCGAGCGGAGAGACGTATTGCGCAGTAATGTCACTTGACGATGATGCACATCCCGCTATCGGCAGACAGGCAAGAGCCACCACAACAACCTTCTTCATTATAACCTCCCCCAGCACAACGTGGGCAACCTAGTTGTGCTCAGAATGATTCGCTGCTGCGGAGACGGATTATCCACTATCTCGCAATGCGATATTCGAGGAAGGACGGCTTCGTTTAACTCAAGCGATAGGAGGTTTAGCAGGCTCCTGTCGTACCGACGATGAAATGCGCGCGTTATAGCGCCCGAGGCTTTTATTTCTTGGGTATGGAGACAAGTAGAAGAATCTTCGATCTGAAGACCCGAGAAAGTTCCAGGGCTATGTTTCCCTCGGTTCGGATAACATCGCCTTTCCGAATACGGCTACTGCCCTGATAGCGATCAATAGCCTTTTTGATTCACTTCGTGCGTATCGAAACGAGTAGCAGGATTTTCAACTTAAACGGTTTAGGCAGAGTCAAGGTGTGGAACCATTCCGGCTAGGCCTGCCCCCCGTATCACTGTTATCTACGTACCCAAAAAAAAGGGCGCTCCTTACGAGCGCCCTTGAGATGACCGAGAAACGAACCTTTCGGCAAAGGTCGTCACGGGAGGGTGACTCGGAGAACTTGGAACTTCTGTGCGATATTTTCAAGATGCTATATCGTTAGCGCAGGTGAACTCACGCCCTGGATTCCTGCCCCGCTCAGGGAAACGACCCAGTTGCATCGCCGAGACTGCTAGCTGGATAGAGCACTAGCGGGCATAGCGAAGCATGTGAGCAGTCAAGCGACGACACGGGGCGCTTCGCGCTACCAAATCGACATCGAGTTGTAAGGGGAATACGTTTTGAATGAGCAAGTCATTGAAATAACTGGCGCGCCCGAAAGGATTCGAACCTCTGACCCCCAGATTCGTAGTCTGGTGCTCTATCCAGCTGAGCTACGGGCGCATTCCGCTGCATCAGGGCCGTGCGGCCCGGTCCCGGCGAACACCGGGGCGGCGAAGCCCCCCTCTCTAGTGGGTCGCGCCCGAGAGCGCAAGACCTCTCGCAGCCTGCGGCCATCGGTCAAATCCGCCCGCCCCAGGTGCCCGTCGCAATACGCTAAGCTTAGACCCTCAATCGACGGACCGGTCGGGCAGCTCGATGCGGAAATGCGCACCTTTGGCGCTATCGACGAGCGTCAGCGTACCGCCGTGGGCCTGCACCAGCTCGGCCGCGATCACGAGCCCAAGACCCGTGCCGCCCTTCTTCGTCGAGCCCTGAAAAGCCTTGAACAGATTTTCGCGTGCCTTCTGCGGAACGCCCGCGCCATTGTCGGCCACATCGACGATGACCTTGCGGCCCTCACGTCGCGCGGCGACGCGGATCTCGCCATCGGTCTTGCCTTCGACGTTTTCGATGGCCTGCATCGCGTTGCGCACGAGATTGCTTAGGACGCGAAACAGGTGCTCGTGATCCGCGTCGATAAGAAGCGAGGCATCGACCTCGTCGACGAAGGCGATAGCCCCTTCGCGCGGCAAACCCTGACTGTCTGCCACCTCTTCGACGAGCGGCTTAAACGGTATCAGCTCGCGGCGCGGCGCCGCTTCGGCGACACCTCCGAACTTCAGCGACGAATTGCAGAAATGAATGGCGCGGTCGAGCGACGCGATGAGCTTCGGCACGAAACGTTGGACCGTCGGATCGGGAATATCGACTAAGCGGTCCGAAATGAGCTGCGCATTCGCGAGCATGTTGCGTAGGTCGTGATTGATCTTGGAAACCGCGAGCCCCAACTGAGCCAATCTGTTCTTCTGTGCCAGCAGTCCCGAAAGCTGCCGCTGCATGCTCGCAAGCTCGCGCTCGGCGACGCCGATCTCGTCCATGCGCCCCGTCGCCGGCATGATGCGGCTCGCATCCTCGGGGTTTTCGGAGAAGTGCAGCATGTTTCTCGTCAACCGCGTCAACGGCTTCACGAACAGCCGGCTGAGTGCGAAATAGACGACTGCCGCCGTCAGCACGGATAAGATGACCGACAGCCAAAGTATGTTGAGCCCATAGCGCATCATCGCAGCGCGGAGCGGCGCTTCCGGAATGACGATCTCGATCAGATCCGCGTTGTCCGGTCCGGCGTGCCCTACGACGCGAATGGTCCGCTCGCCGTTGCCGAACATGGTCGTAACCGCGTCTTTCATCTGCTCTATTTTGAGTCCGAGCCCTTCCCAGAAGGAATCGGGCTCCGGCTGCAGATAGTAAACATAGTCGATCGTCAGATCGCCCTGGGGAGCGAGCACGAGGCGACGCTCACCCTGTCGGCGAGACGCGATCGCACGCACTTCCGCCGTCCGCAAAAGATCGGCACGCAACGCGGATGGGACTTGCCCGCCAGGAAACGCATCGGAAGCAAGCGCCGCAAGCTGCGCCGCCGTCAGGCGCTCCTGAAGCCAGGTCACACGATAATTCGCAACGGACGGCAGAAAGATGAGCGCCTCGGCGGCGAGCACAAAGAGCGCCGTCAGCGCAATCAGCTTCGACGGCAGGCCGCGGTTTTCCCAAAATCGCTTCAAAACGCGCCAAGGACCAGCGGAGGCCGAGGTCTTCGGCACCTCGTCGTCTCCGTGCTGTCCATTGCCGTTGAAAATCGCGCGCTGCACCGGTTTGAGAACTTCCATTGCCCGAGATGATTACCCGAGCTTTGCCAGCAATGCGATGACTTTGCGCACATAAGGATTGCTGGGAGATGTTGCAAAGTAACGAAAAGCCGCGCGTTTATTAATTTCCGATAAGGTTGGATAGGGCGAAACCCATTCGGTCATCGCTTTGATCTTCAATCCCTGCGAAATGGCGAGCACCCACATCTGAATAAGTTCGCCCGCCTGTGCGCCAACAATCCCCGCCCCAAGAATTTCGCCGCGTTTCGACGTGACAACCTTGATGTGTCCGTCCGTCTCGCGTTCGGCCTGCGCCCGGTCGTTCTCATGATACGGCCAGCGCAGCACGCGGATCTTGCCGTGCTTGGCCCGTGCCTCGGTTTCCGAAAGGCCGACCTGGGCAAGCTCCGGTTCGGTGAAGACGACGCGCGGCGAGGCACGACCTGCAGCCTTGGCACGAAGACGAAACAGCGTGCGCCAAAGAACGACCTCGGCGTGCTCGGCGGCGGCGTGTGACGACAGCGGACCGCCGACGACGTCCCCGATGGCGTAGACGCGCCGATTACGTGTCCTGAGCCCGGCATTCACTTTGATCCCATTGCCGGTCGACCTGATGCCCGCTGCTTCAAGGCCGAGATCGGCGACGTTGGCTTTCCGTCCCGCGACGATAAGCAGATCGCTCGCCTCTATTCTCTCTGGTCCGTCCGGCGTCTCTATCTCGACGGCGATACGCCCCTGCTCACCTGCGACACGCGTGACGCGCACGCCCTCGCGAATTGCGATACCCTCGTCGCAGAGTTTCGTCAGCAGAACCGCAGCAAGCTCGGGATCTTCATTGCCGAGCGCGCGCTCTGTTTCGAGAACCGTCACCTGGGAGCCGAGCCGCCGATACGCCTGCGCGAGCTCAAGTCCGATCGCGCTACCTCCGATCACGATCAGATGCGGGAGCGGACCGGCGTTATCGAAGATTGTCTCATTCGTGAAATAGGGAACGTCCTGCAATCCGGGTATCGGCGGAATGACGGGCGAAGATCCCGTGGCAATGACGAACCGCCGCGCGGTAATGCGGAAATCACCCGCGACAACAGTCGATTTGTCGATGAATTTGGCCGCCGCCGCGATGACACGGACACCCAATCCCGCGAAACGCTCGGCGGATGCGTTCGGCGCAGCGCGCGCGATCGTGCTTTTGATGTGCGCGCGCACACCTGCGTAATCGATCGAAGGCTCGACACCGCGGATGCCAAACGGCGATGCCGTGCGCATGGCGTTGGCCCGCTTCGCCGCAACTAGCAGCGCTTTCGACGGCACACTTCCATAATTGAGGGTGTCACCACCCATTTTATGCTTTTCGATCAGAACGACGCGCTGACCGAAGGCCGCTGCTGCTGCCGCGAGCGCAAGACCGCCCGATCCCGCCCCGATAATGCAGAAATCCGTTTCGATATTCTGGCTTTGGGAAGCGGCGCCGGGAATGTCCTTTGGCATGAATGTCTTCCAAGGTTGTAAATGAAAGTGGCGCGAAACGGCGCGCTCGTATGGATTGAGGCTAAAGCCGATTGCTGCAACAATCGAGAGCAGGGCCGTGTGAAGCTGTGCGTGGACCGGGCTGCGCGCTCTTCAAGATCGGTCGCGATAGCCGTTTCCGCGCGTTGACTTGCCTCCGGGCGCAAATTATAAGACCCCAGAATTCCGGAGAAATCGCGTTCCGTGTGGGCTTTACGCTCGGCGCTGCGGCCTTTCTAACCATCGGAAAAAGCAACATTATCCGCTTCTCGCGTGCATCGCGATGGAAGCGGAACTTATTTGGACGGAGACTTCCGTGAAGCGCACGTATCAACCGAGCCGTATTGTTCGCAAGCGCCGTCACGGCTTCCGCAAGCGTATGCTGACCACCGGTGGTCAGAAGGTTCTCGCCCGTCGTCGCGCGAAGGGCCGCAAGCGTCTGTCGGCCTAGAGACAGCGCCGAGCTAGCCTCGCTCCAATCTGAGAATTTCCGGCTGGCAATCGTTGCGGGCCTATCTATTTGTGTGCGCGATGGCGCATGATCGCATCACCGCCCGCTAAAACGATGGCCGCGATGATCTCTGCGCCACCTCGATCTTGCACTGGCCTCCAATCATCGTGATATGAGCAGCGCGACGCGCGCATTTTGTCGCGGTTTCTAGACGAGCTAGGATGCCCTGTCAGCTCTGGAGGCTCGGATTCCGATACTGCAAACCCTCAAATCGCGCCCCGAATTCCTGGCCGTCCGTGGCGGCCGCCGTTCGTCGACGCCAGCGTTCCTGATCGAGGCACGTGAACGCCCGGCTGCCAAAAACGGCGGGACGCCGCGCTTTGGCTTCACAATTACAAAGAAGATCGGCAACGCCGTCACCCGCAACAGGATTCGCAGAAGGCTGAAGGCGGCCTTTGCCGCAACGGCCCTCCAACACGCACGCCCCTCCTGCGATTACGTCATCGTCGCCCGCCATGCCGCGCTCGACCGGCCCTTCGCCACACTGCTCGAAGACGTCGCACGCGCTTTCGCAGCGCTACACGACAGTGCTAAGCGAGGCCATGCAAACGACGCCCGCCCCAAATCGGGGAAAACGGGCGTTAGGAAAGGTTCGACGTGACGGGGTGCCCCCTTCCGTTTATGAGCAGTTCACAACATTGCTTCATGGGCTGTGACAGCCTCGCCAACGCCGGCGCTGACCCGAGGACTTGATGACTTCCCCGAGAGATCCAAAAGACCAAAACAACCTGATTTTTGCGGTTGCGCTGTCCATTCTCGTCCTCATGGGCTGGCAGTACTTCTTCGCGCGTCCGGAGCTCCAGCACGAGCAGGCACGTCAGGAGTTCAACAAAAAGATCGAGGCGCAGAACAAGCAAGCTGCACCGGAAGGCCCGCCCAATGTTGGAAACGCACAGATCGCGCCGCCTTCCAGCGAAACGCCGGCCAGCACTCAGCAGCAAGCTGCTGCAGCGGTTTCGCGCGAAGAAGCACTGAAATCGTCGCCGCGCATCCAGATCGTAACGCCCGCCCTCTATGGCTCCATCGATCTGAAAGGCGGCCGCATCGACGATCTGGTGCTGACGAGGTACCGCGAGACGGTCGATCCCAACAGCCCCCAGGTCGTCCTGCTCTCGCCCGCCGGATCGCCTGAACCCTACTTCGCCGAATACGGCTGGGTCCCGCAAAGCGGAAGCCAGATCAAGGTGCCTGGCCGCGACACGCTCTGGACACTTGAAAGCGGAACGAAGCTGACGCCGGAATCGCCCGTGACACTGTCGTGGGACAACGGCGGGGGTCTCGTCTTCCACCGCACGATCTCCGTCGACAACGACTACATGTTCAAGATCATTGACGAGATCGAGAACAAGACGCAGTCGGAAGTGACGCTGCTTCCCTACGCACGCGTCCATCGCAGCGGCACCCCGCCGTCGCACGTATTCTCGGTTCTGCACGAAGGGCTCGTTGGCGTATCGGGTGAGCACGGCCTGCAGGAATTCAAATTCGCGGACATACTGAAGAGTGGTGTGCCGACGACCTTCGACAACGTCACCGGCGGCTGGCTCGGCATCACCGACAAATACTGGGCAACCGCCCTCGTCCCCGATCAACACGAACCTTATCGCGCCACGTACTCAGCGCTGAAAGCAAGCGATCCGGGAAAAGATGCATTCCAGACCGACTACCTGCGCGGCGCGCTGTCTGTACCCGCCGGCATGCGTAAGGGCGTCGAAGGACATCTTTTCGCCGGTGCCAAGCAGGCGACGTTGATCGACGGCTACGAAAACGCGCTCGGTATTATGCGCTTCGACCGGATGATCGACTGGGGATGGTTTTACTTTATCACCCGTCCGCTTTTCCGTCTGATGGAGTTCATCAACGGCATCGTCCACAACTTCGGCATCACCATTCTCGTACTGACGGTGCTCGTGAAGGCGGCCTTCTATCCGCTCGCCAACAAGCAGTACGAGAGCATGGCGCGCATGAAGAAGCTGCAGCCCGAGATGCAACGCATCAAGGAGCAGTACAAGGACGACACCCAGCGCCAGCAAAAGGAAATCTTCGAACTCTATCGGACGCAGAAGATAAATCCGCTCGCGGGATGCTGGCCCGTGTTACTGCAGATCCCGGTCTTCTTCGCACTCTATAAGGTTCTGTTCGTCACGATCGACATGCGGCACGCACCGTTCTTCGGTTGGATCCACGACCTGTCGGCCCCTGACCCGACGTCGCTCATCAATCTGTTCGGACTTCTGCCGTTCGACGCTCCGGCGTTCCTGCACATCGGCGTCTGGCCGCTGATCATGGGCATAACGATGTGGATGCAAATGCAGTTGAACCCGCCGCAGCCTGACCCAATCCAGCAGCAGGTCTTCCAATGGATGCCGGTCGTATTCACGTTCATGCTGGCGAGCTTCCCGGCGGGCCTCGTGATCTACTGGGCGTGGAGCAACTCGCTCTCGATCCTGCAGCAGCTCCGCATCAACAAGAAGAACGGCGCGGAAATTCATCTCTTCCGAAATTTGAGACGCACGTTCGCGCCGATCCTACGGCTTTTCGGAGCCGGTAGCGGGCCCGGAAAATAATGGGGTCGGTATTGGCGACCAGGCCCGGAGCGGTCGAATGAGCGCGACATCGGAGTCTGGCGGTCATTCGGCGGAAGACATTGAAGCCGGCCGCCTGCTGTTTACGCGCGCCTGGACCTTTTCGCGCGGATCGCCCGATCTCGACCATCTGCCGCCCGACGACCGGCCCGAAATCGCATTTGCAGGCCGGTCGAACGTCGGCAAATCGAGTTTGATCAACGCTCTTGTCGGACAGCGCGGGCTCGCGCGAGCGTCGAACACACCGGGACGCACCCAGGAACTGAATTTCTTCACCGATCCGGCAGCCGACCTCTACCTCGTCGACATGCCCGGCTATGGCTTTGCCGAGGCGCCGAAGGACAAGGTTGCTGCCTGGAATAAAACGCTGCGCGGCTATCTCTCCGGACGGCGAACCCTGTTGCGCGTCTTCCTGCTCGTCGATGCGCGCCACGGGCTGAAGCCCGTCGACGACGAAATCATGGGGCTGCTCGACAGCGCTGCGGTCTCCTACCAGGTCATCCTGACGAAGGCCGACAAGATCAGCCGGACCGATCTCGAGCGCGTCATCGCACGCACGGAACAATCGCTCGCCAAACACCCCGCCGCCTATCCGCACATCATCGCGACGGCTGCAGAAACGGGTATGGGATTTGAGGATCTGCGCGCCGTCGTAGCCAAGCTTCTCGACGCGCACGGCAACTGATCTGCCGGTTAGCAGATCATTACGAACTCAACGAACGAGATGCTCGACGAGGGCTTTCGCGACCATCAGACCCGATTGACCGAACGTAGACAGCGCACCGCCGATGATCGCCGCAACCGTCCAACCAAAGACGCGCGCAAACGTACGCATGAGATTTCGGCGGACCTTGATCTCGATGACTTGATCGGGAAGCGCCGTTTCGGCCGCAGCCCCGTCCGCGCCGATGGTCCGCGCCGATACGATGATCTGAAGTTGCGACCAGCCGCGCGACTGCGGCGTGATTAGGAATCGCCAGCTCGCGAAATCGTCGCTCGCATAGCCGAGGTCATTCTCGATCCACTGCGTTTCGGGCGATGCCGTCTCGATGAAGAAGCCGCCATCGGGCGCGCGCACGCGCACCGCCATTGCCTTTGTCACCGTGATCTGGTGCTGCCAGCCGGCGCCATCGACGCCTTCCGTCAACGCTTTGATCGATGCTTTCGCAATACGGACCTCGACGCGTTCGGTTTTGCCGACACGCATCGTTCGCGGAATATTTTCGGCAAGCTGCCCCGTCTCAGTCTTTCCACCCTTGCCACGCTTGCGGGCGGCGCCTTTCTCCTTCGACGGTTGCGGTCGCTGCTGAGCGGCCGGCGGTGCACCGACAGGCGGCTGATCCAAGTGAACATCGGCCCTGAGCCCAGGATCGTTTTGTAACGGTCCAGGCGGCGCGATCGGCAACGGTGCGGGCAACGTCGGCCCGGGAGCCCGCGCCCGCATCCCCGGCACGCCGGCGGGCGGCGGCGCTGGAATCGGGGGGGGCAATCCGCCAGAGGGCCGCGGACGCGGAAAATCCCCTGAAAAGCCCGGCATTGGCGATGGCGCATCGAGATGCGGCGCACGCGCCGGAGGCACCGGAACATGAGCGGGGCCAGAAATCGTGCCTCGGACCGATGGCTGGACAACCGGCCGATCAGGCAACTCCAACGACGAACCGAACGACGGCTGCGAAGGATGCCCTCTTGAAGGATCACGCCCGCCGGCCGGGGCGTCTTTTCCGGTCCCCATTGGCGGGTGCCCGCTCTGGTGAGGTTCCGATCCGAATGTGGGCCTTGGCCTTTCATCCTGCGCGGGAGCGGCGCGCAGCGCGGCAACAGGATCAGCAGCGGGCGGCAGCGGCTGCGTTGGCTCAACATACGGCGATGGCGCAGGTGCCGATCGCGGCGCAGAATGCGTCACGGACGCTGGCGGCGGGATTTCCGCTTTCGCCGCCGGCGGTTCGGGAAGCACCTGTTCATCGGCTCCAGTCGCTTGCGGAGTCGCAATCGGAGGCGGCGGAACGGGTTGTGACGCGTCCTTCATAAGATCGCGCAACGACGGCGTCGAACGCGACTGCACACGCTCCCGGGCCCGCGCCAGCACATCATCGGCGACCGGCGGCTGCGGCTGAGCGACCGGAGCCCGAGGAGGAGGAGGCACGGGGGCCAATGCGGCCTGCAATGCCCGAATTGCACTGTCGAACGTCAATCCGTGCGCCTGCAATACGTCCGCAGCCGCGCTCCGCCCATCCCCGACAACGGCCGCGAGCACGATGGCGCCGTTGATATCCCGCCTTCGGCTGCCACGCGCCGCCGCGGCGGCGGCTTCGAGGATGCGGCGCACGTCATGCGAAACGCCAAGGCTCGTCGGCGCTTCTGCCGGATCGACGGCAGGCTGTGCAAACCGACTCAGAACATCGGATTTGAGTGACGCAACATTAACGTTGCTCGCGTCGAGCACTGCGATGGCGTCCGAATCGTCGCAGAGCGCCGCGAGCAAATGCTCGAGGGTTACATCGGATGCACCGGCAGCGGCCGCAAACTCGGCGCCGCGCGACAGCGTTGCACCGAGATCCGGCGACATCGGAATTTGAGCAAGGTCAGCAGCAGTTACGCCCACGACATCTCCAGGCATGCAGTCAAAAACAGCGTCAAAACAAGCTCACGCGACAAGGCTATAGCATAGGCATGGCGGTGGGCAGACCGGAATGCCTTTCGTCCCCAACCCGTGTCCGCCGTGCGTCAGGTCGGCCCGGAGCCCCTCCAGATGCGGGAATTCCGTTGAGGCTGCGGGCCGCCGCGCTATAAGACCGCGACGAAAGCGCCCGGCGCATCCGGAGCTCAAATATCCCACTGTCCGATGGCATTTTGGGGAATCCCGTGACGTCAACGAAGAACCCTCGTGAGAACAGCGCCGCCCCCGTAGAGGATCGGCCGAGCGCGCATCTGCAGGCACGCATTCTAGCCGAAGCCATTCCGCACCTGATTCGCTACGACGAGCAAACCGTCGTTGTGAAGTTTGGTGGCAACGCGATGGGCGACGAAAAGCTTTCGAACGCCTTCGCTCAGGACATCGTCTACCTGAAGCAGTCCGGCATCAACCCGATCGTGGTGCACGGCGGCGGCCCGCAGATCGCCAGTATGCTGAACAAGCTCGAGATCAAATCCGATTTCGTAAACGGCCTCCGCGTGACGGATAAGCCGACCGTCGAAGTCGTCGAGATGGTTCTGTCCGGCAAGATCAATAAGGAAATCGTCTCGGCCATCAACCGCCAAGGCGGCAAGGCGGTCGGTATCTCGGGCAAAGACGCCAATTTGATGATCGCCAAAAAGATCACCGAGATGGCCGACCCGCAGTCGAACCTGATGAAGGCCGTCGACATCGGCTTCGTCGGCGATCCCCTCGAGGTCAACCCGCACATCGTTGAAGTCATCTCGCGATCGGACCTCATTCCGGTCATCGCTCCGGTCGGCATCAGCCGCGAGGGTCAGACGCTGAACATCAACGCCGACACCTTCGCATCGGCACTTGCCGCACGCATGCAAGCCAAACGCCTGTTGCTTTTGACCGACGTTGCCGGCGTGCTCGACAACAACAAGAAGCTCGTCCCCGAACTCACGATCGACGACGCTCGGGACATGATCAAGAGCGGCGCGATCTCGGGTGGCATGATCCCCAAAATCGAAGGCTGCATCGAAGTCGTCGAAGCCGGCGTCGAAGGCGTCGTCATCATCGACGGACGCGTTCCGCACTGCGTATTGCTCGAACTCTTCACCGAGCACGGCGTCGGTACGCTTGTGCGCCGTGCCGATCGTAAGAAGGGCAAGGCATGATGGAGGCGGCGGCCTCAATCTCCGATCCTGCAAAAACTCCCGCTACCCCAAAGCGGCGCGGGTTCGACCATGTCCATACGTGGATCTTCGATCTCGATAACACGCTCTATCCGGCCTCCTGCAATCTCTTTGCGCAAGTCGACCGGCGTATGACCGAATATATCGCGAAGGCCATCGGCGTTCCGCGTGAGCACGCGCGGCATCTGCAGAAAGCCTATTACCGTCAGTTCGGAACCACGCTCGCTGGCTTGATGCAGGTGCATAAGCTGCAGCCGGGTCCGTTCCTCGAATACGTCCACGACATCGATCTGTCGGTCGTACCCGAGTTGCCCGAGCTTAGAGCTGCTGTTGCCGCGCTCCCCGGCCGTCGGCTGATCTTTACGAACGGCTCGCGTCGCCACGCAGAAAACGTTGCGCGCCGCCTCGGCGTGCTCGAACTTTTCGAAGATATTTGTGATATCGCGGCGCTCGACTACGTACCGAAACCGGAGCGCGCGGCGTTCGATCAGCTCTTGAAACTTCACGGCGTGGCATCGCCCCAATCCGCCATGTTCGAAGACATGCCGCACAATCTCGAAGTCGCGTCCGACATCGGCATGACGACTGTTCTCGTCCATTCCGATTACATCGACCATCCGGCGCAGATGAAGATCCGCGACTGGCGCGAGCTTCCGAGTCACGTCCACTATCTGACCCGCGACCTGACCGGATTTATTTCGAACGATATTCTGCGGACACTTCGATAGGAGTCGCGATGCCGGCGCTCTTTGCCGATTTGTCGATTGCCGGAATCCCGCTCGCATTTCTCTCTATTGCGCTGATCGTAGAACTGACGCCTGGCCCCAACATGGCGTATCTCGCCGCTTTGGCGCTGGCCGAGGGACGGCGCGCGGGCTTCGCTACTGTAATCGGAATTGCCGCAGGATTGCTTGTGGTCGGCGTACTCGCTGCGCTTGGCGTCGCGACCTTCGTTTCGGAATCCCGGTCCCTCTATGCGGCTCTCCGATGGGCCGGAATGCTCTATATGCTGTGGTTGAGCTACGACATCTGGCGTGGGGAAGATCACCGGGAAACGGAATTCGTGGCCGAAAACAAGTCGCGCACCACCTATGTCGGGCGCGGATTCCTGACCAACGTTCTGAACCCGAAGGCTGCGGTATTTTTTATTGCCGTCTTGCCTCAGTTTATCGACCCCGAGCACGATACCGCACAGCAGACGCTCAAACTGTCGATCGTCTACGCCGCGATCGCAACGCTCATTCATGCGGCCATCGTCGTCCTTGCTTCACACGCGCGGCCGTTTTTTCAGGACGCCGCCCGCATGACGATACTCAGGCGCGTCCTTGCCGCCGGACTTGTCATCGTTGCGTTTTGGCTTTTCTGGTCGACGGCTGAAAATCGCCCCGCCTGAAGCGACCTACCCCCGCCCGATGAACGGCATCGCCGTCGCCATCACCGTCATGAACTGCACGTTGGCATCGAGCGGCAAGTCAGCGATGTAGAGAACCGCGTCGGCAACATGCGCGACGTCCATGCGCGGCTCGACCTTCGTGCTTCCGTCCGCCTGCAAAATACCGCTCGCCATCTTGGCTGTGAAATCGGTTGCGGCATTGCCGATATCGATTTGCGAGCAGGCGATGTTATCGGCCCGTCCGTCGAGTGTGATGCATTTGGTCAACCCGGTGATCGCATGCTTGGTCGCCGTGTAGGGCGCCGAGAACGGCCGCGGCACCTGCGCCGAGATCGAACCGTTGTTGATAATCCGGCCACCCTTCGGCGCCTGCGCCTTCATGATGCGAATGGCCTCGCGCGCGCACAGAAACGGGCCGGTCAGATTGACGTCGACAACGCGCTGCCAATCTTCGAGCTTCAAATCCTCGAGCGAAACGCCCTGCGCGAACGTCCCTGCATTGTTGAACAACACGTCGAGACGGCCGAAGCTTTGGCGTGTCTTATCGAACGCCTTTTTGACGGCTCCCTCGTCGGTCACATCAGCCGGAGCAACGAGGAATCTCCCGCCACCCGCTTTGGCTTGTCCGGCAGTCACCTCGAGTTCCGCAGCGCGGCGCCCGACAAGAACCACGTCGTATCCCGCACCCTGAAGCTTCAAGGCAACGGCGCGCCCGATTCCGGAGCCGGCCCCTGTAATCAGTGCGACACGCGGCTGTCCGGTCATGGGGGCGTTCCTTGCAATCTCATCACAGCATCCTGGATAACGCGGAACATCCGTGCACGCCAGTTTCTGCCGTCAGCGCGCCATGCTATGCCAAATGCCGACGCGAGGGGAGTTCGCGAACGTGGGGAACGCGGAAGGAACTCAGGCGGGACTTTGCACAAATTGCGGAACCGCGCTCGCGGGGCCGTTCTGCAGTGGTTGCGGGACGCCTGCGAACTCGTCAGCCAAGAGCCACGGGGAAGGCTGGGCCGCCCTCACGAGCGAATTCGTGAGCCGTCCGAAATCTGACGGAATCTTTGCCGTCGCAATCTCGTTTCTCCGGCACCCGATCCGGACAATCCTGCGCCTGACCGACGATCCCGCATACCGGTCGCACTGGAGCTTCCTGACCGCCTGTGTCGGCGCGCAATTGACACTCGTCTAGGTCGCGCTGCCACGCCTCTATTCGGCGCTGTTCGGTATGCCGGACGCAGCCAACAGCTCAGCGGTCATCACGAACGAGATCGTGCAGTACGTCGGCATGGCGATCCTGACGCCGATCCAATTCTACGTCTGCCGCGCACTCGGTTCGATACGCAGGACGCCGATGTCCTACGTCAAGCTTTGCGTCCTGAGCGTCAGCTACGGTTCGCTGCTTTCGATAATCATCGCGCTCATATATTTCGCAATCGTCCTGGCAGACAAGAAAGCCGGCTCGATCCTTGAGCTTGATGAGGTCTGGCAAGCTCTGGCGCTTGTCGCAATGGCGGCCGTGTTGGCGTTCGTGACCGCAACGCACCGGCGGTTCTGGGGCATGTCATGGCCGATCGCAATCGCCGTGACGATCGGTGCCGCGGCGATGTCGTGGCTCGTTGTCTATCCGGGACTGCAGGCATTGGTCGAGCAGGCCAAGATCGGTGAAACGATTGGAAATCTGCTCGGATAGAACCCTTTAGCGGGTCGGAACCGGCTTCTCGCCACGGTAATCGTAAAAGCCTCGCTTCGTCTTGCGCCCGAGCCATCCGGCTTCAACGTATTTCACGAGAAGCGGACAAGGACGGTATTTCGAATCCGAAAGCCCTTCGTAAAGCACCTGCATGACGCTGAGGCAGGTATCGAGCCCGATGAAGTCTGCAAGTTCGAGCGGGCCCATCGGATGGTGAGCGCCGAGCCGCATCGCCTTGTCGATCGCTTCGACCGTTCCGACGCCTTCGTACAGCGTATAGACGGCCTCGTTGATCATTGGCAGCAGGATGCGGTTGACGATGAAAGCCGGAAAATCCTCTGCAACTGCGGTCGTCTTGCCGAGACTTTCGACAAACGCCTTCGCCGTCGCGAACGTCTCATCCTCGGTTGCGATACCGCGAATAAGCTCGACAAGCTCCATCTTCGGCACCGGGTTCATGAAGTGCATGCCGATGAAGTCTTCCGGCCGATCGGTCGTCGCCGCAAGACGCGTGATCGAGATCGACGACGTGTTGGACGCGAGCATCGCTGTCGGCTTCAGATGTGGACAGAGCGCGGCAAAAATCTTGTGCTTCAGGCTCTCTTCTTCGGTCGCGGCCTCGATGACGATATCGCAGTCACCAAATGCTTCGAGCGTCGGCGCGTAACTGATGCGCTCCAGCGCCTTGTCGCGATCGCTTTCCTGAATCGCGCCCTTGGCGATCTGCCGCGCAAGGTTCTTCCCGACAGCTTCTAGTCCCTTGTCGAACGCCTCTTTCTTGAGGTCGTTCAACGCAACGGTGTAGCCGGAGAGCGCGACGACGTGGGCGATACCGCTGCCCATCTGGCCGGCGCCGATGATACCGACCTTGCTGATGGTACGCGCAGGCCGAACGCCAGCTTTACCTTTTTCCATCAGCTTTTGGGTCTGCGCCATGAACGGATGTCCTCTACGAGTCCCAGTCGCTGCACTCAATGACCGGCCTTCTGCAGCTCGGCATCAAGTTCGGGCAGTGCCTGAAAGAGATCGGCGACGAGCCCGTAGTCCGCAACCTGGAAGATCGGTGCTTCGGCGTCTTTGTTGATCGCGACGATCACCTTTGAATCTTTCATGCCCGCGAGATGCTGGATCGCGCCGGAAATACCGACCGCAATATAGAGATCGGGCGCAACGACCTTGCCGGTCTGCCCAACCTGCCAGTCGTTCGGAACGAAGCCCGCATCGACCGCCGCACGCGATGCACCCATCGCCGCGCCAAGCCGATCCGCAACGGGTTCGATGTACTTGGTGAAATTCTCACCGTTCCCCATGCCGCGGCCGCCCGAAATGATGATGCGCGCGGACGTTAGCTCCGGGCGATCCGATTTCGTCAGCTCGGCTTTTTCGAACGTCGAGGCACCGACGGCGGAAGGCGCCGCAACGCTTTCGATGGCCGCTGATCCACCTTCGCCGACGGCCTGGAAAGCGGCCGTGCGGACCGTGATGACTTTCGTCTTCTCAGCCGACTGGACCGTCTGGATGGCGTTGCCGGCATAGATCGGCCGCTCGAATGTATCGGGCGAGACGACTTTGGTGATGTCGGAAATCTGCATGACGTCGAGCTTGGCGGCGACGCGCGGCAGAATGTTTTTCCCGTATGCCGTCGCGGGCGCAACGATCGCCGAATAATTTCCGGCAAGCGACAGAATGAGCGCGGCGATCTCTTCCGCAAGGCCGTGTGCAAGCTGCGGCGCATCCGCGAGCAACACTTTTGAAACGCCGTCGAGCTTGGCTGCGGACTCAGCCGCCGCCTTCGCATCGGAACCTGCGACGAGAACATGGATTTCACCACCAAGTTCTTTGGCGGCGCTGAGTGCTTTCGCCGTTGCGGGCGCCAACGCACCGTTGGCGATTTCGGCAAGAAGAAGTGTCGACATCAGAAAACCCCCGCTTCGTTTTTGAGCTTCTGAACAAGCTCGGCAACGCTTCCGACCTTGACGCCGGCTTTTCGCGTCGGGGGTTCAGTCGTCTTCAAGACTTTCAGGCGCGGGCTGATATCGACGCCCAGATCTTCCGGTTTTTTGACATCGAGAGGCTTTTTCTTGGCCTTCATGATGTTAGGAAGCGAGGGATAGCGCGGCTCGTTCAAGCGCAGGTCCGTCGTCACGACGGCAGGAAGCTTCAGCTTGATGGTCTCGAGACCGCCATCGACTTCGCGCGTGACTGTGACGGAGCCCGATTCCGTCACGACCTTCGAAGCGAATGTACCTTGCGGCCATTCGAGCAGGCTCGCGAGCATCTGGCCGGTTTGATTGCTGTCATCATCGATGGCTTGCTTGCCGAGAATGACGAGATCCGGCTTTTCGGCATCGACGACGCTTTTGAGAAGCTTAGCGACGGCCAACGGCTCGACGGTCGTGCTATCCGGTGTCTCGATGAGAATGGCGCGATCGGCACCGATCGCGAGCGCTGTCCTCAGAGTCTCTTGCGCCTTTGCTGGCCCAATGGAGACGACAACGACTTCCTTGGCCCCGCTTTTCTCTTTCAATCGTACCGCTTCTTCGACGGCGATTTCATCAAACGGGTTCATCGACATCTTGACGTTCGCCAGGTCGATTCCAGAGCCATCCGGTTTGACGCGAATTTTGACGTTGTAGTCGACGACGCGCTTGACCGGCACAACGATTTTCATGCCACCCGCCAGCGAACTGGCGCTCCCATTGTTTGTTGTTACCGGCGCGTTGGACGGGCGCCGGCTTTTGCGGCGCGACATCGCCGCAGATAAATGTTCCTGACTGCCAACTTCAGCCGCCGAACAAGCCAAAAAATCGCTTGTCGACGTTAGTTTTCGCAACTGCGAAGAAAGAAAATTAGGGGTCGCTTTGGTTCAAGTCAATCGTCGCCTCGTCGCGGCGCACACCCCGTTGGGCTCCAGGGTAAACAAAGGCCGGACCTACAACGGCGACAGGCTGTCACCGGTTCTTGCCGGGCACCCAAAGGATATCGCTTTTGCCGCGGTCATTGACGTAGCGGCTGGCGACAAACAGGAAATCGGAAAGCCGGTTGATGTACTTGAGAACCGGGCCGCTGACCGGCTCTCCGGGGATCGCCGCAAGCTCGACAATCATGCGCTCGGCTCTGCGCGAAACCGTCCGCGCGACATGCAGGGCCGCCGCAGCCGGCGTTCCGCCCGGCAGGATGAACGATCTCAGCGGAGTGAGGGACGCATTCATCATGTCGATCTCGTCTTCGAGGCGCTTCACCTGCGCGTCTGCGACCCGTAGCGGTTCGTAGGGAAGCTTTTCGCCGCGATTGGGAACGCAAAGATCGGCGCCGAGATCGAACAAGTCGTTCTGGACACGGAGCAACATCGCGTCGACATCCGGATCCTGACCCGCCAAGTGAATGCGCGCCACGCCGACATTGGCGTTCGTTTCGTCAACCGTGCCGTAAGCGGCGATACGCGGCGACGTCTTCGGAACACGCTCCCCCGAGCCGAGCGCCGTCGTCCCGGCATCGCCGGTTTTCGTATAGATCTTATTGAGCACGACCATCGGTCAAAGGGTCCTGATTTGCATTTCCGCGCGTGTGAGCGGCTTGAACGCCTGAAGGGGCCGATCCGGCCTTTAGTGGGACACAAATACATAGGCAAGAATGATGAGGATGGCCAGAAACTGCAGCCCGATGCGCCAACGCATAAGCTTTTGGCTGAGGTTGGAGTTATTGCCTCTCATCAGTGTGTACAGGCCGTAGAGCAGTACCGCGAGTACAGCCAGAACGGCGACGGTAGTGGCATGGTAGAAAAACGTTTGCATCCGGCCTATCCGCTTCCAGAAACCCGAATGGGCTTAAGCCTTTGGGTCGAGGGCGGCAATCGCCAAGTAGCGGCGGTAACGACGCGGGCCGCCAAAATCTCCCGTGAAAAGCCTTGTATTACGCATTTGAAATTTGCTCTTGGCCGCAAAAGTCTTAATCCTTGCGTCGCATCATATTCGGCTCCGGCCCCGAGGCGGGTATTTCCTCACTCTCCGGCCCCATGCGCCTTTCGACTTGAGGCCCAGTGACAAACCAGTTGTCGGCATGTCGGAACAATCGGCGGCGCCTTACCAGCGTGAGGCCGAGCCTCGGCATCGTGGGTGCCGCGGCGCTTTCGATCGTTCTTGCAACTCCGCTCGCGGCCGAAGATGCCATGCCAACGGATGCCGACACGGCACGCAAGATCCTCGACCAGAAGCGTCAGCAACTCAATGATAACGCAGCAAAGGAGCTGACGATCCGCTCCGACGTTGCGGAACTTGATGCGGAACGTGAACGGCTGAACTCGCGCCTGATCGAAACGGCAAACCTCATCCAGCGTGGCGAAGCCAAGATGACGGCGATCGAAGGCCGCCTCTCCGAGCTTGCAGAGCAGGAAAAGATGGTGCGCGGCTCGCTGGAGCAACGTCACGGTCAGATTGCGGCGCTGCTGGCTGCCCTGCAGCGGATCGGACGCAATCCGCCCCCTGTCCTCGTCACCAGCCGGGAAGATGCGCTCAAGATGGTGCGAAGCGCGATGCTTCTCTCCTCGGCCTTTCCCGATCTCAGGGACCAGGCCGGCAAGCTCTCCACCAAGCTCGGCGAGCTTCAGCGCGTGATGGCGAGCATCCGCACCGAAGGCGCACATCTCAAAGCCGAGACGGACCGCCTCAACGAGACGCGCACGCGGCTCGCGAGTCTGATGGAAGCCAAGAAACTGACCCTTGCCGACCGTCAGACCGAATTGGCGGCCGTGCGCGTCGCAACGGCTGAAATCACGAAAAATGTCGGCAACCTGTCTGAATTGATTACACGGCTCGATCAGACCGTTACCGAAAAGACCGGCCTCGGCGCCTACAATAACGAGCTTAAAACCGAGCAGGTCGCAGCGGCAGCACCCATAGCTCCGACCGCTGGCCCGCAGATCATTACGCCGCCACCCGAAACGCCTGCGACGCCGCCGATGACAGCGGAAGTGGCTGCAAAAACTCCGGCCGCTGCTGCGGCGCCGGTCGCGGCGGCATCAGGAGCGGGAGCGGCGGCAGAAGCCGTAGCGCCTCCGGCCAAGGTCGCCATATTGACGCCACCGCCTGCCCCCAAGCAGGCGCTGATCGAGTTGGCTCCGTCCGGCGCGTCGCTGATTCCCGGCAACGCAGGGCGGATCAAACCAGCAATCCCGTTTGCTTCGGCGCGAGGAAAGCTTCCGTTACCGGCGCAAGGTCGCCGCGCTCTGGCCTTCGGGGATCGGACGCAATACGGTGGCCAGTCGAAAGGCATGGTCATCGAGACACGATACGCGGCGCAAATTACGTCGCCGTGTGACGGATGGGTTGTTTACGCAGGTGAATTTCGCAGTTACGGGCAACTCTTGATCATCAACGCGGGCGGCGGCTATCATGTTCTGCTCGCGGGCTTGTCGCAGATCGACGTCCGGTCAGGCCAGTTTGTATTGGCCGCAGAGCCAGTCGGTACAATGAGTGGTGGTCAGAAGAATACGCCGTCTTCGGCGCAAATAAGCGGTCCCGTTTTGTACGTAGAATTTCGTAAGGACGGGCGTCCCATCGACCCCGATCCCTGGTGGGCATCAGGTCAGCAGAAGGTACAAGGCTAATGCGCAAGACAGATTACGCGTTCTGGACATTCCTGCTGATGACGGGGTTGGCCGGAGCGACCACACTGCTCAACGTCAATCAGACGTACTCGGCGACTGCATCGCAGAATTCCGAACTCTATAAACAGCTCGATCTTTTTGGCGATGTCCTCGAGCGCGTCCGCTCAGACTACGTCGAGAAGCCCGACGACACCCAGCTCATCGAAGCGGCGATCAACGGCATGCTGTCGTCCCTCGATCCGCATTCCTCCTATATGAGCCCGAAGAACTTCCGCGACATGCAGGTGCAGACGCGCGGTGAGTTCGGCGGCCTCGGCATCGAGGTCACGATGGAGAACGGCGTCATCAAGGTCGTCTCTCCGATCGACGACACACCGGCTGCCAAAGCCGGCCTGATGGCGAACGACCTGATCACGCATCTCGACAACGAAGCCATTTCGGGCCTGACGCTCGAGCAGGCCGTCGAGAAAATGCGCGGCCCCGTCAATACGCCGATCACGCTGACTGTCGTGCGCAAGGGCAAGGATGAACCCTTCGACGTCAAGGTCGTGCGCGACGTAATCCGGATCAACCCGGTGAAGTCTCGCGCCGAAGGCGACATCGGCTACGTGAAGATCTCGACCTTCAACGAGCAGACCCACGCCAACCTCGTGAAGGCGGTCGAATCGCTCGACAAGCAGATTGGCCCAAACATCAAAGGCTTCGTAGTCGACCTGCGCAACAATCCCGGTGGTCTCCTCGATCAGGCGATCGCGGTTTCCGACGACTTCCTGGAGCAGGGCGCAATCGTGCTGACCAAGGGCCGCAACAACGAGGAAACACAGCGGGCCAACGCGCGTCCGGGTGACATTTCGGACGGCAAGAAAATTGTCGTGCTGATCAATGGCGGCTCGGCTTCAGCCTCGGAAATCGTGGCCGGCGCCCTGCAAGACCAAAAGCGCGCAACGATCATCGGTACGCGTTCGTTCGGCAAGGGCTCCGTCCAGACGATCATCCCGCTTGGTGCCAACGGTGCCATCCGGTTGACGACGGCGCGTTACTACACACCGTCGAACCGCTCGATCCAGGCGAAGGGCATCGAGCCGGATATCGTCGTCGACGAGGCTGTTCCGGATGATCTGAAAGCCAAGCTCGGCGCCGACAAGCCGCGCGGCGAGGCAAGCCTGCGCGGCCACCTGAAGAACCCCGACGGCAGCGATAAGGACGGCAAGGACGAAGAATCGGGTTCCCCGTCATACGTTGCCAAGGACGCCGACAAGGATACGCAGCTGCAGTACGCGCTGAACTTCCTGCACGGCACCGCCAAGGGTCCCGAAGCGGCCAACAACGCTTCGCCTCCCTCGACGACTCCCACGCCGCCGCCGTCCGGCAATAGCGGCACCACGACGCCGACACCGCCCGACGACAAAAAGCCGACGCCCAACTGAGCCGGCGTCATCGAATACCGAACTTCGAAGGGCGCCCTGGTGGCGCCCTTCGTTTGTGTCGATCTTCCCAAGGAAAGCCCGAACCGATGACCGAAACACCCAAGCCGCTGATAGACCCCGAAACGCTGCCCTATCGCCCCTGCGTCGGGCAGATGGTGATCAATTGGAACGGACATGTCTGGGCAGGCCGGCGTGCGGATTCCCAAAACGATGCCGAAGGACGTGGAACATGGTGGCAGATGCCTCAGGGCGGCATCGACGCTGGCGAAGATCCGGCGACCGCAGCGCGGCGCGAGCTATTTGAAGAGACCGCGATCCGATCGGTGGATACGATCGCGGAACTGCCCCGTTGGTTGACCTACGATCTTCCGCCCGAGTTGATCGGCAAGGCTTGGGGCGGGCGTTACCGCGGACAGAAGCAACGATGGTTCGCCTATCGCTTCATGGGCGACGACAGCGAGATCAGCATCACGCCGCCACCCGGGCTCGAAGCCGAGTTCGTCGAATGGCGTTGGGTCCCGGTCACCGAACTGATTGATCTGATTGTGCCTTTCAAGCGCGACGTCTATCGCGACGTCCTCGCCGCATTCGCCCCGCTGGCACAGCCGCTTGCCAGATAGCCCCGCGCGCATCGCAAGCCGAACAGCCCGACCGCCTCACGACCGACGCGAACGGGTCGAGCGCATCTGTGGATTAACTAGGCTTGTCCCAAATGTGACAGCCTAATGTCATAAGACTGCTATGTTTTTCTGGAAAATAGCGAATCGTGGCACTCTTTTATCCACAGGTTATGCACGAGCTTTGCCGATGACGTTGCTGCCCAATCCGTCGGAGTTATCACGCGCCACGCTGCCGTTTCGGTCGTGCGTCGGCATCATGCTGCTCAATCGTGACGGGCTCGTCTGGGTCGGTCGCCGCCGTCCCAAATGGGCGGGCGACCACGCAGCACACATCTGGCAGATGCCGCAGGGTGGCATTGAGAAATACGAACCGCCCCGCATCGCTGCCCTGCGCGAGCTTCGCGAGGAAACGGGCGTCACGAGTGTCGAAGTACTCGCCGAATATTCCGACTGGTTGACCTATGAGCTACCCGAAAACCTGCTCGGCATCGCCCTCAAAGGCCGCTATCGCGGACAGCGGCAAAAATGGTTCGCGATGCGCTTCGTCGGCGACGACAGCGAAATCGACATTTCCCCGAAGGAAGGCACAAAGGCTGAATTCGATACGTGGCGATGGGCGCCGATCGCGAGCGTGCCGAAACTGATCATACCGTTCAAACGCGAGGTCTATGAGCGCGTCACGTCCGCGTTCGGGCATCTCGCTGGCTGACAATCGGACCGCATCGCCAAACAACAAAAAAGCCGGACACGACGTCCGGCTTTTCTTTTTCGAGAAATCTTTCGACGTGGATCAGGCCCGCGCCGACAACCGCTTCAGCTCGCTGACGAGCGTATCGGCCATTCGCTTCGCGTTGTCGTCCTTTGCCGCGACGAGGTCCGCTTCGGCTGCTTTCAGCTCATCCGCAATGGCAGACGATGACATCTCGTCGACGTCGTAGGCCTTCTCCGCCAGCACTGTGAGGCGCGACGGATCAACTTCCGCAAAACCAGACTTGACGAACAGACGGCGCTTGGAGCCGCCTGCCGTCACATCGAGAACGCCCGGACGGAGCGTCGCGATGACCGGCGCATGGCCCGCGAGAACCGCAAACTCGCCGTCGGAGCCCGGCACGACGACCTGATCGGCGTCGATCGAAAGCAGCACCCGCTCGGGCGAGACGAGTTCAAATTTGAATGTACCTGCCATGGCCTGTCCGCTGTTCCCGGAACCTAGTCCTTAATTCGAAACGCCGCTTAGGCGCTCCGTGTCTCGTCGTCCTCGCCTTCCGCACCGGCCTTGGCCCTGACCTCTTCCGGCGTCTGCAGCTTGGTGCCGCAGAACGGGCAGAAGAAAAGCGGATGATCGACGAGACCAGGCTCTTCTTCCTCGAGGTCGACAAGCCCGACGGTCATATAAATCACGCCGTCGGGGCCAACGGTAATCAGTGGTTCGAAATCGCCACCTTCGAGAGCTTCTTTCAGCTCTTCGCAGCAACTTCCGAACGATGTCGCGGCATCCGCCATCTATTCATTCTCCTGGGGCGCGCGACGATGCGGGCTCATCGCCCGCAGCGCTTGCCGGTTTACGCGGCTTCCGCGAGCTTCTCGGCCTTCGCGATCGCCTCGTCGATAGTACCAACCATATAGAAGGCTGGTTCCGGCAGGTGATCGTATTCGCCTTCGCAGAGGCCTTTGAATGCCTTGATCGTATCCTGGAGCGACACGAGCTTACCCGGCGAACCGGTGAAGACTTCGGCCACGTGGAACGGCTGCGACATGAAACGCTCGATCTTGCGAGCACGCGCGACCGTCAGCTTATCCTCTTCGCTCAGTTCGTCCATGCCGAGAATGGCAATGATATCCTGCAACGACTTGTACTTCTGCAGAATCGCCTGAACCTTACGAGCGACCTGATAGTGCTCCTCGCCGACGATGCGCGGATCGAGCATGCGCGACGTGGAATCGAGCGGGTCGACGGCCGGGTAGATGCCCTTTTCAGCGATGGCGCGCGAAAGAACGGTCGTCGCATCAAGGTGAGCGAACGACGTTGCAGGCGCCGGGTCGGTCAAGTCGTCGGCCGGCACGTAAATCGCCTGCACCGAGGTGATCGAGCCCTTCTGCGTCGTCGTAATGCGTTCCTGCAGCGCGCCCATATCGGTCGCGAGCGTCGGCTGATAACCGACCGCCGAAGGAATACGGCCGAGAAGCGCCGACACTTCCGAACCCGCCTGCGTGAAGCGGAAGATGTTGTCGACGAAGAACAGCACGTCCTGACCCTGATCGCGGAAGTGCTCGGCAACTGTCAGGCCCGAGAGCGCGACGCGGGCACGTGCGCCCGGCGGTTCGTTCATCTGGCCGTAAACGAGAGCGCACTTCGAGCCCTTCGCCGAGCCGTTGTTCTTCTTCGGGTCGAGGTTCACCTTCGACTCGATCATTTCGTGATAGAGGTCGTTACCCTCGCGCGTACGCTCGCCGACACCGGCGAACACCGAGTAGCCGCCGTGCGCCTTCGCGACGTTGTTGATGAGTTCCATAATCAGAACGGTCTTGCCGACGCCGGCGCCGCCGAACAGGCCGATCTTGCCGCCCTTTGCGTAAGGCGCCAGCAGGTCGACGACCTTGATGCCGGTCACGAGAATCTGCGCTTCCGTCGCCTGATCCGCAAACGTCGGCGACGGCTGATGGATCGCGCGGACGCCAGAGGTTTGGATCGGACCGGCTTCGTCCACCGGCTCGCCGATCACGTTCATGATGCGGCCGAGCGTTTCGTCGCCGACCGGCACCGAGATCGGCGCGCCCGTATCGACGACTTCCTGACCGCGGACGAGACCTTCCGTCGAGTCCATGGCGATCGTGCGGACCGTGTTTTCGCCGAGGTGCTGCGCAACTTCGAGCACCAGGCGGTTGCCGTGGTTCTTCGTCTCGAGTGCGTTCAGAATTTCCGGCAGCTTGCCTTCGAAATGCACGTCGACGACGGCACCCGTGACCTGGTGAATCTTCCCTACGTTCTCAGCCATTTTTATCTCCAGCGAAATGTGATCAGGCGACGGTCAGCGTCACGGGGATGTTGTTACGCGTCGCCTTGGAATACGGACAAATCTGATGAGCTTCTTCGATCAGCGCCTGAAGCTTGGCCTTGTCGGCGCCGGGGATCGACAGCGTAAGCTCGGCCTTGAGGGCAAAGCTCGTTGCGTCCTTGTCGAGCTCGACCTTGCAGCCAACGCGGGCGGCCTGACCGTCAAGCCCATGCTTCTTTGCGAGAAGCAGAACGGCCTGACCGAAGCAGGCCGACCAGCCGAGTGCAAAGAGCTGTTCGGGATTATGCCCTTCGCCCGAGCCGCCCATCTCCTTCGGCAGCGCCATTGCAAGCGCCAGCTTTCCGTCATCGAGAACGGCGCGGCCGTCCCGGCCGCCTTTTGTCGTCGCATGCGTGACATAAGCCATGAGACTTGCCTCCGGATCAGAGCGCTTCCGCGCCCGAAATGATCTCGATCAGTTCTTTCGTGATGTTGGCCTGGCGCTGGCGGTTGTACTTGATCGTCAGCTTGTTGATCATGTCGCCGGCGTTGCGCGTTGCGTTGTCCATCGCCGACATGCGCGCGCCCTGCTCGGAGGCCGCGTTCTCAAGAAGACCACGGAAGATCTGCGTCGAGATATTGCGCGACAACAGGAAGCCAAGCACCTCGTCTTCGCCCGGCTCATACTCGTGGATCGCTGTCGCGCCCTTTGCCGTCTCAACGCCCGCCTCGTCGACTTTTGCAGGAATGAGCTGCAGTCCCGTCGGCTTCTGGGCGATGACGGATTTGAATTCCGAGAAGTAGAGCGTTGCGACGTCGAACTCGCCGGCCTCGAACATCTCAAGCACACGGTTCGCGACGCCTTCGGCATGACCGAAATTGAGCTGGCGAACGCCCTGGAAATCCTTCCGCTCAACGATGTTCTTGCTGAGATCGCGCCGCAGGTTGTCTGCGCCCTTGCGGCCGACCGTCATGATCTTGACGGTCTTGCCGTTGGCGATCAGGCGGTGTGCGTCGGCACGCGCCAGCTTCGAGATGTTGGAATTGAAGCCGCCGCAAAGGCCGCGTTCCGCCGTCATCACGATCAGCAGGTGAACCTGGTCCTTACCCGTACCGACGAGCAATGGCGAAGCGCCGTTCTTGTCGGCGACCTTGGACGCGAGGCTTCCAAGGACGGTCGCCATGCGCTCCGCGTAAGGACGCGCAGCCTGGGCGGCTTCCTGGGCGCGGCGCAGTTTCGCCGCGGCCACCATCTGCATCGCCTTCGTAATTTTCCGCGTCGCCTTCACTGAGGCGATGCGGTTGCGCATATCTTTTAAGCTCGCCATCGGGCGCTCTCCTCAAGAGGTCCCGATCAGGCCGTGAAGCTCTTCGAAAACTTGTCGAGGAATTCGACGAGCTTCTTCTCCGTGTCGGCAGACAGAGCTTTCTCCTTCGCGATCGCCTCGAAGATCGTCTTTTCCGAGCGCAAACCGGCGAGAACGCCCTGCTCGAACTTGCCGACCGCCGAAACCGGGATCGAGTCGAGATAGCCGCGCGTACCGGCGAAGATGACGGCGACCTGCTCTTCCATCTTCAGTGGCGAGAACTGCGGCTGCTTCAGAAGCTCGGTCAGGCGGGCGCCACGAGCGAGCAGCTTCTGCGTTGCGGCGTCGAGGTCGGAGCCGAACTGCGCGAAGGCCGCCATTTCGCGGTACTGCGCGAGCTCGCCTTTGATCTTGCCGGCAACCTGCTTCATGGCTTTCGTCTGAGCCGACGATCCGACGCGCGACACCGAGAGGCCGACGTTCACGGCCGGACGGATGCCCTGATAGAAAAGATCGGACTCAAGGAAGATCTGGCCGTCGGTGATCGAAATCACGTTCGTCGGAATGTAGGCCGACACGTCGTTCGCCTGCGTTTCGATGACAGGCAGCGCCGTCAGCGAGCCGTTGCCCGAAGCATCACCGAGCTTCGCAGCGCGTTCGAGCAAGCGAGAGTGAAGATAGAAAACGTCGCCCGGATAGGCTTCGCGGCCCGGCGGACGGCGAAGGAGGAGCGACATCTGACGATAAGCGACGGCCTGCTTCGAGAGGTCGTCATAGGCGATCACGGCGTGCATGCCGTTGTCGCGGAAATATTCGCCCATCGTGCAGCCGGTGAACGGCGCGAGGTACTGCATCGGCGCCGGATCGGAAGCGGTCGCCGCAACGACGATCGAGTATTCGAGCGCTCCGCGCTCTTCGAGAACCTTGACGAACTGCGCAACCGTCGAACGCTTCTGACCGACCGCGACGTACACGCAATAAAGCTTGGCGCTCTCGTCGTTACCGGCGTTCAAAGACTTCTGGTTGAGGAAGGTATCGAGAATGACGGCGGTCTTGCCCGTCTGACGGTCGCCGATCACGAGCTCGCGCTGGCCGCGGCCGATCGGAATGAGCGAGTCAATGGCCTTGAGGCCCGTCGCCATCGGCTCATGCACCGATTTACGGGGCAGAATGCCGGGCGCCTTGACGTCGACGCGCATCTTCTTGTCCGCTTTGATCGGACCCTTGCCGTCGATGGGATTGCCGAGACCGTCAACGACGCGGCCGAGCAGGCCCTTGCCGACCGGAACTTCGACGATGGCGCCGGTCCGCTTGACCGTATCGCCTTCCTTAATCGTGCGGTCGTCGCCGAAAATAACGACGCCGACGTTGTCGGCTTCGAGGTTCAGCGCCATGCCGCGGATGCCGCCGGGGAATTCGACCATCTCGCCCGCCTGGACATTGTCGAGACCGTAAACGCGAGCAATACCGTCACCGACGGACAGCACCTGGCCGATTTCGGAAACTTCAGCCTCTTTGCCGAAATTCTTGATCTGATCCTTGAGGATCGACGATATTTCTGCGGCCCGGATTTCCATTGACGTAAGACCCTCTTCCCTGGTCGTTTCGTTGGCGGAGCCGCAAATCGGCTCCTTGTTCAATTCTCGGCTATGTCGACGAAACGCCGCCCGGTTTTCGCCCGCGCGGCGTCTTGAATTCTTCGGTTAGGTGCTGGCTTCGGTCAAAGCCAGTTTGATGTTCTGCAGCTTGGTCTTGAGCGACGAATCGATCATGCGGCTGCCGAGCTTGACGATCAGACCGCCAAGCAGGCTCGGATCGACGCGCGACTGCAGCGTGACATCCTTGCCGACCGACGCCTTGAGCGTCTCCTTAAGGGCGGCGACCTGCTCGCTGTTCAGAGCCACGGCACTCGTGACCTCAGCCGAGACTTCGCCACGTGCCTTTGCGGCCAGCGCCCGGTACGCCTTGATCATGTCCTGAATAACGAAGAGACGGCGGTTGCTCGTGACGAGCTTGAGGAAATTGGCGGCGAGACCGCTGATGCCCGCCTTGTCGAGAATGGCGGCAATGGCGCGGCTCTGGTCGTCCGCTGCAATCACCGGGCTCCGAACGAGGCGCACGAGATCCGGGCTTTCATCCAAAAGAGCCTGGAACTGCCCGAGGTCGCTTTCGACGTCGGCAGCTTTGGAACTCTCGCTCGCGAGTTCAAACAGAGCCGAAGCATAGCGCCCGGCCACGCCTTCAACGATGGTATCGTCAGTAGCCACGTCGCTCACACCGTCGCGCCTTGGGCGCATAGGGGGCTGGGCACGAAAAAGCCCGAAACTGCGCCCGCTTCAAGGAAAGGCTTTCGACAAAATAAGAGCGCATCGGGTTAGGACCCGCCAAATCGCCCCTCGAAAGCCGCGGTTCCATTAACATGCGCTCTGGCGGCCTTCAACAGCCGGATTCAGGGGCGCGTTGCCGCATAACCGTAGGCGCCGCGACCCGAATTTGGGGTCCGTCGCCCCCCGAATCGGCTGTTTCCCCAGAACCGCCCTCCAGGGAAGATGAACATTTGCTGCAAGCGCCGTTCAAATCGCGTTCAGGCGCTGCGCCTTACAACCGTAACCGATCGGTCGTTTTCGATCGGTTTGCAATTTTACGTCTTTGCACTCGCCTCTCTGGACTTAGGGCCCGCTCCGTCGGGTCCTTTTTTTATAGCGCGTCCCGCATGACGATCGGGAAGCGCCACGGCACGACAAAGACGAGATCGAAGCCGACGTCGTATCCCTGATAGCGTGGATTGTGGGCGAGCCAGAGGTCGGCAGCACGCCGGACCCGGCGGCGCATCGTCAGCGTTATGGCATCCTCGGCGTCTTCGGTTGTCGCCCGCCGCTTGACTTCGATGAACGCCACGCGCCGATCCTTGATCGCGATGAGATCGATTTCTCCGACGGGCGTTTTGAAACGGCGGCCAAGAATACGGTGGCCAAAAGCCATGTAGACAGCCGCCACGATCATCTCCGCGTTGAGGCCGCTCTGATAGCGGCGGCGGCGATGTTCGTAGAGCGGCCGGATCGGACCTTCGTTGGTGTTCGATCTCACGGGTTGTCGTCCTTTGCCTTGACGCCTAACGCATAAACGCGGGATTTCGGTACGCCAAGCTCACTGGCAATTGTTTTTGCCGCATCCTTGAGGCTCATCTCACCGAGCACCTCATCGAGCCGCATGTTGATCGCATCGTCGCTAACGACCTGCGGTTCGGCAGGGCCAACGACGATCACGATTTCACCCTTCAATGACCGGCCGGCGCCTTGGTCAGCAAGCGTCCGCAATGTCCCGCGAGCGATGGTTTCGTGCAGCTTGGTCAATTCGCGCGCAATGACCGCCGCGCGATTCCCCAGCACGTCCGCCATGTCGGCAAGGGCCTCCTCGACGCGGTGCGGAGCTTCGAAAATGATGAGAGAACCCGGGATCTGAGCGATCTCGGCAAGGCGCGTCCGGCGCGCAGCCTCCTTGGGCGGCAGAAAGCCCGCGAAGAAAAACGCGTCCGTCGGCAAACCGCTCGTCGTCAATGCCGTCAGCACAGCCGACGGACCCGGAATGGACGTGACGGAAATTCCGCGCGCTGCGGCCTCCCGGACGAGCCGGAAACCGGGGTCCGACAGCAACGGCGTCCCCGCGTCGGAGATGATCGCAACGCGCTTGCCGCCTTCCGCTTCGGCGAGCACGCGGCTGATCTCGCGATCCTCGTTGTGCTCGTGGAAGGGCAGTGTCTTCGCTGTGATGGCATAATGCTGCAGCAGCTTCGCCGAGTGCCGGGTATCTTCACAATAGACAGTATCGGCGTGCGATAGAACGGCGAGCGCGCGAAGCGTGATGTCGGCAAGGTTCCCGATCGGAGTCGCTACGAGATAAACGCCGGGCGCGAGCGGACTGGCGAGGAGATCCTCGAGCGCCTCCTTGGCGCGATCGGCCAACCTCGCCTGCGGAAGCTGGTCCTGCTGTCGGTCTGCAAATCTTGGGTCTCTGGACACGAACACGCCTTTATCGCCCCGGCAAGCGAAGCAATATCAAAAATAGTCTAAGCCATGAAAGCCTTCGGACAAAAAGGCTTATCCGAGCTGTGCAAAAAAAAGGGTCTTACGGCCTCAGGCCGCGATGGCGTCGTCAAACGGCCGCGGCGCGGAGGACGGCTGAACATCGAGCAAGTGGACCGTGGCCTGCCGACGCCGTCCGCCGACGTCCATGACGGCCGAAAGCTCATCGACCAGCGAGCTCAGCCCATATTGCGCGAGATCGAGTTGTAGGGCCGCCGATTTGTGACAGCGCGTCGCCTCTTCAGCGCGCAAATGGGCGCCTTTGATCGTGTCCGAGAGATAATCCCACTGGTCGCCAAGCGGCAACCGGCGCGGCTCGATATAGCCCGCCGCTCTGGCTTTTTTTGCTTCCCCGGCAAACCGCAATTGGAATGCCCCGAGAATCCAAGCGAAAGTCCGGTTTAAGGGAGCTGAGCCGACAAGATGATTTGCCGATGTATAGAGCATGATTCCCAGGATGCAGGGAAAAAATAAGCGGGCAGTTAAAGCTGGGGTGATTTGCGGAAATGCACAAGTAGAGGCATTGCCATTATCTCGATTTATTTTTAACGGCCGGGAACCGGATCGAGATTAATGAGTAGCGATAATGTGTTTAAGCACGCAAATTTCGGACGCCTAAGTAAATAAAGAGAATTCGCGATATTGGAGACTTAATTCTCCGTCGCTAGCAATGCTGAAATTGCCGGTAAATAGGCCTTACAGCGGCTATGGGCTGGTATCGGGACAAAAACCTGAATCGGAAAATATCCGAACGCGAATCAAAAATATCCTTATGCGAGCCCGATGACCTTTCGGATATCGGCAGGCGTCGCCCCTTCCTCGCGCAACGCGCGCAATCCCATATCCTGATTTGATTTCGACAGTTTCCGCCCGTCCGCCCAGCAAATCACCCTGTGGTGCGAATAAACGGGCTCCGGCAAATCCAGGAGTTCCTGCAGAAGCCGCTGGAGATCGGTTGCCGCAAAGAGATCCCGGCCCCGCGTCACGTGCGTGACGCCCTGGCGCGCATCATCGACCACGACGGAAAGGTGGTAGCTCGCAGGAACATCCTTGCGGACGATGATCGCATCCCCCCAGCGCTGCGGCTCGGCGACGACCGTCTGCCGCGAGCCGTCTTCAGTGACCTCGGTAAACGTCAGAGGTTCCTCGCCGCGCTTGGCACAGAGCGCTTTCAGCGCACCGTCCATGTCCAGGCGCAACGCCGGCGTATCGCCAGCGGCCATCCGCGCACCAACCTGCTCGCCTGACGCGCCTTTCCAAAGTCCCGGATAAACCGGCGCACCGTCAGGATCGGCTTTTTGCGGATCTGCGGCGGCGGCGATTTCGCTGCGCGTCGCAAAGCAGGGATAAAGGAGACCCATCGCGATCAGCTTGTCGGCGGCCGCAAGGTACGCGTTGAAGTGCTCCGATTGCACGAGCACGGGTTCTTCCCACGTCAGACCGAGCCAGCTCAGATCTTCATAGATCGCGGAGACGTACTCCGGACGCCTGCGTTCGAGATCGATGTCCTCGATCCTCAACAGAAACCGTCCGCCATTCGCACGCGCCGTATCGTGCGCGATGATCGCAGAGAGCGCGTGCCCAATATGCAGAAGGCCGTTGGGCGAAGGTGCAAATCGTGTCGTTAATGTCATTCGTCTCAATTACCTCTGCGGCACGACCGTACATAAAAACCGACACGATAATTTCGCAAACGCCGTACCGGCATCTCTCGAAGCCCTGATGACGGCACGCACGAAGTAAAATCGAAGAAATTTTTCCGCGCCTCAGAACCACGCACACCGGGCAATTATGCGTTCCCCTGCCAGAACTCTCGGTGTGAAACCGGCAATGAGCGCGTCATAAGACCGCGCAAGCCCATAAAATAAGGCAAAAAAACCGCTTCCGCGTCACATCGGAGCGGATGCTTCACAGAATTGATATGCGCGGCTAGTATCCCCGCGCCCTGACAAGGCACGACGTGATTCGACGGATCAGAGACCGCGAGGTTTATGGCGACCGTGAATGCTCACGCGACAATCCCGGATAATTGTCCGGCTCTGGTACTGAACGCCGACTTCCGGCCGCTCAGCTACTATCCTTTGTCGCTGTGGAGCTGGCAGGACACGGTGAAAGCGGTCTTCCTGGATCGCGTCAACATCGTCTCCGAATACGAGCGCTACGTCAGAAGCCCATCATTCGACTTGAAGCTGCCGAGCGTCGTCTCGCTCAAAACCTACGTGAAACCGGCGCTTTATCCCGCATTCACGCGCTTCAATGTTTTCCTTCGCGATCGCTTCTCCTGCCAGTACTGCGGCGACAGAAGCGACCTGACGTTCGATCATCTCATTCCGCGCTCGCGCGGCGGCCAGACCCGGTGGGACAACGTCGTCACCGCTTGCGCGCCGTGTAATCTGAAAAAGGGCGGCATGATGCCGAAGGTCGCCGGCATGTTCCCGGCGCACGAGCCCTACCGGCCGACAGTTTTTGAACTGCATAGAAATGGGCGGCTTTTTCCGCCCAATTATTTGCACGAGAGCTGGCTCGATTATCTCTACTGGGATACCGAACTCGAGCCGTAGGACACCGAGCGTATCGTCGCCGCCGGAAGCTAGGCCGCCCGCTTCACGGGATGCGCACATATCTCCGCAGCGATGAGATCTACAGCACGCTCCCAACTCGTCGCGTTAGTCGAACTCAATCCGAATGCAACGAGTGCATCCTGAGGCGCGCCGCCGTCGCGAAAGATCCGCGCGCACTCCTGCCGACTGACGGCAACGGCCTGATGCCACTGGATGGGACTGAGATAGTCGGGAACCGAGGGGGTCATTGTGCAGCTCCGCATAAAATACCGCATAACAAGGAACCGAATGGAGGCATTCGTGTTCCCAAGCAGGCGGCAGACACACAGAGCGCTGTGACACCACTACGCGAAACCGTGTCACGTGATGTCTCGATTGAGGGCTAACTCGATCACGCTCCGTGTGTCTGCCAGCTCATTGGGAAAGCTGGCAGCCTTCCAAACCTTGTTCCGACAAACGCAAACGCCGACACACACACACACACCGACACGGAACGCCACTACCAAACTCAATGCGCTGACGAACGTTCGGATGGCGCTTCAGCTCGCCTCAGAATATCGCGCGCAATATCTCCAACCGGACGCCAAGCCCACTCATCCGATCCCACACTCGCGCCTGTGCCCAGAAATGGATCGCGAGGCAGAGTGCGGGCGAACCGCCGGGACATACGCATCGACTTTTCTGTCGAAGCGGTTCGCCTTAGTTTTTTGAAAGTTCCGGACAGAACATCTTTTGGCGTCCGTCCGCACTCAGACACAACGCTACGCAACGAACACTTACGATACGCAACAACGCTACGCGTACTCAAAGACGGGACGCGAACGCACTCGGAAGGACCACCGAGGGCAGGCAGCTCGGGAACCGATCCCGAAAGACGCAACTTGAACGCCACTTGAAACTCCCTCGACGCTTGGAACGCCCAACCCAGGCTTGTGTTCCGCGAACGAAGAGAGAATAGCCGTCACATTCAGGCAACGGGAAGGCACGATTCTGTCGCTGCGATGATATTCAATTGACAGTGTCGAGTACGCAACGAAATCAACGTTTTCGTGCCGTACAAGAATTGTGGACAACGTCCACAGGGGAGCTTTGGGGAGCTAGTTCCGCCCTTCCCTGGCGGCAAATCCAGCGCACAAGGCCAGCGCCATGATCAGAAGCGACGAAACGACGTTCCAGCCTGCGAACGAGATGCCGAGAAAGCGAAACGACGCTTCATCGCATTTCATCACCTTGATGCCTTGGATGTCGTTGAGCAGGCTGCCGGCCGAAGTCGTCAATGACTCCCCGCCGCCGCACGTCGTGGGACCCGGCCAGAATTTCCATTCTGCGCCAGCATGGTAGACGCCGAGCCCGGCATTGGCGAAGAACGCCAGCGCCACGAGGAAGAAGAGCGCCGCTGCAAGCCTGCGATAGCCGCCGGACGTTAGAGCCAGCGCGGCGAAGAGAACCGGAATTCCAGCGTAGTAGGCGTATCGCTCGATCAGGCAGAGCATGCACGGCACATAGCCGCCAATGTACTGAAATCCGAGCGCGGTCAGGATGGCCGCCACAGCAAGGAATAGCGCCGCGGCGCCGTACCCGTAATCGGATCCGCGTTCGGAATTTCCGACAAGCGCCATGACGAAGTACTCCGCCTAGAAAATATACCTGACAGCGACAAATCCGCCGACAAGCAGAACCAGGAATGCCGTCGTCACGAGCGTCAGCCGCTTTTCGATGAAGGCACGGATTGGCTCGCCGGCGAAATATAGGAGGCCGGCAACCAGGAAAAACCGCATCGCACGCGCGACGATGCTTGCTCCTATGAACGCCAGCAGGTTCATGTGACCGACGCCGGCCGCGATCGTTACGACCTTGTAGGGGATCGGAGTCATGCCCTTGATGATGACGGCCGGCACGCCGTAGTCGTGCACGAACGTCATGAAACCGTCGAGCGCGTGCTCGCGCCCGTAGAACTTCAGGATCGGCAGACCGACGGTGTCATAAAGAAAATAGCCGATCGCGTAGCCGAGGAGTCCCCCGATCACCGACGCAACGGTCGCAATGGTGGCATACCACCACGCCTTCTCGCGCCGGCCGAGCACCATGGGGATCAGCATCACGTCGGGCGGAATCGGGAAAAATGAACTTTCAACGAAAGAGACGACGGCAAGCGCAGACGGCGCCTTATCGCTCGCCGCCTTTCGCATCGTCCAATCGTAAATTCCCCGAAGCATGCGGCGGTGCTTAAACGGCGCTCAATGGATTGTCTATGCGGCAGCGGACACGAAGCCGTTCGCAAGCTTCGCGACAACGGCGTTCAAAACAAGGCGCCCGGCTCGCGTTGCGCGAATTCGGGTGGACGGCATAGCCTGGGCTGCAAATGCTTCCGGAGCAAGCCCCGGCCCGGCGCAGGCTCGAATGATGTCCCGATCATCGGAATGCGGCATAGCGACCGGCCGCGGCCCATCTGCCGCTCCAATGACGTTCAATAGCCCCAGCGCGACAAGCTCATCGATGGCACGAGCCTCGGGCCTGACGCCGCCAAGCGCGGCAAGCTGGTCGAGGTCGACGCCCTCGCTCAAACGCAAGCCCATCAGCAGCATTTCATCGGCCTGCTCGGCACGCGTCAGCTCTGTCGTCTCGATGACGCCGGTGCCGGCCGCTTCGACACGCGCAGCCCATGCTTCCGGGTTCTTCTCGGTAACTGTTGCGGAGCGCTCGCCTTCAACCAGGATCCGCCCATGCGCGCCAGGACCGATGCCTGCGTATTCGCCATAGCGCCAATAGAGGAGATTGTGCCGACTCTCCGCGCCGGGCCGCGCATAGTTTGAAACTTCGTACGCGGAGAGGCCACGCGCCGCGGTCAACTCATCCGTGATTTCGTAAAGGACACGCGCTGCATCGTCGTCCGGAATGGCGAGCTTTCCGACGGCGTGAAGCGCGGCGTAAGGCGTGTCCGGCTCGATCGTCAGCTGATACAGCGACAGGTGATCGCCCGCTAAACTCAAGGCTTCCGTCAGCTCCGCGCGCCAATCTTCCGCCGTCTGCTTCGGCCGCGCGTAAATGAGATCGAACGAGAAGCGATCGAAGGTCGAACGCGCAACGTCGAGCGCCGCCTTCGCCTCCGCGACGGTATGAATGCGCCCGAGCTTGCGAAGCTCGTCGTCTCTCAATGATTGCACACCGATCGACACGCGATTGACACCCGCTTCGCGAAAGCCACGAAAGCGCGCCGCCTCAACGCTGTTCGGATTGGCTTCGAGCGTGATCTCCGCATCGGGCGCGATGCCCCAGCGCTTCGCAATATGATCGAGGATCGCGGCCGTCGTCGCCGGCTGCATCAGCGACGGCGTGCCGCCGCCGAAGAAAATGCTGCTGACCGTGCGCGCCCCGATGAGATCTGCAATCCCGTCGATCTCGCGTTTGTAGGCCGCGAGAAACCGCGCTTCGTCCCAGCCGCCGAAGCGCACATGACTGTTGAAATCGCAGTACGGACATTTCTGCGCGCAAAACGGCCAATGCACGTAAACCCCGAAGGGCATCGTGCTTGCGACTGAATTGGCCGATACGTTTGTCATCGATCGTTCTGACTTGCAGCCAGCATCGCTTTCGCCACTTGCCGCCACGCGGGCTCGTCGGTCGCAGGCGCACTGTTCAACCGCATCTCGAGTGCGTCGAGATAATCTGCAAGCGTCGCGTTTGCCCACTCGGCGCTATTCGCTTCGAGATCGGCTTTGAGATGCGCAATGAAAGACGCCGCTTCAAGCCGGGTCGAAAGACTGGCCGCCGCCGCAGAAAGCGCCGCAATGTCGCGCCCACGCGCCGACGCTTCGCCTGCCTCTGCTGACTGCAAATGATCGAGCATGGCCGTCTTGAACGCCGCAAAAGCCCGCGTCCGATGCGAAATCGCGTACTTATCCGCCGGCTCCATTTCCCCAAACGTTTTGACCGCACCTTCCGGTACGAACATCGGATCGTAGCCGAAACCGTTGCCGCCGCGCGGCGGCCAAACGAGATGCCCGAACACCTTGCCTTCGAAAATTCGCGTCTCGCCATCGGGCCACGCGAGGCAGAGCACGGAAATGAAATTAGCCTGCGGTCCGGGTTGTCCCCAGCCGTTGCGGGCGCTGATTTCGTCCGCGACCTTTTTCATCGCAACTCCGAAATCCTTGCCAGGACCTGCCCAGCGCGCCGAATAAATTCCCGGCGCCCCATCGAGGCAATCGATTTCAAGTCCGGAATCGTCCGCGAGCGACGGCAACCCGGAACCTTCCGCAGCAGCAATCGCCTTGAGACGCGCGTTGCCCTGAAACGTGGTCTCGGTTTCCTCCGGCTCCGAAAGCCCGAGCTCGCCCGCCGAAACGGCGTTGAGACCATAAGGCGCGAGAAGCTGATTGATCTCCCAGACCTTACCGGGGTTGTGGCTTGCCACGACGAGCTTCGACCCGTTCGTCAGACGCCGCATCAAGCAATCCCCCAGATGCGCGCCTCGGCGAATTCCAGGCAGTTCCCGGCGGGATCGCGAAAATAAATCGAGCGACCGCCTTTCGGCCATTCGAAGGCCGCCTCGATCTCGATCCCAAGTGCTGCAAGTTTTGATTGCCATTCGGCGAGGTCTTCCGCCGACACGCGAAAGCAGACGTGCCCTTGGCCATCCATGCCATGCGGAGGCACAGGAAGCGCGCCCGGCGCCGGCGGCTTCCGCGTGGCGCTCGGATTGAAGATCAAAAGCATCTGGTCTCCGCAGCGATAGAAGACATGCCGGCCGGGCACGACTGCGAAGGGCTCAAGCCCAAGCACGCGCCGGTAAAAGTCCTCGATCGCCACAAGATCGTGCGCATAAAGGACCGTTTCGAGGATCGAGAGAGAAGGAGACGGTACGTTCAGATCAGCACCCATACGAAAATCCCGGCACTTATCAAGCCGAGCAAGGTTCGCCCGGCATGCAGGCGTCCCCACTTTTCAAGCGCCGCCCGTGATTGCGGTCCCGCTCGGTCGACGGCCGTTGCCTTGAGCGCGCGATTGGTCGGCATGATCCAGATGAAGGTATAGGGCCAGTTGGCGAACAGCACGAGCGCTCCGAGCAACCACTGAGCATTCCCGGTGACGAGCCATTCGAGAGCACCAAGCACCGAACCGACGAGCGCCAGCGTCGCCTGCATCATGGCGCCGCGCGGATAGCTCGATTGCCATTGCGCCAAGGCCGGACCGTCGTCCAGATCAAGCCGCGCCGGATGTTCGGCGAAACTCACGTAAAGCGCCACTCCGGCAAACATGACCGCGGCAGCGAGTGCGAATTCTCCAAACATGCTCGACCACCCGAGCGCTCGTTTACGCGACAGTCAGCTTCTGCAGCTGGATGAGTTCTCCGATACCCTTTTTAGCGAGCATCAACAGCTCACCGAAACGCTCTTCCGTGAATGGCGTCGTCTCCGCCGTTCCCTGGATTTCGACGATACCTCCGGAACCGGTCATCACGAAGTTCGAATCGGCGTCTGCGTTGCTGTCCTCGGCGTAGTCGAGGTCAAGCACCGGCTCGCCCTTATAAAGCCCGCACGACACGGCGGCGATATGGTCGCGCAGGACGCCGTCCTTCACCATGTCACGCATTTTCATCCATTGGATGCAATCATAGAGAGCAACCCACGCGCCGGTGATGGCTGCGGTCCGCGTGCCGCCATCTGCCTGGATGACGTCGCAGTCGACCGTGATCTGCCGCTCCCCGAGCTTCGGAAGATCGACGACGGCGCGAAGCGCCCGGCCGACAAGCCTTTGGATTTCCTGCGTCCGGCCCGAGGGGTGGCCGCTCGTGACTTCGCGGCGGGTCCGCTCATGCGTCGAGCGCGGCAGCATCGCATATTCGGCCGTGACCCAGCCCCGGCCTTGGCCCTTCAGCCATTGCGGCAGGCGCTCTTCGAGGCTCGCCGTGCAGAGAACATGCGTGTCGCCGAATTTGATAAGGCACGAGCCTTCGGCATGTTTGGACACTGCACGCTCGATGGAAACGCGGCGCAGCTCATCGGGCTTGCGTTTGGAAGGTCGCATATTGTTCCTGAAAACCTTGAGATTATGCTGGAGGCTAAAGAAGTCGTCCTCGCCCTTCAACCCTAAAGCCCGAAACCCTGCAAGTCGATTTGACGGAAAGCATTGGCGTTCCTAGACTCCAGAGCCATGAAAATGGACGACCAGATCGTGACCGCGACCCTCCTCGACGGCAAAAGTCAGCTCCAGAAGCTTAACGAGCGCTCGCGCACGATCCTTCGGCGCATTGTCGAAAGCTATCTGGCGACCGGCGAACCCGTCGGCTCGCGGAACCTGTCACGGGCCCTGCCGATGGCCCTCTCGCCCGCGTCCATCCGGAATGTCATGTCGGACCTGGAGCAGCTGGGCCTCATCGTCTCGCCGCACACGTCCGCCGGCCGTCTGCCGACACAGCTCGGATTGAGACTGTTTGTCGATGGCCTGCTGGAGGTCGGCGACGTGACGCCTGAAGAGCGGCGGCAGATCGAGACGCAGATCGCCTACCGCCGTGACAAGTCCGTCGACCAGTTGCTGAGCGAAGCCGGCGAGCTGATCTCCGGCCTTTCCCACTGTGCGGGCATCGTGCTCGCCGAAAAGCAGGTCGCCCGCCTGCGCCACATCGACTGCGTGCCACGTGAACCCGGGCGCGGCCTCGCCGTCCTCGTCGACGAAGACCAGAACGTCGAAAACCGGATCATTGCGCTGCCGGAAGGCCTGCCGCCCTCGGCGTTGCAGGAAGCCTCGAACTATCTGAACACGCACGTCCGCGGCATGACGCTGGCGGAAGCCAAGGTCGAACTTCAAAAATCGCTCGACGCCGCCAAGGCCGAACTCGACCAGCTCGCCCAAAAAGTCATCCAGGCGGGTCTTGCCGAATGGTCGGGCGTTTCGGACGATCGCAAGAGCCTGATCGTCCGCGGCCAGAGCAATTTGCTGAAAGACGTTACCGCCGCCGAAGATCTCGAACGCATCCGGCAGCTTTTCGATGCGTTCGAGACCAAGCAGGACATCGTCGAGCTTCTCGGCGCCTCCGACAGGGCCGAAGGCGTGCGCATTTTCATCGGATCGGAGAACAAGTTGTTTTCGCTTTCGGGCTCTTCATTGATCGTCGCGCCATTTCGCGACGACACCCGTCATGTGGTCGGCGTTTTGGGTGTCATTGGGCCCACCCGGCTCAATTACGCCCGCATCATTCCGATGGTCGACTACACGGCCAGACTGGTCAGCCGCCTCATTCCTTAATGATTCATTGGGCGGATCAACGTTGCGCTTTAGGACCGCCTTGATTTTTAGGCTGTAGCAGCCGATATCCCGGGACCCGTTCGTGTGCGCATCGGGTTCACCTCAATCCCAAGCGGCAGAGAAAATGAGCGACGAGAACAAGCCAGTTGACGAACCTATGCCTTCGGCATCCACACCGGAGCAGGGCGAGGTTACGCCGGAACAGCTCAAAGCGATGGTCGCCGCTCTCCAGGGCGAGATCGACAAGAAATCCGCCGAGCTTGCGGCCAAGCAAGACGCTTATCTGCGCGCTGTCGCGGAGACCGAAAACGTACGCCGCCGCCTCGAAAGGGAAAAAGAGGAAACGGCCAAGTACGCGATCACGAAATTCGCAAAAGACATGCTGACGGTCGGAGACAATTTCCAGCGTGCCATCGCGGCCGTGCCGAAGGATGCGCTCGAAAACGATCCCGCATTAAGAACTTTGCTCGACGGCGTTGTCCTTGCCGAACGCGATTATCGCGGCGCCCTTGAACGGCACGGCATCGTCGTCGACGATCCGGTCGGCCAACCTTTCAACCCGCATCATCATCAGGCCGTTATGGAGCAGGAGAATGCCGACGTTCCCGCCGGCACCGTGCTGCAGGTCTTCCAGGTCGGCTATCTGATCGAGGATCGCTGCCTCCGTCCGGCGATGGTCGTTGTGTCGAAAGGCGGACCGAAGGTTCCCAAGCAGGATGCGTCCGAGCCACCTCCGGCCGCGTGATCCGGGTCAGGGCTTCCGGCGTGAAGCCCCGACTACGCGATCCTGCGACCACATTGCGCGCACGCGCCTCCCGACGCATTCCGTGAGATTTCGTGCCCTTAGAGCCGCGCCTGAAATCAAAACATTTCCTGCAAAATGGGCGGAAATCGAGTGTGTTTCAGGGGAAGGTTTGTACTGGCATTTCGCAACGGAGTGGCTTTAAAGTTGATTTGCGGTTGCGCCGGTGAGCCGTTGCACGCCAAAAACAGCTCCTTATATAACCGACGGTCACACCATTGAAATCCTGGGGACCGGTGCTTTGAGCCCCTCGTGGGCGGGCACGCTGGATGCCAAACAGGGTCCACCCGGTCTGCCGCAACTGAGAAGGATTGACGAGAATGTCTAAAGTTATCGGTATTGACCTCGGCACGACCAACTCGTGCGTCGCCGTCATGGAGGGCGGGAAGCCGAAGGTTCTGGAAAATTCGGAAGGCGCGAACACGACGCCTTCTATCGTTGCATTTACGTCCGACGACGAACGGCTCGTCGGCCTGCCGGCCAAGCGCCAGGCGGTTACCAACCCGACCAACACCTTTTTTGCGATCAAGCGCCTGATCGGCCGCCGCTACGATGACCCCGAGGTCGCGAAGGACCAAAAGCTCGTCCCGTTCAAGATCGTCAAAGGCACGAACGGAGACGCTTGGGTCGAAAGCCACGGCAAGCAGTATTCGCCGCAACAGATCTCCGCCTTCATCCTTCAGAAGATGAAGGAAACCGCCGAAGCCAAGCTCGGCGAGAAGGTCACCCAGGCTGTCATCACGGTTCCGGCCTACTTCAACGACGCTCAGCGCCAGGCCACGAAAGACGCCGGGAAGATCGCGGGTCTTGAGGTCCTGCGCATCATCAACGAGCCGACGGCGGCTGCACTTGCGTACGGCCTCGACAAGAAGAAGGACGCTCACACCATCGCGGTCTACGACCTCGGCGGCGGCACGTTCGACGTGTCGATCCTCGAAATCGGCGACGGCGTCTTCGAAGTGAAGTCGACGAACGGTGATACGCACCTCGGCGGCGAAGACTTCGACATGGTGCTCGTCAGCTACTTGGCCGACGAATTCAAGAAGGAGCAGGGCATCGATCTCCGCTCCGACAAGCTTGCTTTGCAGCGCCTCAAGGAAGCTGCGGAAAAAGCCAAGATCGAGCTGTCGAGCGCACCGCAGACCGAAATCAACCTGCCGTTCATCACAGCCGACGCGTCGGGTCCGAAACATCTGACGATGAAGCTGACGCGCGCCAAGCTCGAGAGCTTGGTCGAGAGCCTGATCAACCGCACCAAAGGTCCTTGCGAAAAGGCCCTGAAGGATGCTGGCCTGAAGGCAGCCGAGGTCGACGAGGTCGTGCTCGTCGGCGGTATGACGCGCATGCCGAAGGTCCAAGAAGTCGTCAAGCAGCTGTTCGGCAAGGAGCCGCACAAGGGCGTCAATCCCGATGAAGTCGTCGCGGTCGGTGCCGCGATCCAGGGCGGCGTCTTGAAGGGCGAGGTCAAGGACGTCCTGTTGCTCGACGTCACGCCGCTGTCGCTCGGCATCGAAACGCTCGGTGGCGTGTTCACGCGCCTGATCGATCGCAACACGACGATCCCGACCAAGAAGAGCCAGACGTTCTCGACGGCGGAAGACGGCCAGAATGCCGTGACGATCCGCGTGTTCCAGGGCGAACGCGAGATGGCTGCCGACAACAAGATGCTCGGCCAGTTCGACCTTCTCGGCATCCCGCCCGCGCCGCGCGGCGTCCCGCAGATCGAGGTGACGTTCGACATCGATGCCAACGGCATCGTGCACGTCTCGGCGAAAGACAAGGCGACCGGCAAGGAGCAGTCGATCCGCATCCAGGCCTCTGGTGGTTTGTCCGACACCGACATCGACAAGATGGTGAAGGACGCGGAAGCGCACGCTGCGGAAGACAAGAAGCGCCGCGAGCTCGTCGAGCTTCGCAACCAGTCCGAAGCGCTGGTCCACGGCACGGAAAAATCGCTCGCCGAAAACGAGTCGATCCCGGCAGTGGCAGCAATCAAGGGCGAGGTCGAAAGCGCGATTGCGGCTGCCAAGACCGCGATTGCGGGTGAAGATGCCGAAGCGATCCGCTCTGCGACAACGGCTCTGACCCAGGTTGCGATGAAGATCGGCGAGGCCGTCTACACCGCCAAGGGTGGTGCAGCCGGCGTCGAAGGCGAGGAGCCCTCTGCTGAGAAATCTGCTGGCGGCGACGACGTCGTCGATGCGGATTTCGAAGAAGTCAAAGACGATAGGAAGAAATCGGCTTAACGGCCGATTCCTGCTTCATCGCCCTCGACACACTGCGGAAATCCCTGCGTAGGATGCCGTAGCTGGGTCGGGGGCGAAAGAATGTAATTGCTTAGGTGGTTGCGGGCGCTTAGCCAGCCCTTCTGCTAACAGGTCACACAGAACAACAAACCCATGGCCAAGCGCGACTACTATGAGGTTCTCGGCGTCAAACGGAGCGCCACGGAACAAGAAATTAAATCCGCCTATCGTAGTCTCGCCAAAGAATACCATCCCGACCGCAACGCCGGCGACAAGGAAGCCGAGCGCCGCTTCAAGGAAGCGAACGAAGCCTACGAAGCGCTGAAAGATCCTCAAAAACGCGCGGCCTACGATCAGTTCGGACACGCGGCCTTCGAAGGTGGAATGGGTGGCCGCGGCGGACCCGGAGGATTTGGGCCTGACTTCGCCTCGTCGATGTCCGACATTTTCGACGACCTGTTCGGCGAATTCATGGGCGGCCGGCGCGGCGGCCAGGGGCGTGGCGGCCGCTCGGGACGCGAGGCCGGAGCCGATCTCCGCTATAATCTCGAGATCACCCTCAGCGAAGCCTTCACCGGCAAGACCGCACAGATCCGCGTTCCCGCAAGCGTCAAGTGCGAGACGTGTTCGGGAAGCGGCGCCAAGCCTGGCACCAAGCCGCGCGCGTGCGCGACGTGTGGCGGCATGGGCAAAGTGCGCGCCAGCCAGGGCTTCTTCACGATCGAACGCACGTGCCCGGTCTGCCAGGGCCGCGGCGAGACGATCGATGATCCCTGCTCCGATTGCGGCGGCGCCGGACGTGTGCAGAAGGAACGGACGCTGTCCGTCAATATCCCGGCGGGCGTCGAGGATGGAACGCGCATCCGCCTGGCGGGCGAGGGCGAAGCCGGACTTCGCGGCGGCACGCCCGGCGATCTCTACATTTTCCTGTCGATCAAGCCGCACGAGTTCTTCCAGCGCGACGGCGCCGACATCTTCTGCAAGGTGCCGATCTCCATGACGACCGCCGCGCTCGGCGGCCAGATCGAAGTGCCGACGCTCGAAGGCACGACGACGCGGGTCAAAGTCCCTGAAGGCACCGAGAGCCGCAAGCAGTTCCGTTTGCGTGGCAAGGGCATGCCGGTTTTGCGCGCCAAAGTGACAGGCGATATGTACATCGAGGTCGATGTCGAAACGCCAAAGAACCTGACGCGCCGCCAGCGCGAGCTGCTCGAAGAATTCGAGCGCGCAAGCCACAAAGAGACAAGCCCGGAAAGCGCGGGCTTCTTCTCGCGCGTTAAGGAATTTTTCGAGGGCAAGAGCGGCTGAGCTGAGCCTCGCGCTCTCCGGACTCCCTGTTCTGCTTCCTATTCCCTAATCCCTGTTCCCTCGGTAGGGTCCGCTCGACCAATGGCCTAATTCCACACGGACGATTTCGCTTTCCATGACAGCCTCGACGAAGTCCGATCCACGCTTGCTCTTCTTCGCGGGCAGCGCGCGCAAGAATTCCCATAACAAGCGGCTGGCGCGGCTCGCGGCGCAAATCGCCGAAGCGAATAATATTCCCTCGACATTCGTCGATCTCGCCGATTATCCGATGCCGCTCTATGACGGCGACCTCGAAGCGGAATCAGGTCAGCCCGAAAATGCCCACAAGCTGAGAAATTTGATGAAGGCTCATACCGGCATCTTCATCGTCAGTCCCGAGTACAACGCCGCGTTCACACCGCTTTTGAAAAACACGCTCGATTGGATCAGCCACATCCGCGGCGAGGGCGAAGCGCCGATGGAGGTTTACAGGACACGCGTCTTTGCACTTGGATCAGCATCGAACGGTGGTACGGGCGGGTTACGTGGCCTGTCGCAGCTTCGTCTGGTTCTCGAGCTCGGCATCGGGGCGCTCGTGCTGCCCGATCAATTCCTGCTACCGCGCGCCGCCGATGCCTACGATGAGCACGGTCACCTGAAGAACAAGGACCAGCAGGAACAGTTGAAAAAGGTTATTCAGAAGCTCGCCCGCGCCGCGCGCGTGTTGCACGGATGACGTCGATGACGAATGCAAAAGACAAATTGATCGTCGCGCTCGACCTGCCCTCTTACGATGACGCGCGGGCGCTCGTGAATCGTCTTGGCGATACGGTCACGTTCTATAAGATCGGACTCGAGCTTTTGTTTTCGGATGGCCTCTCGCTTGCGAGCGAGCTGAAGCAGGAAGGCAAGCGCGTTTTCCTCGATCTGAAATTCCTCGACATCGGCAACACGGTGGAGCGCGCCGTTGCATCGGCCGCCGGACTCGGCGTCGATTTCATCACCATTCACGGACCCGACACCAAGACGCTGAAAGCTGCCGTGCGCGGGCGCGCTGGATCAGACTTGAAACTGCTCGCCGTGACCGTGCTGACGAGCCTCGATCAAACCGACCTTGATGAACAGGGCATCCCGTTGACGCCCGGCGCGTTGGTTCTCAGCCGTGCGCGACTGGCCCAGAATGCGGATGTCGATGGCGTCATTGCTTCGGGACAGGAAGCCGCCGCCGTCCGCGCCAAGACCGGCCCGGACTTCTTGATCGTGACGCCCGGCATCCGCTTGCCCGGCGGCGAAACGGGCGATCAAGCACGCATCACGACGCCGGAGGAAGCGCTCCGCGATGGCGCCAACCACCTCGTCGTCGGCCGGCCGATCAACGCCGCAAAAGATCCGAAGGCCGCTGCCGAAGCCTTCCTGGCCCGCATCTCGGCGGTCTGACCGACCGCATCTGGATTCACTGAGAAATCCTCGACTTGAGTGTGGCGTGCCATATCCTCGCCAAGCTCTGACCACGCCCCGTGCACACTCGCGATTTACCAAGCATTAACCGTCCGTGGAGCTAGGCTAAAGGCCAGTCCGGGGAACAGGTCACGCGGGGTTCACGGCAGAATGTTGTGGCGTTCAGTGAAGCGGGCAAATTGGCTCGCTGCGGTTCTGTTTTTCGTTACGGCGATCTCCGCCATCCACGCCGCGCGTGCCGAGGAAGCCGCCGCCGAGAAGCCCCTTCCCCCAACGACCGAAGCCGCTCTCCTGATGAAGGACATCGTGCCGGAAGCGCCGGTTTACATCCGCGTCTTCAAGGAAGAGTCGGAGCTCGAAGTCTGGAAGGCGCGCCCGAACGGCCGCTATGCCCTGATCAAGACGTTCCCGGTCTGCAATTGGGGCGGAACGCTCGGCCCGAAGCGAACGCAGGGCGACAGCATGTCGCCGGAAGGATTCTACAGCGTCACGCCCGGCGCCATGAAACCCGACAGCAAATACCATCTCGCCTTCAACATCGGCTACCCGAACGCACTCGATCGCGCCCTTGGCCGGACAGGCGCCTACATCATGGTTCACGGTGATTGCCGCAGCGTCGGCTGCTTCGCCATGTCGGACAAGCTGATCGAGGAAATCTACGCCTTCGTACGCGACGCCCTCGCAGCTGGCGAACCATCCGTCCCAGTCCACGTGTTCCCGTTTCGCATGACGGCCTTCAATATCAAGCGTCACGCAGACAATCCGGCGCGCGACACCTGGGCTCCGCTGAAGCAGGCCTACGATGATTTTGCCGAGACGAGAGAGCCGCCGAAGATCGGAATGTGCGGCAAGCGCTACGTCGTCAATTCGCTGACGCCGGTCGGCATGGACCCCAATGCCGCGTGCCCGGCGTTGATCGGCAAACGCCTCGCGCCCCTATCGCCGCGCCTCTCCAAGAGGCTCGCAAAAAACGATCCGGATCTCGAAGCCCAGGGCAAGAAGATGAAGGCGGCTCAGGCAAGCTCGAGCATTTCGGGCTTTTTCACGAGTTTGAGCTGGGGCTCCACAACAGCGACCGTCAGCGCGGATAACCGGCCGGCCCGCCAGAGCAGCGACGCCAGCCTCGGCGCCGTCCAGCCGCTCCTGGACCGCTGATCGCAAGGTATTTGTATTTCCCTTCTTCGTCCTCTCGGGTTGCCGAAGCTGCCTCGCTCCGGTTATGCCACGGCAGCCAAAACATCACGGAACAGAGAGACCGCAATGCCGAAGGGATATGTCATCGCCCACGCCACCGTAACGGACCCCGAGAAGTGGGCCGCCTACGTCGCAAAATCGAAGATCGCGCTCGACAAATACCAGGGCAAACCGATCGTTCGCGGCGGCCGTCACGAAATCGTCGAAGGCAATGGTACGGCGCGCAACGTCGTTCTCGAATTTCCGAGCTATGAGCACGCGCACGGCTACGCGACGTCGCCCGAATATGCCGAGGCCAAGGCGCTCCGCCAGGGCGCTGGACATCTCGACATCACCGTCGTCGAAGGCGTCTGACATTTCCTGTCATCCTCGGCATAACTCCCGAGGATGACAGCTGCACGCGAGGCCCATGCGATGCCCCACTTTCCCGCGAGCGACGGACGTACGCCGTGGCGCGCGCTCGTGCTGACGCTTTTCCCGGACGCGTTTCCGGGACCGCTCGGCGTTTCGCTCGCCGCACAGGCGCGAGAAGCAGGTATCTGGTCGCTCGATACAATTCAGATTCGCGATTTTGGCCTCGGCAAGCATCGTCAGGTTGACGATACGCCCGCGGGCGGCGGCGCAGGCATGGTGTTGCGCGCCGACGTGCTCGGCCCCGCGCTCGATCACGCGGCATCGCTCTCGCCCGACGCGCCGATGATCTACCTGTCGCCGCGCGGCACCCCGCTGACGCAGAGCCTGGCGCGCGATCTCGCGGATGGTCCCGGCGTCACGCTTCTCGCAGGGCGGTTCGAGGGGATCGACGAGCGCGTCATTGAGGAAAAGAGGCTCAAGGAAGTCTCGATCGGCGATTACGTTCTCGCGGGCGGCGAGGTCGCGGCTATGGTCCTGATCGAAGCCTGTGTCCGGCTACTTCCGGGCGTGATCGGCGCCACCGAAAGCCTCGCCAGCGAAAGCTTCGAAACGGGCCTCCTCGAATATCCGCAGTTCACCAAACCGCGCGATTGGGAAGGCCGATCGATCCCGGATGTTCTGCTCTCCGGCGATCACAAGAAAATCGAGGCCTGGCGACGGGACCAGTCAGAGAAACTGACGGCCGCCCGCCGGCCCGATCTGCTGCACCCGCGTGGCCAAAAGCGCACGTAAAGGGCGCCATCAAACCTTCGCCTTTGCATGGTCAGGATTTTCCTGGACAAATGCGTCCAGGGGAAAGATTCGCGCCGTGGTCGGCACCAGCGGCGGGGCGCAATCGGAAACGCCGACGTGCGCGTTGCCAATCGGGACAGGGCGATGGGGAATTTCAAGAGCATTCTGTTCGGCGCAATCGCGGTCTTGGTGACGGTCCAGCCAACGCTCGCAGACCCGTCGCCGAGCGAAACTCCGGCGCAAACGACTCCTGCGCTCCCAGAGACGACCCCAGCGCCCGAAACCGCCGCCGCGCCAACCGCAACGCCCGATGATCCGGTGCTCGGCGCCGTGCGCACCAAGCTCGCTGCCGAGCAATCTGCCGACGACGAGTACGAGAAAAAGGATCAGGTCGCGCTCACAGAATTTTACGCGGCGCGTCACGGCGACGGGCTTTGGGTAACGGCGTCCGGTCTGAAGCCCGAAGCCAAAGCGCTGGCCACCGAGATCGAAAACGCGAACGCCTACGGCCTCGACGCCAGCGCCTTCAAGTTGCCGAAGCTCGAGAACGGCGCGCTGACCGCAACCGACACGGACTCACTTGCCGACGCCGAGATTCAATACTCGACCGCCGCCCTGCTCTACGCGCGCTATGCACGCGGCGGACGCATACCGGACCCGTCCGAAATGTTGACGACCGAATTGGATCGCCGGCCACAATGGATCGAACCGGCGACCGTCATCAATGCACTGGCGGAGTCGCATGAACCGGACGCTTATCTCCGCAGCTTGCACCCGCAGCAGCCGCAATTCGAAAAGCTGCGCCAGATCTACGTCACGATGCTGCCCAAGGACGGCAAGCTGACGAAGCTCAGCCCATCTGCAAAACGAATTCGCGCGAACATGGAGATGTGGCGCTGGATGTGGCCCAACATGGGCGACTTCTACGTGCTGAACAACATCCCAGAGTTCATGCAGTACGTTTACAAGGACGGCAAAATAATCCGCTCCGCGAAGATCGTCGCGGGCCAGCTCGATAAGCAGTCGACGATTTTCTCGCGACCATTGAAATACGTCGTGCTCCGGCCGATGTGGCGCGTTCCCGAAAGCATCATGGTCAACGAGTTGTGGCCGAGCCTCATCCGCGGCGGCGCTTTGATGCGCCAATACGGGCTGCAGCTTGAAACGAAAGATGGCCGTCGGGTCGACTGGCGCAAGTACGATTGGGCGACGACCGACATCCGCGACTTCAATGTCATCCAGCCGCCCGGCCCAAAAAGCGTGCTCGGCCACGTCAAGTTTTCATTCCCGAGCCAGCACACGATCTTCATGCACGACACACCGGACAAATGGATGTTCCGTCCGGCGCAACGCACGCTTAGCCACGGCTGCCTGCGCGTGCAAAATCCGATGCAACTCGCCGAGATGATCCTAAAGGAAGACAAGGGCTGGGACACTGACAAGGTCGCAGAACTTGATCGCTCAGGTCCCCTCAACAACGAGATCCCGATCACCAAGGAAATTCCGATCCACCTCGTCTATTTCACGGCGTGGGTTACCGACGACGGCAAGCTGAAGACGTTCGGTGACGTCTACGGCCATGAAAAGCGGATCACTCTGGCACTCGACGGCCAATGGTCGAAAATCAGGAAAGGACGCGATCATCTCGCGCCCGTCGAGCCGAGCTTCAGCCCTGCCGCCGTCGCTGCCAAAGCCCGCGACATTGACAGAGAAGCCCCCCGCTCCGCCCAGAAGGACGCAACCCTCGGCGACATTATCGGCAACGCCTTGGGACTCTAGGTTTCCCGGGTCGGGCCAAGGTCCAGCCCGCGCGACAAACCATCGACTGGCCGGTTTCCCGCTCGACAATCGGCCTCTCTTCGAGTATCAGCGGCGCAACGATAACTCCCCTCAAACGGGTGGCCCATCAGGGGCTTGCATGACCGGCTCGGTCTTTTTTTGCCGCCAGCCGATCCTCTGCGTCATCAAAAAACGAAACGGAATCAACAAGATGAACATTATCCAACAGCTCGAACGCGAGCAGATGGACGCCATTCTTTCGAAGCGTGGCATCCCCGAATTTGGCCCCGGCGACACCGTCAAAGTGATGGTGAAAGTCATCGAGGCGGCCGAAGCCGACCCGAAGGACAAGAAGAAAAAGGTCGAGAAAGAGCCGACCGTTCGCTTCCAGGCTTACGAAGGTGTCGTGATCGCCCGCTCGGGCGCCGGCCTCAACGAGAACTTCACGGTTCGCAAGATTTCTTATGGCGAAGGCGTCGAGCGCGTCTTCCCGATCTATTCGCCCTATATCGCTGAGATCGAAGTCGTCCGCCGCGGCAAGGTCCGTCGCGCGAAGCTTTATTACCTCCGCGGCCGCCGCGGCAAAGCTGCCCGCATCTTCGAGCGCACGGACGCGCGTGCGCGCCGCCTCAACGCCGCTTGGAAGGGCTTCAAGAAGCCGAAAGGCGAGGCCGAGGATCTGACGCAGATCAAAGGCATCGACATCGATCTGCAGAACCGTCTGAAGCACCTCCATTGCTACAAGATCGAGCAGATCGCCAACCTGTCGGATGAAGACATCGCCAACCTCGATGAGACGCTGAACCTCAAGGGCGCCATCGAGAAGCAGGATTGGATCGGCCAGGCACAGCGCCTCATCGCCGAGCTCACCGCTGCCGAAGTTCCCGCCGAAGAGGCAAAGGAATAACGCGCCGTTTGAATTGACGGTGTACGAACAGAACGCCGGACCTCGGGTCCGGCGTTTTTCTTTTTGCGGGTTTTGCTAAATCCCGCGCACAACACCTAAGCAAAACAAAAGCGGCGACCTTTCGGGCCGCCGCTTTGTAGCGATGATCAGTTGTACTGGCTTATTGACCGGACACCACGAACTCGACGCGCCGATTGAGCTGGCGCCCGTGGCTTGTGCCGTTATCGGCAACCGGATGCTCCTCTCCGTTCCCAACGGCCCTCAGTTTCGAGGCATCAACACCCTCATCTGTCAGGAAATCGATAATCTTCTTCGCCCGAAGTTCCGACAGCAGTTTGTTGCCTTCGGATGAGCCAATGCTGTCGGTATAGCCCTGGACTTCGACGACGACACCACCGCAATCCTTCAGAGCATGGGCGAGAGCTGTCAGTCGAGCGCGGCTATCCTGCGCAACAGCAGCGCTATCCTGGGTGAAGTGCAGGATCGCCGCCTTTGCGGCGCTCTCAACGGCGTCGCGGCAAGCTGCAACCGCCGGAGCAGCGGCAGCCGGAGCGTTGGCATTATAGTCGGGGTTCATCGCCGCCGG
>DASZVX010000112.1:0-26582 GCA_035547255.1 Hyphomicrobium sp.
GTCAGAACCGGATGCTTCTTGAATTGCGAAATGACCTGCATGAACTGAGCGCCGTAGCGCGCGATCTTACTGGCGCCGAGCCCTAGAATGTCATGCAACGCCGATTCCGTTTCGGGCCGCTTCTCGGCGAGTTCGATCAACGTCCGGTCCTGAGCCACGACGTACGGCGGAAGCTTCGCCGCTGCCGCGAGCTTGAGCCGCAACGCCTTGAGCGCATCGAACAACGATTGATTCTCGCGCGCGACCTTCGGCGCCAGCGCCGCGCCGCGTTTCTTCGACGACTTGGTCGTCGCACGCGTCACGCGCATCAGGAAACGCTCTTCGCCTCGAAGAAGCGGCCGCGCCCGCTCCGTTAGCACCAGCGAGCCCATGCCCTCATCGTCGCCCGTCAGATAGCCCTGCGCCGTTAGTTGCCGGAAAAGCCCCTTCCACGTCGTTGTCGGCACATCCTTGCCGATGCCGAACACGGACAAACGGTCATGACCGTTGCGCAGCACGCGCTCATCTGCCGTTCCAACCAGAACATCTGCGAGATAGGTCACGCCGAAGCGCTGCCCGGTTCTGTAAACAGCCGACAGGGCTTTCTGGGCGACGACGGTGCCGTCCTCCGTATGGGGAGGGCTCAAGCAATTGTCGCAGTTCCCGCACGGCTCCGAGCGCATCTCTCCGAAGTAGGCGAGCAATGCCTGGCGACGGCAGCCCGGCATTTCCGCGAGCCCGATGAGTGCATCGAGCTTCTGCCGCTGCACAGTCTTGAACGCCTCGGAGCCCTCCGACTGCCCGATCCATTGCCGAAGTTGGACGATGTCCTGCAGTCCGTAAGCCATCCACGCGTTCGCAGGTTCGCCATCGCGACCGGCGCGGCCCGTTTCCTGATAATAGGACTCGATCGACTTCGGCAGATTGAGATGCGCGACGAAGCGCACGTCCGGTTTGTCGATGCCCATGCCGAAGGCAATCGTCGCGACGATGATCAGGCCTTCTTCCGTCAGAAATTTCGTTTGCGCCGCCGCGCGTATCGGCGCGTCGAGCCCCGCGTGATAGGCAAGCGCCTTACGGCCCTTTGAACTCAGCCACGCGGCCGTTTCCTCGACCGATTTGCGCGAGAGACAATAGACGATTCCGGCATCGGATGCGTGCTCGGCTTCGATGAATTGCCAAAGGCGTTCCCGCGCGCTGCCGCTGCCGAGTTCGGCGATCGTGTAGCGGATGTTCGGGCGGTCGAAACTCGCAACGAAGCTCGCGGCATTTTCGAGAGAAAGCTCCGTGATGATGTCTTGCCGCGTTCGCTCGTCCGCGGTCGCTGTAAGAGCGATGCGCGGCACGCTCGGAAAGCGTTGTGCGAGAATCTTGAGCTGCCGATACTCGGGTCGAAAATCATGTCCCCATTGAGAGACGCAGTGTGCCTCGTCGATCGCGAAAAGCGCGATGTCGTTGCGTTCGAACAGTCCGAGCGTGCGCTCCTGCACCAGGCGCTCCGGCGCGACGTAAAGGAGATCGAGCGCGCCAGCCGCGAATTGCCGCTCGATCTGGTCTTGTGTGCTGCGATCCTGCGTCGAATTCAAAAACGCAGCTTTGACGCCGAGATCGCGCAGCGCGTCGACCTGATCCTGCATCAATGCAATGAGAGGCGAAACGACGATGCCCGTTCCCGGCCGGACGAGCGAAGGAATCTGATAGCAAAGCGATTTGCCGCCGCCTGTCGGCATCAACGCCAAACAATCGCCGCCCTTCAGAACCGTCGCGATAATGTCGCCTTGTGGCGGACGAAAACCTTTGTAGCCGAAAACATCCTCGAGCTTGGCTCGCGCGAGGGACATGGCATCGGCGGTAGCGGAGGCAAACGGTAGAGAAAGCGGCGCGGCGTAGGCCGGCATCACAGAGTCCTATGCGCAAGTCATTAGGATCTGAACGCTAATCTGATTCGATGCGCGACTTGCCGGGCGTTTCGCAAAAACCGATGGGAAACGCCGAGTTAGCCTGAATTATTTTGGTAGTGCTGCGAAACGTTGCGACAATTTAACGTCATGTTCAGAATGAGTTCATATTCTTCGGCTTAAATAAGATCTCAAGGCTGGTGTCACCTCCCCCCGTGCACACCAGATGCTGCTGCCGCCCGGCCAAGTCCCGACTCCCCCCGTCTTCCCCTTGGCCGGGCCGCGGCGCTCCAAATCTCCGAAATTTTTATGAAGTTGCGCGTCGCGGTTCAGACCGCCACGTTGGCCGTGACGTGAATGCGATCCGTTGCACTCGGCTCGCGAACAAGGTCGGGTCCTTTGAGCGCGCCAAGTTCCATCTCGCGGATCGCGCCGTCCTTCACATTCGAAATCAGGTTATTCGCGATCAGGCATTTTCCTGCATCGGGAGCATTTGTAACGGAAATACCGACGCGCGCATTGCGAACGATATTCCCGGTAACGGCGACGTCGCGCATATAGGAGCCCCAGCCGATCTGAATGCCGACGGTCGGCGCGTTCTCGATCGTATTGCCGGTGACGACCGCGTCAGCCTCGACGCCGATGCCTTCGCCGCGCTTGTCTTCGGGTTCCTGCTCGCGGCGGAAAAGATTGCGAATGAGATTTCCCTGAACGACGGCGAGGCGCCCGCCGTCATTGAAGTTCGTCACGGAAATTCCGCTGGCGGCCGTGTCGACAATATTGTTCGCAATAATGGCGCCCTGAAATCCGAACTCCGCATAAAGCGCAACTTCGCCGAGCCGCTCGCAGCTGTTGCCGATGATTTGGATATTCGACGACGCATTCCCGCGCACCGCCGTATAGGCGCAATCGGAAATGCGGTTGCCGGAAACGAGCACGCTTCCAGCGCGGAACACATTAATGCCGTTGCCGTATTCGCCCGTTCCTCCGGCGGCATTGCGAATCTTGGAAATGCGATTGCCCGACACGACGCTGCCGTCCTCTTCCTGCTTGGATCGCCAAATCAGGATGCCGTTGTTTCCGCATTCGGTGACGGTGTTACCCACAATGTTAAAGCCAAGAGAGTCGAGGCTCTTGAATCCCGCGTCGAGAACATGGCTGATGAGAACGCCTTCGACACGTCCGCCGCATTCGATCAGCGATAGCCCGACACCGGCGCTGTTGCGGATTTCGAGATCGTTGAGGCGCACGTTTTTCGAATTTGAAAACGTCAGCAAGCCGTCACCACGGTCAGCATCGAAGGGTTTGTAGGCGCCGTCAAAAATCAAACCGTCGAGAACCAGCCCGTCGGCTCTCTCCGCTGTGACGAACGCCGCGCCGCCCGAGAAGGAGAGTATTGATGTTCGCGCTGAACCGAGAAGGCGCGTGCCGCCAGGCAGCCTGAGATCGCTCACGATGAATTTGCCGGGTGGCAGGACGAGGGGCATGTCTTTTTCGGCAGCGGCGTCGATCGCGGCCTGCAGCACCGTCGTCTGATCCCGGTGATCATCCGGCGTAAGCGCCAAGGAGAACTCCGAAGCGTTCGGCTTCTCGGGCTCCCGCAAGGGCTGGCGCTCCGATGCGTGCGCAGTCGTTACAGCGGCGCCGAGGCCAAGGCTTGCCCCGATGAGCGAGCGGCGATCGATGGTCATGGAGGTGCTCCGGTTTGCCCATTCGAGAAGCAAGGACCGAGCCAGCGCGCGAGACGTTAAACCGAGGTTAAGGCCATTGCCCGTTGCGAAGGTTCAAGCGCAAATTTTAAGATTTCGCTGGCGCCGGGGACTGCGTAGCCGACAATGTCTCGCAACGTGGCATCCGAGGGAACGTGGATGAACCCAACTTTGCAACGGTCTCCCCGCTCTTTGGCGTTGACGAGAGAGTGGTAAAGAACCGCGTTGCAGAGATAGCCGCCGGCATCATCCGAAAGCTTGGCTGAGTAGCCTTTTCCATCGAGACGCCGGGCGATTGATTTGACATCGATCGTTACCGGTAGGGTTTGCGCGCCGTCATAGGACATACAAGCCTGAGCCGGTAGGTTGCCCGCAGCGTCTGGCGACATCCGGCAGAAATTTCGCGCTTCGGTCTCGATGCGAAAGCCGCGCATGTTGGACGCGACACCGAAGTGAAGCGCCAGTACGGGATCGTGCCGATCGTAGAGTTCAGCCAGCACGCTCGGGGCGTGTATCCATTCCGTCGGCAGAACGGCAGCTACGAACCGGCAGTGAGGCATCGCAAAGCGCGCCTTGAACGCGAGCCATTTGACGAGCGAGGCCGATACATTCCTGCGAACGCCCGGAAACGGCCCGAAGCCGGTCAACAATACGGTCGGGCGAGAGTCCGTCCACAAAGGCATGGCTCAGTATAGATCGCTTCCCACGCCATTCGAAGAGTGCGATCAGCGCAGCAGCTAAAGCCCCATCAAGCCCATCAGCCGTTCGACGGCCAATGTCGGCAGCAAGGTCCCCTCGCGCACCGAAGCCTCGATCTTCGGAAGCTCGGCCGCGACTTTCGGATTTGCTTTCAGCGCGCCCATCAGCCGGTCTTCGAGCATGTCGCGCATCCACGACACCGCTTGTGCCTGACGGCGCTTCTGGAATTCGCCCGTCCCCGACATCTTCTCGCGATGATCGAGGACCTTGGCCCAGAGTTCCTTCAGTCCGCGATTTTCGATCCCCGAGATTGTAAGCACGGGCGGGAACCACGTCGCATTGTGTGGCGTGAAAATCTGCAGAGCGTGCCGGTAGTCGGCCGCAGCACGTTCCGCGCGCTTGATGTTGTCGCCGTCGGCTTTGTTGATGGCGATCATGTCGGCAAGCTCGATGATGCCTTTCTTGATACCCTGCAGATCGTCGCCGCCGCCTGCCAGCAAAAGCACCAGGAAGAAGTCGACCATATCGGAAACCGCGACCTCCGATTGCCCGACGCCCACCGTTTCGACGATAACGACATCGAACCCCGCCGCCTCGACGAGGGCCATCGTCTCGCGCGTTTTGCGCGTCACGCCGCCGAGCGTTCCGGAGGACGGTGACGGACGGATGAACGCATTCCGCTCCTGTGCCAGCGCGTTCATGCGGGTTTTGTCCCCGAGGATCGAGCCGCCTGAGCGCTTCGACGTCGGATCGATCGCGAGCACGGCCACGAGGTGGCCTTCCGCAATGAGATTCATGCCGAACTGATCGATTGTCGTCGATTTGCCGACACCCGGAACGCCGGTGATGCCGAGGCGCACAGCGTTTCCCGTCTTCGGTAGAAGCTCCTGCAACACGCTTTGCGCGAGGCGGCCGTGCTCGGGGTTCGTGCTTTCGACGAGCGTGATCGCACGGGCGAGCAGGGCGCGGTCGCCGGCGGTAATGCCGGCCACATAATCTGCAACGGGAATACGATGGGCGGGCAGGGTGGCAGTGGCCATGATTCGCTTGGATATCCTTATCTTTCAAGGGGCCGACCATGGTCAGGAATGGGGCTGCCTGCAAGTCCGGATTTCGTCGCCCCGCGAGCACAATCCTACTGACATAATTCGTCGGCATGCGGAGTTTGTTGCTCGGGCTGGGTTGGCCCCGTAGAATTTCCGCTGGGCTAGGGTCAAGACGGATTGCGGGGAGGGATGCGATGTTCTCGCTTGCCAAGCGCCGGCTGCAGCTGCGCCGGTCGGGGGTTTTGATTTCGGTGATCGTCGCCTGCGGCTTGCTTGCTGCCTGCACGCAGGCGCCGAAGCTGGCGAAAGCGCCGGGGGCACAATCGGAAGCGGACCGGACCGTCGATGCGCGCCCGGCTCCTGCTCCAGCGCCTTCAGCTACACCGGCTCCAAGCGTCCCTGCTGAAACAGAAACGCCGACGGAAGTCGCGGGCGGCGCTGCTCCGCCTCCGCCACCAGTCGCTAAAGCGCCCCTGCCTGACGATATAGCGCCGGACGCGGGTGCTCCGTCACCGGAAGCCTCAGAACCAATCGGAGGCGCGGGCCCCTCACCCGAAACGGCAGAAACATCGCCACCTCCGCCGCCGCCCGCACCTCAAGCGCAACCGGCACCACCCGCCGCAGCTCCGCCTGCGCCTCCGGCGGCCCCGGGAGCTGCCGCACGTGCTGGTGCCGAGGCCGAAGCTGGCGCGGCTGCAGTCCGGCGTGCCGACGAAGAAGCGCGTGCCGCAGCTGCAGCCCGTCGTTCAGATGAGGCGAAGAAAGAGGCGGCGCCGGCCAAGCCCGTCGAAGACCCCGCGAAAGCCTACGATGTCGTGCCAGTCTTCTACGGAACGGACCGCGCCATCGAGCCTGATCCGAACCGCTTGCAGTTCGGCGCCGAGCGCGGACACAAATTGCAGCTTGGCCGTGCGCTGGTCACGGTGCCGCTCATTCACAAGGTGCCGCACATCGAACGGCCCGTCGTAATCGAGATCCCGTATTTCAAGGTAAAGATCTACGAAGAGAAGGAAGATCCCGAGAAGCACTTTACGGTGCAGGAAATCGAAAGCCTGACCGAAGATCAGATGCTGGCGCTCATCAAGCAGCGGCTGGCGACATCAACAACCTTCAAAGACCACGCCTTCGTTTTCGTGCATGGGTTCAACACATCGTTCGACTGTGCGCTCTACCGGACGGCCCAGATCGCCTACGATTTACGCTTCGACGGCGTTCCGTTCCTCTATAGCTGGCCGTCAGGCGGTAAGGTCGCGAGCTATACCTACGATCACGGAAGCGTCGAGCAGGCCGAGCCGACGCTGACGGAATTTCTGAATCTCGTGATCCAGAAAAGCGGCGCAAAATCGATCAGCTTGATCGCGCATTCGATGGGGAACGAACTGCTGTTGCGCGTGCTGGAGCGCATGAAGACGAAGGTGCCGCGCGGCGTCGTAATCAGCCAGGTTATTCTTGCTGCGCCTGACGTCGACCGCGACAAGTTCAATATCATCGCGCGCGAGATCACCGATTTCGCCAAGGGCGTGACGCTCTACGCGGCATCGAACGACCACGCCCTGAGTTATTCGGCACGGTTCTGGGGTGGCGTACCGCGTGCCGGCGATGTTCCGAAGACCGGGCCGCTGATCATCCCTGGCGTCGATACGATTGACGTCACCGCCGTCTCGACCGACGCGCTGGGGCTCAATCATTCGGGCTATGCGGAAAATCCCGCTCTGCTCAATGACGTTAAGGCGCTCGTCGCATCCGGACTTCGGCCACCGGACAAACGCATTAAGAACATTCTGACGGTCCAGTCGAATGCCGGTACGTATTGGCGGTTCCAGGCGGAAACGGCAGCCGGTCCTTAGTCGAACGCAAGCCGTCCGGCGACGTCCATTTGTGCCGCCGCCGGCAGTTCGACGAACGCCGTAAGACTTCCTTTACGCGCATGCGGCACATTTTTTTGGAGTTTGTTCAGTATTCGAGGGTTCGTCATGCGTCCCGCTCTTGCCAATTCGCTTGCGTCGGCTGGTGTTGCTGTCCTTCTTGCGTTGACGTCTGCAAACGGCGCGTTCGCCGAGGACACGCAGTTCGAACATGTAGAGAGCGACGGCACCCAAATTACTGCAGCTGGGGCCGCAGACGAACAACTCCCGGCGAAAAACCTCAATTCCGTTCCGATCGATGGCCTTAGCTCTCAGGCAGGCAAAGGCCCGGATAGTCCGCTCATTCGCCAGTTGATGGCAGCGAGGCCGAACGAGGACCTCGTGATTTGCGTGGCCGGATGTTTCAGCGGTCGCGACCGGGTCGTCTATGCCCAGCCGATAGACCCCGAGGCACACGCGAGGTCAGGCGCCTTGGCGGCAGGCGGGAAGCAGAGCGCAAACGGCGCCTCCGACGGCACGAGCGGATCGGTCACTCAGAACTTGCGCGGGAGCCAATAAGGCTTCTTCCGCCGGATCGCTTCCAAGACGTCATATCTCCGCCACGAGCCGCGCCGCTCCCGCTGCCGATGATTTTTTGGGCAGAGGAATTGGACGACGGATCACGAGCGCGACATCGTTCTTAACTCCGACGGCCGGCGATACTTGCTCCCCAATCGCCTTTCCCGGCCGACCGAAGGAGATGAACCTCATGAACAATCTTTCGCGCAGCACATGGCTCGCGATCGCGGCCGTAGTCGCAATTCCGGCAACCGTCGCCATTGCCAAAACCGTCGATCGCGGCGGCTGGCACAACATGACGCCGGAAACGCGATCTCGCCTGGAAGACGGCCGCATCGCGATGGTGAAAGCCGCATTGCAGCTGAATGCGGATCAGGAAAAACTTTGGGCGCCCGTCGAGTCGACAGTGCGCGATGCGTTCAAGGCTCGTGAAGAGAAGCGCGCCGAATGGGCGAAGAAGCGCGAGGAACGCCGCGCTGAAAAATCGACGGACGAACCGAAGCGGCGTGATCTTTCCGAGCGTTACGAGCGGATGAGCCAGCGTCTTTCGGAGCGCGCCGACCGGATGAAGGCATTCTCCACCGCCTTCAAGCCGTTTTACGCTTCGCTCAACGATGAACAGAAGGACGTGTTGCGTCCTCTCATGCATCAGCTGAGGCCGGGCTTTGGTCATGGCGACCACGGACACCGCTGGGCCTTCGGCGGCTGGGGTCCTGGCGGCGGACCGGGTCACCACGGTCATCACGGTTGGCGCAACGGGCCTGATGGTTGGGGCGCACCGGGTATGCAGAACGAAGCACCGGACGACGACAACGGTCCGGCCGCTCCTGCGGAACCCGACAAGAAGGGCTGACGCAACGTCTTGCCACCTTCTCTCCGACGACTCCACTTGGCCGGGCGCGAATGCCCGGCTTTTTTTCATGATCGTCGTGATGCGATGGAATTATCGGTACGAATGGAGCGTCATGTGACGCATCGATTTGTAACGGCGTTCGTTCACAGGCGAGCGAGCGCAGCGTCGAACGCTACGCTCGAAAATTTATCAGAGCTTCCGCAGGCTGAAGAAAGCCGTACCGGCTTCGCCCGAAAGACGCACGCTTTGAGTACGCCCCGAAACCGTGATGCGGATCGATCCGCCGGTATTGTACTGCTCGTTGAAGAAGCTTCCCGTGTAGCTGTTGGCACCGGACCTATAGAGCGTTGCCGACTGATCGACTTTGGCGGACGCCGTCGCGCATGTTGCCGACATTACGTAGCTCGATGCACCTGTCTTCGCAAAGTGAGCGCGGCAGCGCGCCCTCTCTTTCGAGCCCGATGCGAACGCAATAGAACCGCCGCCGCTCCACGATCCTACGAGCGAGCCGGGTTCTGCGTGTGCAGCGCCTGCACTCGTAACACCCAATCCGAAGACAGCAGCAAATACGCCTGCGGCAACGGCGCGAGACGTTTGCGAAAGAACACTCCGGATCATTGTCGAACTCCTGTGAAGCCGGGCTTTGCATGTCGCATGCATACTTTACCGAGTATTGCAGCGGCAGTGGAAGTAGGGTTCGTCACGAATTTCGTCAATTGGACAGTTGCGGTGAACTAGGAGTTTCCGCATCCGCTCAAAGACTTGATGACGTGCGTTCTGCTGCAGCGCAAATGCGCGAAGATCGCCTTTTGTTATCGCAATAAATGCGCACCTCTTCCGTGACACGCTTGTGACGGAAGGAGACGTCGGCGTTCATCTGATGCGCCGTCATGGCGCAGCCGTCGCTTGCCCGCGGCGAATTTCCGTGTGAGCAATCAAACTATGAAAACGCTGCCCGAAGCCTTCCGTCCTTTTGACGCGCGCATGCTCTACGTCGGAGATGGACACTGGATTTACGTCGAGGAGGTTGGCTGCAAAGGCGGCCGCCCCATCGCCTTCTTGCATGGAGGACCGGGCAGCGGCTCGCAGCACGTGCATCGGACACTGTTCGATCCGGAACGCGATCACGTATTCCTGATCGATCAGCGCGGCGCCGGCCGCAGCCATCCCTATCTTTCCCGCGAGGCCAACACGACCGGACACCTTGTCGACGATCTCGAAGTTATCCGGGCTCATTTCGGTGTTTCGAAATGGCTGCTTGTCGGGGGATCATGGGGCTCGACCCTGGCCCTGGCATATACCGAAAAGCATCCCGAGCGCGTCGCCGGCCTCGTCTTGCGCGCCGTCTTTCTCGGCTCGGCGGAAGAAGTGAAATGGGCCTTTATCGACGGGCCACGGATCTTCCGCCCCGAGCTTTACGCCGACTTCCGCGACTGGCTGCCGACCGCCGAGCGCGCCGATACGCTCGCAGCGTATGTCAGCCGCCTCTGTAACCCTAACCCGGAAGCACACGTGCTGGCGGCGCATCGCTGGTTTGCCTACGAGCGGGCTTTGTCGGAAATCGCCTCGCGGCCGGGAGCATTGCCCGTTAACGTCGAGGAAGGCGCACGTCTGCCGCCGACGCCGCTCGTCGAAGCGCATTACATCCGTAACGATTTTTTCCTGGAGGCCGGGCAGTTGTTGCGCGACGCGCGGAAGCTGGCGGGCATTCCCGGCCACATCGTGCAAGGTCGGCACGATCTGCTTTGCCCGCCGCAGACTGCCCATGCGCTGGCGGCCGCATGGCCGGACGCACGCCTTGAATTCATTGAGGCGGCCGGGCATTCGATGACGGAGCCTGGGGTCATGGAGGCCATGCGTAACGCCATCGCGGAGCTTCATGCCTAACGTCACGGCCGGGCGACGAATGCCGCGGCATCGTCGCATAAATTCCCGAACTTTCTTGACTTGTGGAGCGAAGATGCCGATACAGCGGCAATTGCTCTTCGATGGCGCTCGGGTTTTCGTGCCACTTCAAGCGGCTCAGCTGCCGCGCTCGACCCTGCATCCAGATCAATCTTACAAGCAAGGCCACACCCCGAAAGCGCCGGTGTGGGCCATGGGACGAGCCGTGCGCAAAGGCGCGACGGCCTCGAAGCCCTTGGGAAACTCTTTACTTTGACAATCGAAACTTTCGAGGCATTCGGCTTTGCCGAGCCTCTCGCCCGTGCCCTTACGCAGTGTGGGTACGCGACGCCGACGCCTATTCAACAGCAGGCATTGGCGCCGCAGCTCGAGGGCCGCGATCTGCTCGGATTAGCCGAGACCGGCTCCGGCAAGACGGCGACGTTCGTTCTCCCCGTTCTCCAGAAAATTGCTGCTGAGGCTGTAGAGCCCGGCCCGAAACAGGTTCTCACTCTTATTCTCGCGCCGACGCGCGAACTTGCGATCCAGATCGATCAGGAAGTCGCGAGCCTGGCGCGCAACATGCGCATTCGCCGTGCGGTCGTTCTCGGCGGCGTCAGTAAGGGGCCGCAGATCAACGCGCTGAAGCGCGGCGTCCACGTGCTCGTCGCGACGCCCGGGCGTCTGCTCGATCTCGTCAACATGCGCACCTGCGATCTGTCGCGTGTCGATACTCTCGTGCTCGACGAAGCCGACCGCATGTTCGACATGGGCTTCATCCGCGATATCCGGAAGATCGTTTCGCTGATCCCCGAGAAGCGGCGCACCGCGCTCTTTTCCGCGACGATGCCGAACGAGATCCGCAAGTTCGCCCACGAGGTTTTGAAAGATCCGTATCGCGTCGACCTTTCACCGAAATCGGTCGTCGTCGATCGCATCGATCAGAAGGTGATGATCGTCCGGACGCCGGAGAAGCAGAGCCGGCTACATACGATCCTCTCCGACGAAGCGTGCAAGCGCGTCATCGTCTTCACGCGTACGAAGCGTGGCGCCGACCGCGTTGCCGATCGCCTCGGCATGGCGAGCATCAGCGCCGCGGCATTCCACGGTAACAAAGCCCAGAACGCCCGGCAGCGTGCACTCAACGACTTCACGCTCGGCCACATCCGGGTTCTTGTCGCGACCGATATTGCCGCTCGCGGCATCGACGTCTCGAACATCACCCATGTCGTCAATTTCGACATGCCGCTCGATCCCGAAACCTACGTGCATCGTGTGGGCCGCACCGCCCGCAAAGGCACGAGCGGCATCGCGATCTCGCTCTGCGATCCGTCAGAGCGCCAGGAAATCGCGGCCATCGAACGCATGATGAAACAGAAGCTCGAGGTCATCGCCGATGTTGGCGGTGAAGCCCTGCCGATGCCGGAACGGCGTCCGCATCATCACGCTCAAAACGGACCGCGGCGTGAAGGCGGCCGTCATAATGATCGCCGTCGCGACGACGGGCATAGCGGTGATGGACACGAAAAGCACGGTCGGTCCAACGGTCACCGTAATGGCGACGGCCGCTCGAGTCCCCCGGCAGCGCGTCATGCAGACAACGGACGCCATCGCCAGTCGAATGACATCGTCGTCGAAGGGGATGCTGTGTTCGGCGTCGGCGCACGCCCCGAGGGTGAACAGCAGGAGCGGCGGCACAATCGTAACCATTCCGATCGGCCGCATCACGGCGAACGCAAGCACCCCGGCCGCGGCAATGGCGAGCACCGCGCCAACGGGAATCGTCATCGTGACGATCGACCCGCGCGTCACGGCGAGTCGTCCAGGCCGGAGCAGGAGCACCGCAGCCACGGGGGCGAAAAGCGTCAACACGAGCGCGGCGATCGGCGGCCTTCATGGGGCAGTGCCGATGCACCGAAATTCATGAAGCGGCGGGATGACAGCCGCGGCCGCCAGAGCCGTAACCCGGCTTCCTGACGCCAGCGCATTCAAGGAATATAAAAATGGAAATGGCCGGGTTCGTCCCGGCCATTTGCGCATTCACTCTGCCGCTGCTTTGTCGGCGTAGCCGAGCTGCTCATTGAGCTTCTCGACGAGATCAGCAGCCGCCTCCGGAATGTTCGTGCCGGGACCGAACACGGCTTTCGCACCGGCCGTATAGAGCGCTTCGTAGTCCGACGGCGGAATGACGCCACCGACGACGATCATGATGTCTCCGCGGCCTTCCTTATCCAGCGCCGTCTTGAGCTCGGGCACCAGCGTCAGGTGGCCGGCCGTCATCGTTGAAACCCCGACGACGTGAACGTCATTTTCGACCGCTTGCCGTGCCGCTTCGTCGGCCGTCGCGAACAGCGGACCGATATCGACGTCGAAGCCCAGATCCGCGAACGCCGACGCGATGACTTTCTGGCCGCGGTCGTGACCGTCCTGGCCGAGTTTGGCGATCAGAATACGGGGGCGGCGGCCGTCGTTCTTGTCGAACTGCTCGACGAGTTTCTTGACCCGATCGACGCTCGGATTCATCGCCGCTTCCTTCTTGTAGACGCCGCTGATGGCGCGAATTTCTGCTTTGTGCCGCGTGAAGACTTTTTCGAGCGCATAGGAGATTTCTCCGACCGTCGCCTTGTGCCGCGCGGCTTTGACGGCAAGGTCGAGCAAGTTGGCGTTGCCCTTCGCGCCCTCGGTCAGCGCATCGAGCGCGGCCTGCACGTCGGCCTCGTTTCGCTCTTCTCTGAGCCGCTTCAGCTTCGCGAGCTGCGCCTCACGCACGGCTTTGTTGTCGACCTTGAGGAAGTTGATTTCCTTGTCGCCCTTGATCTGGAACTTGTTGACGCCGGTGATGGTCTGACGCCCGCTGTCGATGCGCGCCTGCGTCCGCGCCGCGGCTTCCTCGATCCGAAGCTTTGGAATTCCGGCCGCGATGGCTTTTGCCATGCCGCCTTGCTCTTCGATTTCCTCGATATGCGACAGTGCCTTTTTCGCGAGATCGTAGGTGAGGCGCTCGACGTAGTGGCTGCCACCCCAAGGGTCGATCGTCCGTGTGGTGCCGCTTTCCTGCTGCAGCAGAAGCTGCGTATTGCGGGCGATGCGAGCCGAGAAGTCCGTGGGCAGCGCGATGGCTTCATCAAGCCCGTTGGTATGCAGCGACTGCGTGTGCCCCTGCGTTGCCGCCATGGCTTCGAGGCAGGTGCGCGTCGCGTTGTTGAAGATGTCCTGCGCGGTCAACGACCAGCCCGACGTCTGCGAGTGCGTCCGAAGCGACAGCGAGCGCTGGTCCTTCGGATTGAACTCTTGCTTGATGAGCTTCGCCCAAAGCAGACGCGCAGCGCGCATCTTGGCGATTTCCATGAAGTAGTTCATGCCGATCGCCCAGAAGAACGACAGGCGCGGCGCGAAGGCATCGATATCGAGACCGCCCGCGACACCGGCTCGCGCGTATTCGATGCCGTCGGCAATCGTATAGCCGAGTTCGAGGTCCGCCGTCGCACCGGCTTCCTGCATGTGATAGCCGGAGATCGAAATCGAGTTGAACTTCGGCATGTTCGCGCTGGTGTAGGCGAAGATGTCCGAGACGATCCGCATCGAAGGCGCAGGCGGATAGATGTAGGTGTTGCGCACCATGAACTCTTTCAGAATGTCGTTCTGAATGGTTCCGGCGAGCTTCTCCGGCGGCACGCCCTGTTCTTCGCCCGCAACGATGAAAAGCGCGAGCACCGGCAGCACGGCGCCGTTCATCGTCATGGAGACGGTCATGTCCTGCAGCGGAATGCCGTCGAACAGCGTGCGCATGTCGTAGATGGAATCGATCGCGACGCCTGCCATGCCGACGTCGCCCTGGACGCGCGGATGATCGGAATCGTAGCCGCGATGGGTCGCGAGATCGAAAGCGATCGACAGGCCCTTCTGACCCGCGGCGATGTTGCGGCGATAGAAGGCGTTCGAGTCTTCGGCGGTCGAGAACCCGGCGTATTGGCGGATCGTCCACGGCTGCAGCGCGTACATGGCGGGGTAGGGACCCCGGAGATAAGGCGCGATGCCTGGCAAGGTGTCGACGAAATCGAGCCCAGCGGTGTCGGCGTCCGTGAAAACCGGTTTGACCGGAATGCCCTCGGGCGTCTCCCAGACCGGGGCCTCCGGCGCAGCCGGACGAGGGCCAGTCCCCTCGGAGGCGGCCGGTTCGAGAGGCACATTTACGAAATTCGGAATCAAGGTCATCGGGTGCAATAAATCCGGTGAAGATGAGGTCTCGCGGTGACGGTACGCGAACCCGGCGGAGACGACAATCGCCGTGCGACATTCGTTCTTCGCCTGGCCCAATGAGCCGATTTTAGGGGAGGGTGGAGCGGGCGTCCTTTCCTGTGGGGAGAAGGTAGCCGAAGGACCGGGCTTCTTCTCCGTGATCGCTGAATGGCCCTCTGCTTCAGCAGTCTTCTCAGGGGTAAAGGGAGAAAACGCGCCGGAATTAGCCACAAAACGCCAGCATGATGACCGCTCCCTGGGGGCCCTTTCGAGGTCAGATATGCAACGCAAGGTCTCGAATGGGACCCGCCGGAGCAGCGCCGCGCGGCTTTGGGCCCCTTTGGCGCGCTTCATCGACCGGGAAACCGAACTCGGTGAAAAGGCGAAAGCCCACGGACCGACCGCCCACTTTGCGTACGAGTTCGTCCGCTTCGGCGTTAAGCAAGCCTGGGCCTGCCTTTTCGGCGCGCTGATGTTGGCGCTCCTCATCGCCACGCACTTTTTCTATCCGAGGGACGCCTCTCTCGCGCGATACGATTTCCTCGTCATCGCGGCCGTTCTGATTCAAGCTCTGATGCTTGGCTTCAGGCTCGAGACGGTCGAGGAAGCCAAGGTCATCCTCGCCTTTCACGTCGTCGGCACGATCATGGAGGTGTTCAAGACCTCCGTTGGATCATGGGTTTATCCGGAGGCGAGCGTGCTGCGCATCGCCGGAGTACCGCTCTTTACGGGCTTCATGTATGCGGCCATCGGCTCATACATCGCGCGTTGCTGGCGCCTGTTCGATTTCCGTTTCACCCGCCATCCGCCGGTTTGGGCGCTGGGTTTCTTGAGTGCCGCGATCTACATTAATTTCTTCGCGCACCACTACATTTGGGACGCGCGCCCGATTCTGTTCGCGGCCGCCGTCATCCTCATCGGTCCTTGCACGATCTACTATAAGATTTGGAAGACGCATCGGCACATGCCGCTATTGTTAGGACTTGTCCTTGTCGCGCTGTTCATCTGGTTCGCGGAGAACATCGGCACTTTCACCGCCGCCTGGGCTTATCCGCACCAGAGACACGGGTGGCAGCTGGTCGGCATTGGTAAACTCGGATCCTGGTTTTTGCTGATGCTGATTTCGTATACGCTTGTGGCCGCCATCAATCGGCCTCAGCCGATGTCGCCGGCCGATGATCAGGATACGGAAAGTTTACCTCGATAGCCGTGTGGAAAGGCTGAATTTACTCGTTTGCCGTACGATGACTTGCGACCGCGGCGGTGATCAGCCGTGTACCGGTTAGGGAGCATGACTGGCATGGACAAGACATTGCGCTCGGCGATCTTCGGTTTCGCTTTTACCGTAGGGATTGGTCCCGCCATGTCCCAATCGGCAGACGAGCCGACGCGAGATCTGCTCGCGTCCCAAATTCGCGACCAGGGCTTCACCTGCGAAAAGCCAAAAGGCGCTCAGCAGGAAACAAAGGAATCGAAGCCGAACGAAACCGTTTGGATACTGACATGCGAGAACGACACGTATCGCATGACCGTCATTCCCGATATGGCCGCCAAGGTGGAAAAGCTAGAGAAGTAGGCGGCGTCCACGCCGCAGCGACACTCAGCTCGAAATCAGAACCAAACTTGTCGCCTCACAGCCGCGCTGGCGGCCGGCTCCGCGCAGCGGAGTCGCCAGCGCCATCAATACTGTTACCTTTGGAACAGCGGACGAGCCGAGCTTTTCGCATTCTCCCTCTCAAGACGACGGCCACAAGAGAGGAGATCAAGCTATGTCATGCTTCATCGCGGCGTCCGCCACCGCCGCAGTGGTGACTGCAGCAACTGTCGCCATTGCAACGCTCCCCGACGCGCACGCTCTCCTCGCACCGTTGATCGACGGTAACGAATACGCGGTCTCTACCGCATCGATTTTGGCGTCCGCTCCAATACTCGCAGTCTTGACGGTGCTCGCAGCTTCGGGCCGCGAATAATCTTTTCACGCGCTGCTTCCTTCCCCGTGCCTTGGCCAGCTCTTCCACCCCCGGGAGCTGGTCTTTTTTTCTGCGCATACCTTTGAAACTCGAAGCGAGCCGTGCGCGATTTGTCATCCGTGCGAGAAGAACTAAGCCTTTCTCTTGCCTTGTTGCGCGGTGATTTTCGGATTGGGGAACGGGGGCCATTCAACGAGCCTCCCGCCGTTTGCTTTTAGCACTGACTGTCGCGCGTGACCGAGATCCGCGCCGAAGTCGAGACAAGCTAAAGCCCGTTTGTATCGCGTTGGGGGTATGCGTTTTGAGACTGAATTCAGTCGCGCTTGTTTTTGTTGGACTCGCCTCTGCAGCGTTTCCGATCCATGCGGAGCAGAAGTTCGTTTTGCAGCCTCAAGCCGGCGTTTCGGGCACGGGCATGCACGCGGCGGTCAATCTTCCGGATTACGTTCCGGTGATAAATTACGATCAGTTCCTGCTGGCATCCCGCGGCGACGATTTCGGTGACAACGACGGGATTTCTTCCGAGACGCGCAGGGCCGCTGAAGCCTTGAGCGCAAAATTCGCGGCGCCCGCGAGTGGCTCTCGGACGGCGGCGGCGCAGGACCCGACAAACCCGACTACCTTGGACGCGTCTTCCGATCCCAAACGGATCATAAAGGTGGCGGAGCTATTGGGATCTGACGATTTGGTAGATCCCGCGAAGGTCGCAAGTGTCGTTGCAACGGCGGAAACGCCGAAGGCTGAGCCTCCACGATCGGCCGTGCGTGTGGCCGCACGCGAGCCCCGACGAGTAGTCATCTCCCATCCGAAAGTGGCAAAGCGCGGTGTCTCGCGTCTCCGTCAACAGCACAACCGCGTGGCCTCCGCCGCCATGCCGCAAAGGTCGAAAAGTACCGCTTATAGTGGCATCGGCGCCGACTTGGAGCGGTTGGTCGGCTTCGGAACGTTGACGCCCGACAACCGGCTAACGAACTGACGCCGGGCCGGCAGAAACGTCCGGCGTTCCGTGAATGCGAAAGACCGATGCGTAGTATCCGCGGGCGAGGGCGTGATAGAGCGGCTCGCTACCGATGAGGCGTGAAAGGCTTGCCGCGAAAAGTGCCGTCGCCATCAGCGGGATCACCATGTTCTTGTCGCTCGTCATTTCCATCACGATGACGACCGCTGTCAGCGGCGCTTGCACGACGCCGGCAAAATAGCCGACGGTCATCAGCAGCATGAATGCGCGCGGGTCGGCGAATGTGAAGATCGGCGTAATCATCGAACCGATACCGGCGCCGACGGCAAGAGAGGGCGAGAACAAACCGCCGGGAATACCGCTCGCTGACGACAAAAGTGTCGAGCCCAGTTTGGCGAGCCCATACCACCACGGAATAGCCTGGCCGTAGACAAGCGACGCGCGTGTTTCGGCATAGCCGTTGCCGGAAGCATAACCCGCAGTCGCAATGCTCAGGATGGCAACAAGTAGGCCACACAACGCGGCGAAAACGACGGGGTAGCGCTTCAGAATTGCGATAATGCCGAACGGCTTTCGCGAAATGGTCACGAGCGCCATGCTGAACAAACCGCCGAGAACGCCGCCGAATACGGCGCAGATCGGGACCGCAAGCCAGTCCTTGCCGCTGACGACATTGGTCGTGACTTGGCCAAAGTAATCGTAGTTGCCGAGGATCAGCCAGCTCACCGCGCCCGCGATGACGACCGATCCGATGACAATATCGTTGATGCGCCCCGCGAATGCCTTTGCGAGTTCTTCAATTGCGAACAGAATGCCGGCGATCGGCGCATTGAAGGCCGCGGCAATTCCCGCTGCCGAGCCTGCAAGGACAAAGCCGTTTTGACGGCCAAGACCGGCAACTGTCGCGACCGCGAACATCACCGACGCGCCGACTTGCACCGTCGGACCTTCGCGCCCGACGGATGCGCCGACGATGAGTGCCAGTGCCGTCATCACGATCTTTGCAATCGTGGTCTGCCATCCGAGAAGGGCGCGCCGGTGCCGATGATCGGAGCTCTTACGCGCTGCGATGACTTGCGGGATGCCGCTGCCTGCAGCGGCCGGAAACCAGCGAGCGGTGGCGAAGGCCAGCGCCGCAAATCCCAACGGTGTCAATACCAACGGCAGATAAGGAGATGTTTTCAGGATTGCATAGTAGACGTTCTGCGATTCATTTGCGATTTGCGCGAATCCGACTGCTGTCAAGCCGACGAACAGAGCGCCTGCAATGAACACCGCGCGGCGCATCCAGACGCGGCGCGACAGCCCCACGTATCGATAACGCCGCAATCGGCGTCTCGTACGAAGCTTCGTCCCTAGTTGGGAATTTTGATGGCTTGGAGTGTGTTCCGCCATCGGCACGTCACCGTATATTGAATCCGGATATTCCAACGAAGAGGCAATGAATTATCGCAAACGCTCTTGCAGGCCCTTGAGCGTCGCGACGGCATCGGCTCCCGCAAACAGGAACTGATCGACGCCGGCGGCCTTGAGCGCCGCTTCGTTATCGCCCGGCCTTCCCGCCATCAGAACGAGCTTTGCACCCGCTTTCTTCAAGGCGTCAGCAGTCGGCTGCGCGAGCCCGGCGTTGACAGCATCGGATGAACAGATGCATGCCGCGGTCGCACCGGAGGCTTTGAACGCTTCCGCAGCTTCTTCGGGCGTCTTGTAACCATCGCTGATCAGCGCCGTGATGCCGCCGGCCGCGAGATAATTCTTGATCCACGTCGTGCGGACGTTGTGATCGACGATCTCGCCCATGCTTGCGGCGAAGATTTTGAAACCGCCATGCGCATCCGCGGCATCGCGCAAGGCCTCGAAGGCTTCTCCGAGACGATGTGGCCGCAAGGGTGCGACCTCGACGGCGGCTTCCCCGGAAGGTGTAGCAGGCGCCGGCCAGGGTTCGGCATGGACGCCGTCATCACCGAGGAGAGGAAACGCGTTCACGCCCGTCAGTTCCTGGCGCAACGTGGCGACATCCTTCGCGCGCGCCTCTGCCGTCTTCGCGATCATGTTCTGGACATGGCCCGAAATCAGCGCTGCCGCCATGCCGCCACGCGCTTCGATGTCCTGGAAGATCTCCCAGGCCTTCTTGGCCATGTCCTCGGTCAAATTCTCGACATACCAGGATCCGCCTGCGGGATCGGTGACGCGGCCGAGATTGCTTTCTTCCTGACACACGATCTGAATGTTGCGAGCAACGCGCCGCGCGAAGGCGTCGGACTTGCCGAGCGCGAATGTGAACGGCAGGACGACGATCGCATCGGCGCCGCCGAGTGCTGCTCCGGTGCAGGCAATCGTCGTGCGCAGGATGTTGGTCCACGGATCGCGCTTCGCCATCATGCGATAGGACGTCGGGCAATTGAGCGTGACGCTGGCAGCCGCATCGCCCGCGCCCGAGGCATCGGCGACACGCCAGATGAGGCGGCGTGCTGCGCGAAGTTTCGCGATCGTCGAGAATTCATCGATGTCGGCGGCGAGTGCGACGTTGATCTTCGGCAGAGCTTCCGCCGGTGTGAGGCCACCCTTCTCGGTAGCGCGCAGATAGGCGACGAGCGTCGACAGCATGTAGGCAAGCTCTTGCGCTTCGCTCGCGCCCGCAACGTGTGCGACAACGCCGTCGGCGGTCATCACTTGTACGCGCGGACTCGCTGCCGTCGTCTTCATCAACGCGACGGCGCGTGCGAGCGCCGTATCGAGCGATTCGGATAAACGCCCTGTCATAGCCAGCGTGCCGAGCGGATCGGCACCGAAGGAACCTTGCCGATCGGCCGGCTTGATATCGCGTGCATCCCAGACCGCAGTCATCGCGAGCGCCGCATCGAAGAAATGCTCGCCTGCGACGAGCACGATCGGACAGGCATCGAGCAGCACGCCGTCGAGAGCGGTTCCAAGCGCTTCCTTCGTCGGCGCCAACCCGTTGGCGACCTGCAAGCCGATCGACGTCACCCCGCCTTCAAGGTCTTCGAGGATCGCGGCGTTGGCAGCTTTCGGGTCGCTTTCGATATGGAAGGTGCGGATATCCCAGCCGCCGCTGACCGGTTTCGCACCGCGTGTGAACGGTGCATGGCCCGGCAGAGCACCGTCGGTGCTCGCGAGTGCATCGCCGCGCGCATAGAGCGGATTGATCTTCAGCCCGTCGGCTGTCCGCTTGACGAGCCGCTTCTCGAAATCCGCGCCTTTGAGAGCCTTGTCGACGAGCGCGCGCCACTGATCGAGCTTGGCGTCGGGAAAGCCCTCGGCAAGGTGTGTTTCGTTCGTCTCAGCGGGCGAGCGGGTCATTCAATCGGGCTCCTGGCGCGCAATGGACTGGAGTTAAAATATTTGCCCCGGTATACCCGCTCGTCAGCCTCGCGCGAGCCCGAAATTGCGCCTCCGGCGTGGCCCAATTGCCGCGCGTTGTAGGATCGTTAAATTTAAGGGCCAATCGGGCAGATGGCGTAGCCGCGGTTTGCGTCGCTACGGTCTCCATGCCATCACGGGAACGCTCGTTCGGGCCCGAGTCGGGCCAGCGGAAGCGCGAGGAGATCAAATGAGCAAAACGCCCGGCGCGTCAGGGGACGAGAACCCGGTTGCCGATCCTCGGGACTACGTACAGGACGGCTTGATTCTGATCGGCTGCAGCCATTCGGGCCGCGAACTGGTGCCGGAATGCATCGAGCTGGCGCTCGCCAATCGCCACGGGCTCATAACGGGCGCGACGGGCACCGGCAAGACGGTAACGCTGCAAGTGCTGGCAGAGGGATTTTCGGCCGCTGGCGTTCCGGTCTTTGCAGCCGACATCAAGGGCGACCTTTCTGGGATCGCGGTCAAAGGCACGCCAGCACCGAAGCTTGTCGCGCGCGCCGAAGAGATCGGCTTGCAGCGCTACGGCAACACGTCGTTCCCGACGGCGTTCTGGGACATCTTCGGCGTCGACGGCCATCCCGTGCGCGCGACCGTTCAGGAAATGGGGCCGCTGTTGCTCTCGCGGCTGATGGAGCTGACGGAACCGCAGGAAGGCGTTTTGAACATCGCCTTCCGCTGGGCGCAAGATGAGCGCGAAGCGGGCGACGAGAGGATGTCGATTCTTGATCTCAAGGATCTCCGCTCCGTCATCGACGAGATGGGCAAGCGCGCCGCGAGCCTCAGAAGCAAGTACGGACATGTCGCGACGTCGACGGTCGGTGTCATCCAGCGCCGTCTGCTGGTGCTCGAAGAGCAGGGTGCCGACAAGTTTTTCGGCGAGCCCGCGCTCGACATTATGGATTTCCTGAAAGTCGATGCTGATGGTCACGGCGTCGTCAACGTGCTCGCCGCCGAAAAACTGATGGATACGCCGCGCCTCTACGCGACGTTCCTGCTGTGGCTCCTGACCGAGCTGTTCGAAAAGCTGCCCGAGGTCGGCGATCTCGAAAAGCCGAAGCTCGTTTTCCTCTTTGATGAAGCTCATCTTCTGTTCAACGACGCGCCAAAAGCCGTGCTTGAACAGATCGAGCGCGTTACACGCCTCATCCGCTCGAAGGGCGTCGGCGTCTACTACGTAACGCAAAGCCCGAGCGACGTGCCCGACCGTGTCTCTGCCCAGCTCGGCAATCGCATTCAGCACGCGCTCCGAGCCTTCACACCGAAAGAGCAGAAAGCCATTCGCGCCGCCGCGCAGACGTTCCGCCCAAATCCCGAGATCGATACCGAACGCGCCATCCAGGAACTGAAAGTCGGCGAGGCGCTCGTTTCGCTGCTTCATGACAAGGGCGAGCCGTCGATGGTGCAGCGAACGCTCATTCGGCCGCCGATGTCGCGTGTCGGACCGATCACGGCCGAGGAACGCAAGGACCTGATCGCGAAGGACAAGGACAATCTTGAAAAATATGGCCAGCCATTGACCCGCGAATCGGCTTACGAACGGCTGCAGTCGCGCAATACCGTCAGCGGCCAGATCAAAGAGCGGCTGTCGAAATTCTCGAATCTCTTTGGGTTAAAACGGTAAAGCACTCGGTTTCGTTGAAAGTTACGGTCGGAGTCGCTAGCTTTTCGACAGATTCGCCGTCGCAACGCTTGCCGTGCCTGAACCGAAGCGACGAGACGCGAGTTGACCGATGAGGAGAAGCACATGGGCTACTTCCGGTTCCGCAAGACGTTCAGCATATTGCCTGGCGTGCGCATCAATCTCAGCAAGACCGGCGTCAGCTCGAGCATCGGCGGCCACGGCGCAACGGTGAATGTCGGCAAAAACGGGCCGATGGTTACCCTTGGCATCCCGGGAACGGGCCTCAGCTACCGGACGCCGATTAGCGTTGCACTTGTTATCGCTTTGGTTCTGATTGCGGCCGTCGCTGGCCTCGCCTACGTCTTCGCGCCCGATACCGCGCGCGCGCTGCTCCACTGGTGGCAACCGCGATGGTTCTAAGCGCTGCGGTGCTCACGGTGCTGACTGTATTGTGTTTCTCGAGCCGAGATTAGCAGCCACTCTCTTCGATTTTGCAACGACAGGCTTCGCTGGCGGATTGGCTGCGCTCGGCACTGATGCGGGGCTCCGCGATTTGACAGCAGGCGCCTGCCTCGCCGATTTGGACGGAACCGCTATCGGAGCCTGTCCAGGCGGAGTCTTGAGCCATACGCCCTTGCGGCCTTCGCGGACGCCCTCCGCATAAAGGGCGGCCTGATACTTCGGATCGTAGATCTGGTTCGTCGTGTAATTGAACGACGCGGGCACCGACATGAAGTTGAAGTCCGCCCCGGCATCAAGCGCAATCCGATAGATGTGGTAAAGCTCGCCCTGGTTCTGGCTCTTGATCATCGTCGAGATCGCGCGTGATGCGATTTGTAGCGTCGTCGGCTTGACGACTTCCTGCTCGGGCGACGCCTTGCCGTTCTTGATAATGAAGAACTTGCGGATCGGCGGCTTCGGATAAAGCGCGTCGAACGCCTGCAACGGCGCTTCTGTGGGCAGCACGAAGACTTCGCGCGTGGTACCGCCGTCCACGTGCAGTTCATCGTATATTTTCCCGTCCGCCTCGACCTCGATCTTGACCGGCGGGAAGGCTGCCGGAATGGCGGCGGACGCCAGGATCACCTTGCGGAAAAGTTCGATTGCACGCGGTGATTTGCTGAGCGCGATTTCACCCATGTTCCAGACGACGGGCCGTTGCGCGTCGAGGTTGGTGGTCAACACCATCAGGATGCGGCCGCGTTTGTATTGCGCCGCGATCCTGTCGAGGAACTCCCTGTCGACGTAATGCGCGATGAGGTCGGCAAGCGGCGTCGTGTCGGCAAGCGCAGGGCCGCCGAACAACGCGGGCAAAAGCTGGGTGGTAATGACTTCGTTCTGCTTGTACTGCGTCCAGATCGCATGCAGCTTGCGGTCTTCCGAAGGTCCGAGGAAGGCGAACGGCGCGATGATGGCGCCAGCGCTGACACCCGTGACGACTTCGAATTCGGGACGATCGCCGCGCTCCGTCCATCCGGCGAGAACGCCTGCACCGAACGCGCCGTCGGAGCCGCCGCCCGAAAGTGCGAGTGTCTCGATAACGGGACGGCCGTCGATGCGTTTCGCGCTGCCGGCGATCGGGGGCATGTGCGCCGTACGACGCTTGATCTCAGCGATAGGATTCTTCGGAACGTCGTCCGCCCAAAACCGAACGCCGTGCATGTTCGGGATCTCGGCTTCGGTTGCGAGTTTGGCGTCGGCGATGCCATTGCGCGGGATGGTCGCCGCGCAGCCCGCAAGGCAGAGCGTGGTCGCCAACAACAGGCCGACGCAGAGCCTTGCCCCGTACACTGATTACCCCCCGGAGTAGAAAATCCCCCTAATAGCGCAGATGTTTTAAGGCACGCTCAAGGCCGGAGCAACGCAGGAGTGCTCGCGGCGGTTACAACCTGATCGCTTTGTGACATTTCGGAAGATCTGAACGGCCGACATTATTATCGGCATTATCGGCCGCCTACGGAAATATCGGTAAACCCCGCGTTTCGATTGCGGTGCGCGTGTAAGCGTAAGCCGACTCCATCAGCTCGGAATGCCGTCTCCAGTCGAGCGCGCCCATGCCGGGCGGCGTCGGAGGAACAAGAAGCCAGTCTTCCGCGGTGAGATGCCGCTCAAAGTGGCCCCGATTGGCCATCAAGCTGCGGACGAGCACGGTTGCAGCGGACGGAACGTGTGACGGATTTTGCGCAGCCATAGGATTGAGCATCTGCCAGATCAGGTCCCGGCGTTTTGGCAGCGCGGCGTAATCGACGGGAAAGCGCTGTCTCTCGCCGGCTTGAAAACTTACCACGATATTGGGGCCGCGCTTCAGGCTATGCATGGTGTCGATCGGCACGTTGGCAATTACCGATCCGTCGACGAGCATGCGTCCGTCATCGGTGTAAAATGGGGGGAGCAGACCGGGGATCGCCGCGCTGGCGCGAATGGCGCGCCAGAGGCTGCCGCTCCGATGAACCTCCGCTTCATACGCTGAGAGATCGGCAGAGACCGCGAAATACGGCTTCCACAGATCCTCAATGCGGATATTCCCGTATTCCTTTTCCAGGTGATGATCGAAGTGCGTGTGATCGAGAAGGCTGTAGCGCGGCAGCGTGTAGCGCGCCATCGCCCGGCCCTTGATGAACATGCGGTGCACGCGCGCATTAATTTCGAAGGGATCGATATCCTGCGCGAACGCCGCTGCCATAGCAGCGCCGCCGGATGTGCCGCCGATAAAATCAAAACCGACGCCGATTTCGCGAAACGCGCGATAGATTCCGACGTGTGCTGCGCAATAGGCGCCCCCGCCGCACGCGACAAATCCGAGGGCTTCTCCGGCAAGGAACCGCCAGAGGCGCGCGATGTCATCCGTATCGCCGAGCGCGATATGATGATGCATTGCCGGTTCACGGCCCGAGAGCCAATGCCGCGTGCCTTGCACAATACCCTTGCGGCGATGAACGACGGCCAGCCGCCGCGACCGAGGCCGATGCAGCGACAGCGCAAATTTTTCGAGCCCGCCGAGCGGAATGGAGCTGCCGACTGGTCCGTCCACTGACGTTGTAACAAGCAACAGCTCATCGGCTTGGCGGATCGATTTCTCGCTCCATGCCGTCAACTCTCGATCGGCGACAAAGACGATCGTCGAATAGCGGCTTTCGAGCGCGTTGAGTGCTTCGGTGAGGTCGTGATCGTCGCTTGTGCGCCTGCCGAGGACGTCATCTAGCGTGTCGCTTGATATGACGATCGTGCCGGGACGCGCTCCGGCAGCTTCCGAAAAGCCCTTCAAAAATTCTGTCGGAATTTGCCCATCGCAAACACCGACGACGGAAATTGTCCGCGGTCGAGGACGTGCTGCTGAAAAGTGCCCATTGCGATGAAGATCTGCGCGGCGGCGCGTTTCGGTTGCCAGACGTTCTGCGAGCGTCGACGTGATGGCGGCCCATATCTCAGGCGTTGTCTCGGATATCGAATTGAAATCGTCGCGGGATAGTCGGACGACGACGCCGTCGCGGATCGCACGGACGGTTGCGGTGCGCGGGCCGCCCGCGAAAAATGCAATCTCGCCGATCGTCGAGCCGCGCGAGATTTCCGCGACCGGCTCGTCATCGCCATCGATCTCGACCGCAAACCGGCCCGAGACAACGACATGGAGCGCATCCGCGTCTTCGCCTTGACGAACGATACAATCGCCGCGCCGCACAGGGACCGGCTGCAGCCGATCTTCAAGCGAACGCAAAGCCTCGGGAGGCAAATCGCGGAACGCAGCAACGCTGGAGAGGGAGAAGGGCTTGAACGACATCGGGGCGCCGCGTGGCAGGCCTTTCCGACCTTAATACCCCGCGGCGCCCCGGCAATGAATGCAGGCAGCACGAAACGCGAGACGAGATTAACCCGCCATCGCCTCGACATGCTCCCAGTTAACCAGATTGTCGAACCA
>DASZVX010000113.1:0-97540 GCA_035547255.1 Hyphomicrobium sp.
TATAACTCTTAATCAGCGGGTCGTAGGTTCGAATCCTACATCACCCACCAAATTCAATGGCTTAGAATTAATTTGTGTACGTCATAAAAACTATAAACAACTCTAAAGTCTCACTCTCAGCTGGATATAGGTTTATTCCGCGATCGCTGGTTGCGTGAGGACGGCTAGAGTATTGGACGTGCGACCTCTCACTTCTTTTGGGCTGAAGAGTCGTTCGGTTTCTAACCCTGTGAGCGTAATCATGAAGCTGAAGGTCTTGATCGTCGCACTTCTCGTCTTTCCCAATGTGGCAATGGCAGCAGGTGATGCGTTGAAGGCTGCGTGCTCATCGGACTACGTGGCTTATTGCAGTCCGTACAAGATAACCTCTCCACCAAGTCCAGCGCTACGAGCCTGCATGCGATCGCATCGCCATCAGCTGCTTGAGAAATGCCTCAGGGCTTTGCAGAATTCTGGTTACGCGGGCAGACGCTAGAGCTGCCAATCATACGACACACCTGAAGAGCGCTGACGCCGACTGCAGCGCAAGTTCGCATTCGTAAAATTTTATTCTTGGCAGGGCGAAGGTTTTGAACCTGCAGATCCGCTCGACACGAACACGTTTCTGTTGAGGCATTCCATCTCGACCCTGCTCAACTTCGAGTGCTCAGGCTAAGATCGCTTCGTCGATCCATTTTGGTTCGATCAGCAATCGAGGCAATGTTTAACGCAGGTTCACTTGGCAAAGATTTGAATAATTCGGATTTGCGAGCTGGAGGCAAGTATGACGGATTCAGCGCTAAGTATATTGAAAAAGGAAGGTGAGCAGGGAGGTGACGCTGCTGACTTTGACCAACATATAGCTTTTTACCGGAGTGCTTTACGCATCACGAGAACGGTTATTGCTTTTATGGTGTGCCTTTTATTGGCAATGTACTTTTTCCTCGTAAGATAATGCGCGCCGGTATTTCAAAGTGAGATCGGTTTCGACGACCCGCTTCTGAGTTCAATCCTACAAGTGGTGGGTCGTTTGTTCACCGAAGGTCCGGCTGGCTGCCATCGTACCAAAAAACGGAATACCGCTTCCGACACTTGCGGTGTTTATTGTTCCATCGGTGCTTTCGTGCCTGCGTGTTCTGTCGTTTCCTTCGATCCTCTCTTCCTGCATCAAAGTTGGTTCCAGCTTCGCACTGGTTCCATCCGATCCATTGTTAGCATCACTAGAATTGGTTCGGTCTATCTCTGCAATGTAGGCGCGAAAGCATTGCACGCTGCCATTCTATCGTTGTGCGATGCAATTTGAATTCGAAGATCGTCAAATGTCTTGTCGATCTCGTTAGGCCCGCTAAAGTGCTAACGAGCAAGTTTCGTCGTGCGTGGGGGGCATGAGTGACAATGGTGCCCCGCAAATGGTATCCGCAAGAGCTGCTCGATACCGATAGCTTCACATTCGGAGCTCAATTCAGCGATCGGCCCGGCAATCCCCATCCGAGCAAGATCGGTGCGGATGCCTGGTTCGACAGATACGAGGCCGAGCGCTTTGATGTCATGGAGCAATGCTTCAAGACAGCACCCTGCGAGACGCTGACGCTGATCACCATCATTAACGAGCGCATGCTCGACGACGAAGAGACCACGAGGTGGCGAAGGTAAGCTTGCCGGATGAAGATGGGAGCCTGTTGTCGATCTACTCTCGGCCGCCAATCTGCCCAACGTGTCCGTTCATTGAGGTGAAGCCACCATCGGATAGCTCGGGTGCAGAGGCGAATCTCTTTGAGCAACCATGTTCCGCTTTCTCTGCATCGCAACGTTGCGACATAGCTGCAAGATCCCATGAGCGGAAGTAAGTAATCGAATGATCACCGACAGAGACTAGGTCGCCATCTATGTCTGCTTGTCGCAGGACAGCAGCCCAAGTCGCCGCGCGATTTTGGTTTGCACAGAGCCGTAGCCGACCTCACCGTCATCAGGCGAAGTCGTATCGCCTGGCAAGCTCACGCCGATACCGGACGCTCTTTACGACTATTTACTATTGAGAACACTTAAAGCAGCGAGCTTCTCGCGAGATGCATCTCGAAATATTCCTCGCCGTAAATCGTAGGAAAGTTCTTCGCCAGGCTCGATGTCGCGGAGCGCATTTTCGCTTTAAGACGTCCAACGACTCAAGCATTAGACTAGCCGTCATGCGACTTGTTTGTGCCCTTACAGCTTTCTTTCTCGCGTTCCTCATGATGCGCGCTGTCGGATTGTTGTCAGAATCGTCCCTCTTCATAACGCTTGGCGCTGCGTTGCAGGCAACCGTTACCGTCGGACTAGCAACGACCGCTATGCTGTTGATCGCTGATCTCGCGACAGTAGCCGAGTTTCCGCAATATCATCAGCTTGTTCTTTTCACGGCATATTTTGTCGGATTGCTTGCAGTCTCAACGCTACTTTTTGCAATTTTCAGCGGATACAATTTGCTGGATACGAAACTCCAATATGTAGTTCCGCACCAATATGCTCCTCCGATATTCGCAGCTTGGGCAGCTTATGGTGCCACCCTCTGGTGTCATCCTAGTCGCTAATTATTGCTAAGTTAGTGTCACCTACGGCGGAATACGAAGGCGCTCGCATACGAATGCGCCTCGCTAGGGAGCCGTCCGCCTCCGCTATCGGCTGGCCCTTCTTTTTACCAGCGTCAATGTCATGGCCTACTGCTGCGATATATCTCACCTAGTTCGGTATATTCGCGCTGATCGGAGGAACTGCTAACGAACCTGCTCTTACCTATGACCCTGATTGGCGAAGAAATCGTGATTAAATGTGGCTGAGACCAAACGCTCAGTCCCTATACTGAGCGCAAAAGGATGAGACTTCGATATTCGGATTGCCTCGGCAAAACTCCTCGGCAGACCCTTCATAAGGGCCCGACGGATGTTCGGAAATGCGTCTATCCGTTCGGCGCGAAATCCTCTCGGCCACTTGCTCCTGACAGGCTCTGGTGGCGACCCAGCTTCCTTGAACAAGTTCAAAATTACCATCACACCTTGTACGAGCGTTCGCCGCAGTTGCAGTAATTCCGATGGCTAAGAGCACGAAAGAAACGGCGACGGCCAAACTCCGCATATCCATTCCCCTTGCCATTAGCAGGTGCAAGTAACCTGCGTTCTGACTTGCCTCGAATACATCGCACTGCGATGTATCTAACAAAAGCTAATCCGTATATTTCTGAAGCCAATTCGACAAAGGGTCGCGTGGCTTCGCAACTGAACGCGGCGACCAACACCACGGGCCTCAAAGAAATCACTTACGTGGCAGGGTTTGATGCTGGCTGGGAGATCGATCTCTTTGGCAAGAATCGCCGCGCACTCGAGGCCGCGAAATGCGAATCCGATGCTGCAATCGAAACGCGGCGCGCAGTTCTTGTTTCGGTCGGCAACTCGGTCAGATCCGGCGTGCTTTGAAGAAGCGCACGTCGCATGGCCTCACGCTTTGCGCGGCGCTAACTCCTGCCAGCCTTTTGCCTGTTCCTCGCTGGGGTGTGGGTGCGGCACTGGTGGACGCAGCAAATCAAGGAGAACGGCGGCAGACTTGGCTCAAGCGTTGTGACGCGAAGGGTGGCAAGCCCGTCCACCTCGATCGCGCCGTCTATTGCCTGCGCAAGGATCTGTTCGTGGATATTGGAGGGGCCCGTGAGCAAAGACCTGCTGATGTTCGTTGCGGCGCTGTTCTGCTTCATCTTCGTCATCTTTTTGATCATCAGCGAGCACACGACCTTCGACGACGCATGCCGGTCTATCGGTGGCGTCGCATCGGATTGGGTCTGCGGCAAGAAAGGCAAAATCCCAAAGACGATCGATGAAGGTGTTGGTGGATAACGTAGCCGAAGCCTGGGCCGTCATCGGCCTTGTGTTATCATTGAGCCTCCTCGAGAGCTGGTGTGGATGCAGGTGTTGCAACTTCGGTCGCGAGCTTCCAGCTCGACTTGAACTTGCCTTCGCCCTTGCAGTGGCAATCACGCTTAGCGATCGGCGCGCCACAGACCGCGCACACGATTTGCGGCTTCTCAGCCATTGGCGCCGCCCATCCGCGATACGGACACTCGCGCGGCCATCGAAGATGTCAGATTTGATTTGCCGCAATAGGAAGCGGCACGTCAGTAGTCGAAATATGCCTGCGAATGGCGACCCAAGCGAACGCGGCCAAGTCTAGCGTACCAGTCGCGCCGAATGCCGGCTTCGCACGCAGATGTCTGCAAATGTATACGTGCGGTCATACCGTCCAGCGTTTGGAATTGTTGATTGAAGACCGCTTTTGGCCCTGAGCGCAATCCCGCTGACGGCGGCTTTTAGAGCATCTCTGCAGAATGCGAACGGCTGAAGGCCGATCAACGGTCAATCCCACATGCGGACCTTCCGGCCGGATTGATTCGCCTGACCGATCCAATCGCGATTACGACCGCTTTCGGATTTACACGGGACATGCCACCACTAATTTTACCGAGAACGCTCCTGCGAAATGCAATTCCGGTGCCGGACGATACCGCGCAATGCAAAATCGTTGACGATTGCCGCGCCGCTATTGGTTGAATTTTAGCGGCGCGGTGAAAAGGTTCGAGTTTCTGGATGGGCGGCCGAGATCAGCCGCGTCCCGTATTCGGCGATCACCGTCGCTTCACGACGACCTCAAGGTATTCGCCAGGGACCACCATCGTTTTGTCGCCCGATATGTTCAAACGCCCGATCAGCTCGATGATGTCCTGCGCCAGCACGCCCCTGCCGGTCGCGTCGAGCGTCTCGAAGGCCTTCAGCATCGGACCGTAATACTGCCGGAACACGTCCAGAAAGTGCTGCGCTGAGCGATAGCGGAACACGAAGTGGCGCGGCCCGGCGACGAGTGATGATGCCTCCGCGCGAAAGGCCTTCTCGATCCACTCTAATGTGCCCCAACGCGCGGGTGATTTGACGCCCACGGGCGGCGGAAGATACTTACCGATGGTCTTGAACATCTGGCCGATGAAGCCGTCGGGCGTCCAGTTGGCGAGGCCTATGCTGCCGCCGGAGCGGCACACCCGCAGCATTTCGCTGGCGGTGCGGCCTTGATCGGGGCTGAACATGCCGCCGAAGGTCGATGCGACCGCATCGAAGGACGCATCCGTAAAGGGAAGATTTTCGGCATCCGCCTGCTGAAACCTCACTGGAAGGCCTTCGGCTTCGGCCCGCTGACGTCCACGCTGTAAGAGATTATCGACATAATCCGTAGACGTCACGTCGCACCAGCGGCGGGCGGCGGCGAGCGTGAAATTGCCATTACCGGCGGCGACATCGAGCACCTTCTGGCCCGAACGCAAATCCATCGCCTCCGCCAGTCGCTCGCCGACGATTTGAATCGTCGTGCCGACGACCGCATAATCACCCGATGACCAAGCCACTTGCTGCTTCGCCTTGATCGCCTTCAAATCCGGAGTGCCAACAGGTGGCCGACAATCGATAACTGTGGTCATGTTATCTCCAATCTTTATGAGTGATTGCATGCAGCCGTCCGCTAGTGCGTTCTGCTTTGCATGGGTCATTCACTAGTGATGAAGAGCGCTCGAGCGAATAGCTGTGCTGCCGTAATTCTTGCTCGCGCGTCCAAAGATCCGTTATTGTCCAATTGCGGGAGCGCCACCGTCGAGCCGGACGCTCCTTGACTTCATGAGCGTTTTTCGAGGCTTCTGAGCATGACGGCTGACGTGCTATCGGAAGTCTTATCGGCTGTACGGCTGACGGGTGCAGTGTTTTTCGACGTCACAGCGGCGTCGCCATGGGTTGCGGAGGCGCCGCCCTCGGCGGAGATTGTCGATGCCATAATGCCGGGCGCCCAACATGCAATCGAATATCATGTGGTTACCCGAGGGTCGTGCTGGATCTCCCTCGTCGGCGGCGCGCCGTTCAAGCCTGTCCAGTTGCGAGAAGGCGATATCGCCGTCATCCCGCATGGAGAGCCGCACGCGGTGTCAAGCGCGCCTGGAATGCGTGCCGAGCCGAATTTGGATTTACACCGCCGTTCGAATGACGATAGTGGCTTACCATTCAAGCTTAAAACCGGGAGCGATGGCGTAACAGACTCGCATTTGATCTGCGGTTTTTTCGCCTGTGATGTACGGCCATTCAACCCACTCCTGGATGCACTCCCGCGCTTCATGCGCATCGGCCGCGGTACGTCATCAGCAACGGATAGTCTGCTGGAACAATTTATTCGGCTAGCCTCGGCCGAGATCCACGATAAGCGAGCGGGCGCTCAAAGTGTTCTGAACAAGCTGTCTGAGCTCTTGTTTATCGAGGCGATCCGAAGCCATATGAATGAGCTCCACACTGAGAACATCGGTTGGCTCTCCGCTTTGCGTGATCCTTTAGTGAGCCGCGCGATTGCGCTATTACATGCTCAACCGGCGCGGTCGTGGACGCTTGAGGAACTTGCTGCGGAGTCGGGAGCCTCCCGCTCTGGACTCGCGAGTCGATTTACACACCTGATGGGATACCCGCCGATCCAGTATCTTACTCGATGGCGCATGCAGCTAGCGGCTAAGCGCCTGAACGATAGAGGTGCGAAGATTGCAGCGGTGGCGCAAGAAGTCGGCTACGACTCTGAGGCTGCTTTCAGTCGGGCGTTCAAGAAGTTTTCCGGACAGTCGCCCAGCGAATGGCGATCACAGTGATCTCCCGGCGGATGGGCTGCTTGCCGTGCCCGTAATAGCTGCGAGCGTAGCATGGCCGGAAATGGCCTTTCGCTGATCTGATAGTCTGCCGCAACATCCCATAAGCGGAAGTCGTGGGCGCCATGATCGGCGATGCCGAGACCGTCGCCGACCACGTCTGCTTACTGACGTATCGCGTTATATATCGATCTTCTCGGCAATCTCGATCGCGTCATCAACTTCGATGCCGAGATAGCGAACGGTGCTTTCGATCTTCGAATGTCCCAGCAGGAGTTGGACTGCTCGCAGGTTGCCGGTTCGACGGTAGATCAGCACCGCCTTGGTTCGGCGCAAAGAATGTGTGCCGAACTTGGCTGGATCGAGTCCAATGCTTGCCACCCAATCCTGAACGAGCCGCGCGTAATGGCGAGTGGTTAGTCGACGATCGCTGTTGCCTCGACCGGAGAATAGAAACTGTCCTGCCGTCCTGGTCGTCAGTCTCAGATATTGGTCGATCGCCTGTCGTGTCTGGTCGGTCAGTTCGAACCGCACCGGCCGACCCGTCTTCTTCTGACGGATCGTGGCTCGGTCCATCGCGTAGCCGCTGAGAGCTACATCGTCGACGCGGACAGAAACAACGTCACAGCCCTGCCATGTGATGTTTGATCGCCCTGAACGGGATGGTTCCGCTGGGTAATTCGGCACCTGATCAATCCGCGGAAGCTTTTCGTCCGGCCTCTAATTTCTTGATGTCCTCAGCTGATAGCTGCGGTCGATCGACATTGATCGTGAGCCTGTTGAGTTTCGCTGTCAGTGGGAACGGTGGCCTATAATCAGTGTCGTTGACACCGGTTAGAGTATCGGAGCCGATATCAAAGCTCTCATCCCATTGCAGGATCATAGGCAAAGTCTTAGGCATGGTTTTCACATCGACAATCTTGCCGTCGACTTTGAGTGTCCCTGTTCCTGACCGACCGATGCCGCTGAAGTTGTTGAATGCCAGCGTACCTGCGCCGAGGCCGTCATACTTGAAGTCAAACTCGACGTTGTGTTTGCCTGGCACGAGCGCGTCTGAGCCTTCCCACTTGATGCGCTCCAAATCGACCATATTCCATAAAAACACCGGCTTGCCTTTGAGCAGATAGAAGCCGTAGCCGCCAAAGCGGCCACCGGACGTCAAGATCATGCCTTCGGCACCGCTTTCCGGGACGTCGATGTCGGCGGTGATGGTGTAGGAGCTGTTCAGAAGCATTGGTGAGTCGCCTTGTGGCAGGCCCGTCATCGGCCGCGTATAGACGAATTTGGTACGCCCGGCTGTGATGTTCGGGCGCGGCGCAACAATACGCGCAGCAACGGATGCATCCATCGGGAAGACCTGATATTTCCTGGCTTCCTCGACGAACTTGCTGCGCATCTCCGCTACTTTGGCCTGGTTCTCGGCGGCAATATCGTCGACTTGGCTGAAATCCTTGCGCAGATCATAGAGCTGGAACACTTGATTGTTCAGCGGGTCTGGATTGGCGGGACCAAAGGCGTCCCAAGGTGCGCGGTTGACTTTAGTGCTCAGCATCCAGCCGTCGTCATAAAGTGCAAACTGGCCCATCATTTCGAAGTACTGCAACTTGTGACGCGACGGCGCGTTCGCGTTCTCGGCATCGAACGTGTACGCAAAGCTTGTGCCCTCAATAGGCGATTGCTTGATGCCGTCGACAACGTCCGGCGCGGGAATGCCTGTTGATTCAAGGAGCGTCGGCACGACGTCGATGACGTGGATGAATTGTTCGCGCAATCCACCTGCGTCTTTGATGCGTGCCGGCCAGGACACCACCATATTTTGGTTGGTGCCCCCCAGCCTTGATGCGTTCTGTTTGAACCAATCGAATGGCGTATCGAAAGCCCACGACCAGCCTGCGGACATGTGATTGTAAGTCTGTTCGCTACCCCAAACATCATAGAACTTCATTTGCTCTTCCGCGGGAAGCTTGTTGAGCCCGTTAAAGAACGCAACCTCGTTCGGCGTGCCCAGAGGCCCGCCCTCAGCGCTCGTGCCGTTGTCACCATTGATGTAGATGATCAACGTATTGTCGCGCTTACCAAGATCCTCGAAGGCTTCAATCACGCGACCGATTTCATGGTCGTTGTACGCGGCGTACGCCGCAAACACCTCGACTTGGCGGATAAAGAGCTTCTTTTCGACCTCACTGAGTTGGTCCCAAGGCTTCAGAATGTCATTGGGCCAGGGCGATAGCTTGCAATCCTGCGGGATGACGCCCAAGCGCTTTTGGTTTTCGAAGATGCGCTCGCGCAACCTGTTGTAACCGTCGTCGAAAAGATGCATCGCGTGAATCTTGTCGATCCACTCTTTCGTCGGGTGATGAGGGGCGTGCGTAGCTCCGGGTGCGTACTTAATGAAGATCGGTTTCGATGGGTCCGTTTGATGGATTCGCGTCATGTAGTCGATGGCATCGTCCGCCATGCCTGTAATAAGATTCCAGCCCGGCTTGCCCTCAAAAGGATAAATCTGCGTTGTGTTGCGGAAAAGGTTTGGTTGCCATTGGTTGGCATCGCCGCCGACGAACCCGTAGAAATATTCAAAACCCATTCCAGTCGGCCACTGATCAAATGGACCGGCCTGGCTGGCAGCAAAGGCTGGTGTGTTGTGGTCTTTACCGAACCAAGCCGTGGAGTAGCCATTATCAAGGAGAATGCGTCCGATCGTAGCTTTGTCTTTACCGATGATGCTGTTGTAGCCGGGAAACCCGGTGGACTGCTCGGAGATCACGCCAAAACCGACAGAATGATGGTTTCGTCCGGTGATGAGCGCGGCACGGGTCGGGGAACATAGAGCTGTCGAGAAAACCCGATTGTACCGCAGTCCCTGTTGCGCAATGCGATCCATTGTCGGCATCGGAATGACGCCGCCAAATGTGCTCGGCACTCCGAAACCAGCATCATCGGTAATAATAAGTAAGATGTTGGGTGCGTCCTTAGGCGGAACGATGCGCGGAGCCCACCAAGGCTTTGACTGCAAGGCTTCATCTTTAATCACGCCTCCGAATTGAGGATCGGGAGGCGGGAGCTGTTTTCCGTCAATCGTTGTCGTTGCTCCAGGTGTTCCTATCGTGCCGGTCGTTTCTTGGGCAGTTGTCGGAGAGACGAAAAGTGCAAGGGCCGCGATTGAGAGCGAGGCGCAGATAATCTTTTTCATTACGCACTCCCGTCGCCATGCGACGCAGTTTTGCTAAACGCTGCTAGCGTCAATTCGAATTTTTATAAAAACAGTCGATGCACTCTGCTGCGACAGACAAGGGTGCAATCCTTTTAGCTTGCACATTTTATAGCCGGTCAAATACGGGAGTGTAGCCATGGTATTGGCCACCGGCGGACGTTTTCGAAAGCAATGAAATTAAAGCAATCGCGTGAAATGAAATACGCATGACCGGCATCCTGGCACGCGTAGCGACCTGCCCGTCCAATACGAAACTCTAGCAGCACCTCGACATAGTCAAACGAAATCCGTTATCGCGATGCGCTCAGATGGTGTTCGCATAGTCTCGGATACCGGTTAAACGCTCCTGGCCGATGCCCTTACCGGCGTTTTCAACGTCTCTGCTTCCGGCCCTTAACTGCCGTCCTGCGCGTCGCTCGATGAATAATAGGTGGCTACTGCGATCGTGACGAGCATGACAATTGTGTGAAGCACGATCAGGGGCGAACCAGGCAAAATAGTCGATAGAGGTATGGCTTGCCCGGTCTCATGCTCTGGGCGTCGCGCAATACGTCATTGACCAAGATTTTGCCTTAGCTTTTCCATCGCCTGGTCGATGGTGAAGCTCGCCGCGCGCTGACTTGGCGGAAAGTCTTTGAAGGTTGCCAAGAATTTGCTCGCGCCTGCCTGTGCACCATAAGCAATGTAAGCGTGATTCATCATCCAGTCCCAATATGTGTTGGATGTTACATCAGCTCGCTCGAATGGATCGGCGTGCAAATCGAAAAATTTCGGAACGCGCAACGGGGTGAATGGCTCCGCCCAGACTTCAAGGGTGCCCGGCGAACGCTGCTCCAAGAACACAATTTTCCAATTTGCGTACCGAAGTCCTACCAGGTCGCCATCGTCGTTGAAGTAGAAGAAATCTTGACGTGCGCCCTTAGGCTGTTCACCGCTGAGGTAGGGGAGCTGATTGTAGCCGTCGAGATGAACCTTGAAAGTCTTTCCCGCTGCAGTGTAGCCGTTGAGCAGCTTTTCTTTGACGTCTGGGTCGCCCGCAGCGGCGAGCAGTGTTGGGCACCAGTCGAGGCCGCTCACGATTTCGTGGGAGAGTGAATTGGGTTTGATGTGCCCGGGCCAGCGTATGAAGCAGGGGACGCGGAACGCCCCTTCCCAGTTTGTATTCTTCTCACTCCGGAACCACGTCATGGCCCCATCAGGCCACGAGTTCATATGCGGGCCGTTATCGGTTGTGTAAAGAACGATAGTGCTATCGGCAATTCCAAGATCATCGAGTGCCTTGAGTAGCTTGCCGATGTGCCCATCATGCTCGATCATGCCGTCGTTATATTCGGTCCGGGCAGTAAACCCCGGCTTGTCACGGTGTTCGGCCTTGACGTGTGTGCGCAAGTGCATGCGCGTTGAATTAAACCAGCAGAAGAACGGTTTTCCTGCAGTCACCTGCCGCTTTATGTAGTCGACGGCTGCATCGGACGTCTCGTCGTCAATCGTTTCCATCCGCTTCTTGGTCAGCGGACCAGTATCCTCGATAGTTTGTTTGCCAACGCGGCCCCATCTCGGCTGTTCGGTTGAATCATCGGTATCTATTGCTTTGCAACGGAGCACGCCGCGCGGACCAAATTGCTCTCTGAACTTCGGATCGGTCGGATAGTTGAAGTCTTCCGGCTCTTCTTCGGCATTCAAGTGATAGAGATTCCCGAAGAACTCATCAAACCCGTGTACAGTCGGCAGATATTCGTTCTTATCGCCAAGGTGGTTCTTGCCGAACTGGCCGGTTGCGTACCCGAGCGGCTTGAGAAGTTCGGCTATGGTTGCGTCTCTCGCCTGCAGTCCGATAGGAGCCGCAGGAACGCCCACCTTCGATAACCCAGTGCGTAATGTACATTGGCCAGTGATGAAACTCGACCGTCCCGCCGTGCAACTCTGTTCAGCGTAATAGTCGATGAACATCATGCCTTCTTTGGCGAGGCGGTCGATGTTAGGCGTATCATAGCCCATGAGGCCGTGCGAATAGGCACTGACATTGGCGATGCCGATATCGTCGCCGAAGATGACAAGAATATTGGGTTTGCTGCCACCTGCGACTGGGGAAGTTGCCGCGGGTTTTGCATCTTCGGCATTTGCAAACGATGCACTAGCGGCCAAGGTGAGAAGGAACGCGCCACTTAGCAGGATATTGCGGCGGTCAGGGCATATAGATTCGTGCTTTATAGCGGAATCGTCTGGGGAACTCATGATCGTTCATCCTCTGAACAATCCCTCGCGGTTGCACTGTAGAGTTCACTCTCCCCGTTTACTCATGAGCAAGTTCTTATTTCTTGCCTTCAATTCACCTCTCAGCCTGTTGTCCGAACAAAAAGCAACGCATTCATACTATGTCCGGCTTGGAATAGGTATCCAAGATTGTACCTTCTCAACTCTTGCTGTCCGCATCGCAAAAAGGACTTCATTGTCGGTTCTGCACGTAACCCGTGCACCACGTTTAGGCGTGTTGCTGACCAGCATTAAAAGCGAATGGTGCCAGAAACCAATGTCGAGTTTCCCGTCCAGCGCTTGTCAGTGTTGAACTCCTGATAGTTCCGCGCGCTGAGAATGAGTGGCGTTTTATCTATCAGGGTCGTGTAGGTCAGAGCTGGTCCGATCGCATCAACGGAACCCTTGAGCGGACCCAGGATGGCACCACTGCCTGAGTCGCCCGTCAGCTGCCGATAATCGTATCCGGCGACGCCCAACACCAGACCGGTGCATACTTCGCGTCCTATCGCCCATTCAAAATGGAAATCGGTTCCGCTCTTATAGTCTGTGACAGTGTTCTCAAAATTGAATGTGATGCCGAAGGTGCCATTGAGCTGAAGCTTCGAGGTCGGCTCGGTCCAGGTGAATCCCCAGCCAGTGTCGATACCGGGTCGGTTAAGTCCAATGTTCGGCTCAAATCCATCAGCATAGCGACCGCTCGGAGAAACAACCTGAACATAGGCAGTGTGTGCAAAGGCACCCTGCTGCCATCCAAGCTGCGCCCTCGTAGTAATGTCGCCTAATCCCCAACCTGAAGTTTCGCGCTCTGCTGTGTTTCCCTGCGGTCCCGTCACAGTTGCCAACAAATCAATGTGGCCCACGGGAATTGTAACGCCGATACCTAGGTGACCACCGAACACCGTTCGATTAGGAACGTAGAGGCCGCTGAGAAAGGCTTGAAAAAAGTCGACGTGAGCCCCCGCCTCAAGGGTAACGTCACCGAGCGTTACGGTGTTGTTGATCTTGGCGTTATAGTAGGCACTACCAAAGGTGACGTAGGTACCTGGAGGCGGCGTCACGCCAGCGTTAAATGCAGAGCCGCCAAGGCCGTAGCTGGAAAAGGCGAATTCGGCGGCATGCGCTGCCGTGGCGAAAACCAAGAAAAGACCAGCGAGTCCAGCTTTGAGGCTTATGCGCATTTCTGAGACCCTCATCCCGCAGAAAAGACGCAACTGCTTTTTCGTCAGCGTACTTTGAAATGAGCCGCGACGCTGTAGCATAAGGAGCACGGCTGATCAGCTTGAAGCGTTCGCAATCTGCGCATAATAAATCTTACTCGTTCAATTTTACTCGCGAAACCGCGTCAACAATTCTCATTTTAAACTCGTGCCGTCCGCTTCAAGCCTAAAAAGGATATCGCAAGGTGCTTTTCAGCTGCTGAATAGCCTCGATACGATAGCCGTGAGGACGCACATTATGGGGTCGCGTTGCGCTTGCTAGTTCAACTTTTTAACAGGCGGCGGTGTCCACTGACCGTTCATGACTTCCGGCTTCGGCCAATAGGCGCGGACGTAAAGCGAGAAATCGCCCTTCGGAGCCGGCAACCAGTTCGCCCGTTCGATGGGGTCGGATGGCTCATCCGGTCGGACGTAAATCGTCAGCGAACCGTCCTCGTTTGATCTGAGGGTCTTGTTCTTAGTGCCAACCGAAAAGCGGTTGATTGGATTGGCGACAAAGAAGTGATGCTCATTGTAGATGGAGAGCGACCAGAACCCGTTCACCGGAGGCGTTTGATCTTTGCCAAACGTGACGGTGTAGCGGTTGGCGCTGTTAAGGCGCGCACCGGTTTCGTCAAGATCCTGGTAAAAGTATTTCGTCTCATTAGGCGAGTTGACGAAGATGTTTGACTTGGCGACCGCTGTACGTGTGAAGTAGTCGGTGCCGAAATCAGCCTCGTTGGAAATGGTGCTCCAGTGGTGCGGCAGCTGCTGCCCGTAAGTGCGAAACTGAAATAGCGGCTTTATCAATACCTCATCAGCCTCTGCCGCTGCGGTTGTCATGGCGGATTTGATCCTAGGATCCTTTTGCGCTGCTGCCACAACCGCTAGCACCTGCGCGTAACGCGCCTCTTCCCCCGGCAGTGGCGGTGCGTCCGCGAGCACAGTTGGGAGCTGGTCCACGAACTTCTCGGGGAATACCCATTTTGATTCTTCCGCTCCTGCTGCTTGAGCCGGCGCCTTCGGCAGGTTCGCCCAATCAACTTTCTTCATCGTGCCGTCGAATTCGGCGAGCGGGTAGAACAACACGAAGGGCAGCACATTCTGGATCGCTTTCTTGTCTTCGAGCGTATCGTCCTGAAAAATTCGCGGCGCGACGAAGCCCGTATTCGTCGTCGAACGGAACACCTTTGTAATGCCCTTCGGTAATTCACCCTTCCAATTGGGTCCCACAAGCAGATAGAAACCGGGCGTCGTTCCGTACATCTTGCCGAGCTGCACGAAGCTGTCGGACCGCAAATCGACGATTTGATAAACCCAGAAGCGATCGCCGAAATCCGGCACCTGTACGACCACGGGCGAAAGATCGAGCGCAATTGAGGCTAGGCCGTAGACGACGTCCTGATTGGGGCAAGCAACAGCGCGTTCCTCGGGATCGACGTAGTCTGTGAACATGGCGTTGCGGTTGAGCGGCGCGAAGACGAGAGGACCTGCTCTAACCGCTTCCTTCACGTCGGCCATGACAAGACGGCGATTGTAGATATTGATGAGCGGCCAAGCCCAGAAATAGGCGTCGCGTGCGATATGCGCCGCATAGGCCTCTGTAATTTTTACCGACGTGTCTGGACCCTGAGCCATGGCGCGAGACCAGATCGGCGAAGGCAAAACCGATTGAGCGTGCGCCGAAGTGACAAAAACTAAAGCGAGCACGGCGACTATCGTTCTCATTGAATGGTGCTCCTTGAATCACTTCGCTGCGATCTTCTCCACGTCAGGCAGCTTCCAGACCTTTTCAAAAAATTCCTTCTTTGGGCCGTAAAAACGCGCCATCAGCTCGAAGCGGCGCACGGGATCCGTCGGCACCCAATTCGACTCCATGCCGTCTGGCGCCGTGGGACCGAAATAGATATCGACCGAACCGTCGGCGTTCTTCCGCACATCAGAAGCATTGGAGGCGCGGCTCGCGCGTGGCATTCCCTTGATGAGGGCATGCGTCTCGCGATCATAGGCGGTTACCGACCAATACTGAGCCACTGGTACGCCCGGCGGGACGTTGAGGCGATACGTCTTGGCGCCGTAGAAAGCGTCGCCATCTTTGTCGCGGATCGAAATCGCATAGAACTGCCCAGCACCGAGGCGCTTAATGCCAATGTAGGCGTAGCTGTAAGCCATGCCACGCGCGTCGACTGGATACTCGTTCGGATCGGAAAAGCCTGATTGCATAGCCTTGATCAGGTCGGGAGGAGCCGGGAATGTCCATCGGCTCGTCTCCGAAAAGAAGGGCTGCATGCCCGCGTCGTACTTCGCTTCCAGCTCCTCGTGAGCCTCGCGAACGGCAACTTCTAGTGCCTTTGCTGTAGCAGCATTTGGCTGGAATGGCCGCCCTTTCTCGATACCGAGCGACTTGAGCTGGTCTATCATAGCGCGATCGCGCGCTAGCCACGGCTCGCTCTGCACCATCCGGTCAAGATGCTCGAAAAAACTTTTGTCGTAGCGGATGGTGGAGTCGAACTCGATGTCCTTCACATCGGTAAAGATCGTCGCGGGGGACGTATCCGCTGAGGTGAGCGGATAGATCTTCATTCGCTTGCCATAGGCGATGGAGCGCGCAACATCATCGTCACCATGGCTCTTGAGGTTGGCTCGAAACAGCATGTACCCGCCATACGTGTCCGACTGCAGCGGGATATAGTCAGCCGGAACGCTACCGGAAAAGCCGGGCGGCAGGACGAGATACTTGCCGCCTGCTCCCTTGTCGTAACCGAGCAGGCCTGCGTCTTCGAGCGGCATCTGCCACACGGTGACGATGTTGCCGTTGAATGAGCCTTCGGCATCGCCGGGCGGCAGATCCAGAACGATCGGGCCGTCCTTCGTGTTGAAGAACACCATAAAATATAGCGCATCGGGATTTGGGGTCAGTGTTTGGTTCTTCGAGTCGAGCGGGCGACCCCAATAGATGACCTGACCGACCTTGCCGCCAGCCTTTAGCATCTCTTGCAGCATCAGATCATAATTGACCGCCGGCATGCCCCAAATCACTGCCTCGACTGCACGACGTTCCATCTGTCGAGAGCTGGGATCTTCAACGGAAAGGCTTTGTGCCCAGGCGACGGGCGATAAAAATAGGAAAGCAATGATCGCCGATAAAATTCGGTCCATTTGGCTTCATCTCCATGAAGCCCCCGTCTGGAACTCGAATTCTATCGAAAAAGAGCTATTGGTGCAGCAACAGATGCCTGTTGGTTAAACGTCCGCCACTGGCCCCTAGCAACGGTTCGCCAACGTCGGCTTTCAGGTAATTAGCAGCCGTTCCTGCCTCGAATCTGAATCCTCTCGAAAGGAACCGTTGCGAAGTCCGCAAACTCTGCGAAGCAGAACTGACCGAGACCAAGACGAGATTACAACCTCTGATGCCGCAGGATCAGACCAGATCCACGACCCTCCTTTGCGCTGCAGCATCCGCCTCGATGTAGCGCTGCGTTGTTGAAAGCGTGCGATGTCCAGCAAGCATCTGAACATCTCGCAGCGACCCGCCAACTGTCGAAATAGACCTCGCAGCATTCGTGATGAACGTCCGTCGTCCCGAGTGACTTGAGCAACCATTGAGACCGCTCAGTCGATACCAATGCGCGAAGAGATTGACGATTGCAGCTGCCGATGTTCGCTGCGCTCGTTCGGTCGTAATGACGTGAGGCGATTGGTTTCGGTTATCGTGTAACCTCTGCAGAGCGCTTTTGAGATCTTTGTTCAGCGGAATAATGCGACCCGAGCGCCCTTTGCTCGCTTCGTCACGAAGATGAATCGAGGATCCAAGATTGCCTTCCGCGTCGGTCAGCATGTCCCACGTCAGAGATGCGATCTCCTTCGCGCGCAACCCCGCTTTGACCGAGAGCAGAAAGATGACGAGATTGCGCGTCGGATAGCGCGTCTGCGCGATGAGAGCGGTCGTCAATGCGATCTGACGTTTCGTGAGCGTCTTGGCTTGCTTGGAGAGGCTCATGCGACACCCATTAGAAAAGAGGCGAGCTGCGAGCTAGCGTAACGAGTGGGGAGGGGAGGGCAATCTCTATCGGGCTAAAAACGTCGACGCGTCAGTTGGTTACGGCGACTGATGATGAAATAGAGATTTCAAAATGAGTGCGATTTGCTGCGCCAGGTTTTGCATTCGGTGAAACTCGGGAATGCGTGCCGAGCCGGATTTGGATCTACGCCGCCGTTCGAACGACGATAGCGGCTTACCGTTCAAGCTCAAAACCGAGAAAGACGGCGCAAGCGATGCACATCTGTCCCGTTGCAATCATCAATAGCGTTATGATCGTGGATATCCGCCGGATATCGCTCTCCTCATAAGGGCTCCGATGCACGAACTTTGGCACGGGAGAGAGCAGGCCTTCCAACAAGGGTTTGTCATGCAGGAATAACGGACGATCAGAGATGGAGCCCGGCCCCGTAAATTGCGCGGAATGCATAAGCGAAACTGAAACACTCATTTCAAATCTTTATTTGTCTTGGTCTTGCCACGGCGTAGCCTTCGTCGAAGCAGTAACCGAAGGAGATCCGGACATGAACCGCCGCGAGTTGATGGGGACTGGCCTCATATCGTTTGCCATGGCTGCATCAGCTGGAAAGATCGGTGCTGCAGGCGCCGAGACGCCTGCAGTGACTCTCATCGGCTTGTCCCAGGGCTGGTCGCTCAAGGGGACATACTTCGAAGCCTGCAGCTGCGAGACCGTTTGCCCCTGTATTTTTCAGAGTCCTCCAAGTCATGGCGATTGCGCCGTGCTGTATGCGTGGCAGATCAACGACGGCGTATTTGGAGCAACGAGCCTTTCCGGCCTTAACGTCGCGCTCGCCGCGTATGCTGGCGGTCACATGCAGAAGGTCAAATGGCTGGCGGCGCTGTACATCGATGAGCGGGCCAACGCTGAGCAACGACACGCACTCGAAACGATTTACACGGGGAAAGCCGGTGGTTTTCCAGCCGCACTCGTGAGCTTCTTCGAGAAGTTCAGCGGTGTAAAGTACGTCCCAATCGACTACCGCCTCGAGGGCAAGAACCGTGCGGTTGACATTCCCGGGATCCTCGAAGCCAAAATTCATGCGATCAAAGGACAGAATGACGGCGACACCGTTGTCAGCGGCCATCCGTTGGGATTGGCGCCAGGTAATCCTCTCATCGTTGCGACCTCCGACAAGGTTCGACTGACGGATTACGAATGGAACTGGAGCTTTTCGGGTCGCGCAGGAGGCTATTCGCCATTTCAATATCAGAGCGCGTAACGATGGCTCTAATAGCAGCAGATGCCGGCGTGGCAACCCGCGCCGTGACGCTACCGGTAGCCGTAACACTCGTCGCTTACGCTGTGATGTTCGCTGTACATCACAGCGTAGGCGATCACTATGCTTCGATAGCCGTTCTTTGGATCGTCATGACCATTGGAATGATGGCGCCCTCAGCGATACCGATGATCGGAGCCTTCGCGAAATTGGCCGAGCGGCTCGATGCAACTCGATCCACATTCACTCTCGCAGCCCTGTTCCTTTCGACTTACCTCGTGCTCTGGTCCCTGTACGGCCTTATAGCGGCAGCACTTCAGCTGCAAATGCGCCGGTGGTTTCTCGTTGATGAGCAGATGGCCTTTACGAACCCGCTCATCGCAGCGGTGCTTCTCGGTGCTGCTGGCGTGTTTCAGTTGTCGCCATTGAAACAAGTCTGTCTCACCAAATGCCGTTCGCCACTGGGCTTCTTGAGCGGCGCTTACCAACCTGGGTACACGAAGGCAGTTAGCATCAGCTTGTCTCACGCGGCTTTTTGTATTGGATGCTGTTGGCTACTCATGGCCTTGGCGTGGGTCGGTGGTGTCATGAACATGGCTTGGATGGCCCTGCTTGGCGTCATTGTCGTTCTAGAAAAGTCTCTTCCTGCTTCCGTCGCTCTCGAAAAAATGACTGGCATTCTCCTTTGCGCTCTAGCCTTGATACTGGTCTTAGCAAAAGGGCAGGAAGGCCTCTACTTCTTCAAAGTCCTCGCCAACCTTTGCCGGAGCCATCATTGAATAATTCATGATCTTCGAAACAACGCAGCTTCGAACCCTGGTCGCCATTGTCGAAACGGGCAGCTTCACAAAGGCAGCTGGCGTGGTCAATCTCACGCAGCCTGCAGTCAGCCTCCACATAAAGCGACTCGAAGATCAGCTGATGCGAAAAATCTTCGAGCGCGACGGAAGGCGCCTTGTCCTTACGGCTGACGGCGAGGTCCTCGTCGGGTTCGCACGCCGAATTCTTGCACTCCACAGTGAAGCGGAAAGCGCTTTCGAAGGCATTGAAATCGCCGGCCGGGTGCGCCTCGGCGCGCCAGAATATTTCGATTCCAAAGTGCTTGCGATGCTGCTGGCGCATTTTTCCCAACGCCACCCAGGTGTAGAACTGGAAGTCAAGATCGCTCTCGGCCCGGAGGTGCGCGCAGCATTCGAAGGCGGTGAGCTGGATGTCGCCATTTTGAATGCCGAGATCGGTGAAAGCGACGGACCACTCCTTGGGCATGATAACCGAATATGGGTGGCTTCAGCCGATTTCACACTTGCTCCCGATAAGCCTTTACCGCTCGTGCTCTTCAACAATACTTGTGAATGGCGAAGGATCGCAACCCAGCTGCTCGATCAGCACGATATCAGTTGGACGCCCATAGTTTCGAGCGGCGGCGTCACGGGACTCATTGCCGGCATCGAGGCCGGTCTCGGAGTGTCTGTGTTTCCGCAGAATGGTCTTCCACCCTTCATGCGGGAAGTCGGCGAGCGCTATCGCTTGCCGACATTACCTCCTTTCGAATATCGGCTATTTCAAAGCAGGCTTACTACTGCTGCGGCACGGCGATTGGCCTTTGCCATCCGCGATGTCTTCGGACACGAAGAGATTCGACCTACCACTTAGGCGGGCTGCACAAGTTGTGAATGACTGAGAGCAAGAAGATGACGAGATTGCGCATCCGGCAGCGCATCTCCGTTCAATAAGAGCGATCGTGAGTGGATCTGATGCTTCTAAGCGACTAACTGCGAGCTGGCGTAATGAGTGGGGAGGGGAGGGCAACGGATATCGGGATAAAAGCGTCGACGCGTCAGTTGGTTACGGCGACTGATGAGAAAAGTGCTGTTTCGCAATGAGTCCGATTTTCTGAACGTGGCTTTTCACCGGTGAAACTTTTGCGTGGAAACACGACATAGATTTTTGCGCCGGCTAAGCGAGCCTACTTCGCGATAGCCACCTCGAATGTGCGGATCGCAGTATCGTCGTTCGCAAGTTTAGCAATGATCGAGAAACGATCCGTACCTTCCTGCTGTGGTCGTGCGTGTAATAGGGCAAGCATCGGCATGGCTGTGGCGATGCGTGACGTTCAAAGGCATCTTCGCGAAACTGGCGAGAGTCGAGGTTTCAATCCCGCATTCACGCAACGTGATCGCTCTCAGTTTCTCCAAGGTAACGGGAGTTGCTCCAGCTTTCAGCATTCCCGGCCGCGGCTGCGCGTAGATGCATCAAAGTTGGTTCCAGCTTCGCACTGGTTCCATCCAATCCCTTAGTCGCACCACGTCCAATCGAATGATGTTGGCGAAGCGTATGGGAGTTGAGACGACAATTTCGTCTGGAACTTCAGGAATGGCGAGCAACCACCAGAAATACAGCGAGTTCAGATCCGTCTACTGTCGTAGGCCCAGTGCAACAATGCTTGGCGCTGACGGCGCCGGCAGGACAGATCTCCCTCGTCGCAGTTACTCTTCAATTGAATGACATGACGATTGATTTGCTTCCAACGCTTTATCTGCCGTGCATCCTCTTCAGGCATCCGTCGCCCCATATAGTAGCGGCAATACCACTGAAACCAGCCGCGCGGATCGTCGGGATGAATCCAACCCTTCTTGCGCCAGATTGAGAGTGGTTGACTTGCGTTTATCCCAAACCAGTTAAGCGATGGATTGCGCTTCTGCGGCGAAAGCTTCGCGTGTTCAAACCAGCTCTTCGGAAACTCCTCGCGGCAGTCAGTCATGTACTTGCCACCGAATACACCTAGCCGCAACATTTCGGCAGGGGTGAGTTGCGGATTGAACCCCGGCGCAAAGTTCTGCCCCATTGAAAACACGAGTTCGTAGGTGTAGCCGGACTGCATCTTGTCGTTCACGTGCACAGTCTTGGATTTCATCTTTCGCCTTATGACAGAAGCCGCCTAGAATTTAAGAGCAACAAACAAGAAATGCCAATCCCTTAATCTGCACGTCACGGACCGCTCTGCTTAATCCAACATTCTCCCCATGCGAACTAGGTGATGCCTCGCCAAAGGTGCCATTGCTCTGCGGCGGTTTCGGTTTCTTCGACGGCTCTTGCTCAGCCATCGTCCAGTTGCCAACATCGTGGAATTTCCGAAACACGTCGGCTGACGATGTATCCGTTTTGCCAAGCCACGTTTCTCCCCGTCTAGCGGATCGGCCATTCGATACACTCCTCTCCAAACGCCTGCAGACTTTTCACGAGCTTCGCGGAAATCGGTAGGTTGCGGGCATAGAAGCGTTCTATTTGATTGACGCTGGTGCCGGCATTCTTGGCAAGATTGAAAATGTTGACCTTGCCGTGCAAGAGAATGATCCTCATGCAGATTGCTGTGTGGCGTAGGCAATAGACGCTACGTTCCATGCCCGTTGATGGAAATTCTGAGTTGCACCAAGTGTAACTTTGGTTCTTCACGGGTTTTGCGTAGCTTGCGATCGTGGTTCTGATTGATACGCGAGCTTAGCAATCACTTTTGATGCGTCACCGGTTCGGTAATCTCGGGCGACTGAGATATAGGCAATAAGCAGCGCATTTTCGGGGCAGCATGCTCACGCGCAGCGCACCTGTGATGGCTTCGCAACCGAACAATCGTTTGAACTGCGAATCGCTGATCACCTCTGACAGATGAAGAGTTTGATCTTACAAGTGTCCACGTTCTGCGAAGGAGCGAATAAGGACCAGCGCCTGTCCGAAAAGATATTAGCCAAACACAACTTGTGATCGCGCTTTCCTGCCTGCGCGAGCGGCAGCGCCTTGCCTCGCGTTGCCATGCAGAATTGCTTCTGGAGAACGAGTCCGCATGAAAAAAATCCGCTCTGCGGTCGCTTTTATGGTTTGGCTCGGCGCTATAGAAGCGAGCGAAGCACGCACCGTCCAAGCTGCTGACGTCAGTAGCGATTGCTGCACAGACCTCGAAACACGCATTGTGGAACTCGAAGCAGCGGCAGTGCAGAAAGGCACGCGCAAGGTCTCGCTGACTATTTCCGGCTTCGTCGCCCAAGAAATCACATGGTGGGACGACGGCGGCGAGCGCAACGTGTACCTGCATGGGCTCGGACCGACGCAAGCATCACATGTCAAATTTACTGGCGAAGCAAAAGTCGCACCCGGCTGGGTCGCGGGCTACATGCTGCGTATCCAGAACCTCAGTGACAACCCGTTCGGGAAGAATGCCTCAACCGGTCAGGCAATAAACCAGTTTTCGCCGGACTTCAGCCAAGGCCTCAACGTCCAGCTGTCCTACTGGTACCTGCAGAGCGAAGACCTTGGCAAAATCAGTGTCGGCCGCCAGGCGAATGCCGCCAAAAGCGTGGCGATGTTCACCGACCAGTCGGGCACGCAGATCATCGCCAACTATACGTTCTTGGCTAGCTTTCCCCAGTTCATTATCCGCAGCGGCGGCGACTTGTCGCCGAGCACACTGACCTGGGGTCAGTTGGCATTTTGCTATTCGCAAAGTGCTCCCCTTGGAGGCGATTGCGACGGTCTCGTCATGAATGCGGTGCGCTACGACACGCCCGTCTTCTCGGGTTTTTCCGCATCCGCCAGCTGGGGAGAGGATGACGACTGGGAAATTGCCGCCCGCTACACCGGTGAGTGGAGCGGCTTCAAAGTTCTGCTCGGCGTCGGGTACTCGGAAAGTACATACCTGAATGCGGCTTACCCGTTACCGGCCGGGAGCAAGAAAAGCAGCAACTTCTTTCAAGCGGGCGGTTACGTCGAGCATCTTGCCACTGGATTTTTCATGCACGGCGCTTATGGCCGCGAAGACAATAGCGATACGATGTTGGCGGGGGGAATTACTCCACCCAATAGCGATCAGTGGTACTTCAAGGGCGGCATCCGACGGAAATGGATGTCGCTCGGCGCAACGATTGTTTACAGCGATTATGCGCAATACAACGACCAGTTGGGTCCTGCCGCCCTCGGCCTAGGCGCAACCTCAAGCGCGCTACGCCGCTTTGGCTGCGGCGCAGCCCAGGAGATCGATACCGCAGCGATGACGGTCTACATGAAGTACCAGCGCTATGATGCCGATGTCACCGGCCTATCGGCTGCCGTTGGGCACCTTGACAGCGCCGATTTCGTAAGCGCTGGAGTGTTGCTCAATTTCTAAATCGGGTAACAGCCGTGGCGACATCTTATTTGACAAGCCAATTCTGCCAGCTAGGCGATTTTGAAATGCATGGCGGCGATATCGATCACGTACGCGAAAGATATCCGCACGCACCCGAACCATGGATCGACCTGTCGACCGGAATCAATCCGTTTGCCTATCCGATCCCACCACTTCCTCCAGATGCCTGGTCAAGGCTTCCTTTCCGGGAAGAGGAGGCTACGTTGCGCCTTAGCGCAGCTCGCCGCTACGGAACTGACGATCCGGATCGCATCGTGTCGGCGCCCGGCACACAGGCCCTCATCCAGGTTATTCCACGTCTGATAGAACCGACGACCGTTGCGATCGTCGGCCCCACCTATCGTGAACACATACGGTGTTGGAAAAGGATGGGGCATACCGTTCGCGAGATTGGAGAACTGGACGAGATCGCCGATGCAATGGTTGTCGTTCTCGTGAATCCAAATAATCCGACGGGGCGACATTATCTTCCCCGCCGATTGCTGAATGCCGCCGAGGAAATCGCCGGTAGGCGCGGTCTTTTGGTCGTCGACGAGGCATTTGCAGATTTTCTCGGGGCCGAGCAAAGCCTCGTTCCGTTGAACCCACCTTCGACGATCATTTTAAGGTCATTCGGAAAGACCTATGGTCTGGCGGGCGTGCGCCTCGGATTTGCGATTGCAGAGCCGCAGGTGGCGTCGCTGCTCCGAGCGTGGCTTGGACCCTGGGCAGTTTCAGGGCCAGCGCTCGCGATTGGTCGCCACGCGCTGGAAGACGCAAGATGGCTCAGCGAAGCGCAGGATCGTCTTGCCAACGCCGCCCAGCAGCTCGACGAACTGCTCGCACGAGCGGGATGCGATATTGTCGGAAGAACGTCGCTGTTTCGTCTCGCCGAACACCCACGGGCGCAAAGCATCGCGAATGCGCTTGCATGCAATGGGATTCACGTGCGCCAATTTTCCGATCAAAGGACATGGTTGCGCTTCGGGATTCCTGCCCTCCTGGCATTTCACCGTCTCAAAGCCGCGCTCTCGTCCTTGCAATCTGCCGTATGAGTGCAAGCCCACGCAGGTGGCTAGCAACGTAATACAAATTTATAAACTTGAAGTGCTTGCAGCTACGGACAAAGCTAAGCAGCGCTGAGGCAAGCTCTGCCGGTGCAGAAGAGCGCCACAAGCGCCGCTACGAGAGGAAGCTACGAGAGGAAATGGCTGCGAATTGACGATGGCGGTGATCCATCAGCAAAATTCGAAAAATAATTGGCGCCAGGATACGAACCCTGCGCCTTTTTTGTTCTGTGCGTTTTCTGCGCTTTTGGGCGGGCTGACTTTGGCTCAGCTCTGGCGGGGTATTTTCACCCGGTGAAAAGGGGCTGCGGGCCAGCTTGTAATGTTTTTTCCGTTGCGCGCTCGTATTGCTCCCGGGTTGCATGCTGGAGCGTGTGCTGTTCCCCAAGGAACAGACCCTCGCACCTGAGAAGGTGAATCGTCCGCTCGTCACAGCGGGCGCAACGCGCGCCGTACCCCTCAAGCTGTGATAATTCCGAACACCCTGGTCCTTTCCCCCGGATCAGGGTGTTCCCTTGTCTACCGCGCCAGTTCCCAAAGGACGCTCACTCCCCGCGCCTGCTGTCGACTCTCACATCCTATCCTTCAAGTTGCGCAACGTAACGTGGATACTGGACGCCGTTCCGGCGACGGAAAAAAAACCGATGACGAATGACCCAAGACTAGGCTCCGCCGTGCGGCCGATGATGGGATAGACGAACTCTCCGGCCATAGCGATGATGGCGCTGCCCACAGGGATGACGATCGTGCCATATGGCATATAATAGCTCATCGTCCCCAACACTAGGCCCACCAATGCGCGTGGCCAATCGATCAAGATGGCCGTGATCGTCGCGACAAACGCAAACACGAACCCGATTTCGAATTCCATCGTTGACCGCCTAGGAGCGGCGATTTCGCCGGTGAAATCCTAGCGGCCATTTTTCAACGGTGAAACGTGGCTCCGGGTCAACTCAGCGTAATGAGTTTGATTAAGGATACGGCACCAACGATCCGCCCAGTTCAACATTGTGCTTAGATCTCTCATGGGTGATCAAGCGACACTTATCATCCCTGGACTAATCATCTTGCGGCGGTATTCGGTCGTTCAACGCGGCAGCGATGATACGTTCAGACTCGCCTTCGGAGAAGGCGCAGGGAATTAGGCCATCGATTGCCGAGAGAGTGGCCGCGCTGAGCGCGCGCATCTGCAGTAGACGGCTGGAGGTCAAATGCCGGTGTAATCCAGCGCGGCGTAGCATACGGCTTTGATCTGACCACTTTCTGCCATCGCCAAAAGCCCCCGCAACCCAGCGATCAGTTTCGCCTGATCCGCTTGCTCCCTTCAGCGCGTGAGCCGTCGGCTGCTTCTGATGACACTAAGCCGCAATCAGAATTCGCCCAGCCGCTCAGACTAGGCCATCGGTTGTAGTCAATCTTTAAGACCTTCTTCATCAGGTCATGGACTAACTGAACTCGACGGAGTCGTGAATATCCTGCAGCCGCCCGATACCAGGAGATCCTCACGAAAGAAATGGCGAAACGCGATGGACGCACCACGCCGCCTCCCAATGCAAATTGCCGCTGACCAGCGACTCGCAGTCAATCTGTACCGCCGAACGCGAGATAGTCTGGGCGCCCTTCTTCACAATGAGATGGGCTCCACCATCGTTGTGGTGGCGCTGCTGATGCCGGTACTCATAGGCGGCATGGCACTCGCGGTCGAGATTTCGTATTGGCAGTGGCGGCATCGGGCTATGCAGCATGCTGCCGACGCGGCCGCTATTGCTGCAGCTACCAACGCCGGTTCAAATTACACTAATGAGGCAAAAGCCGTCGCGGCACTTTACGGCTTTCAAGATGGAACTGGCAACATAACGGTTGCCGTCGACAACCCCGCAACGGCCTCAGGCTGTAAGGCGAATTGCTACACCGTTCAGGTGACTGACGACGTGCCATTATTTTTGTCCCAGGTCGTTGGCTACTCGGGCAGTACAAAAATCAATGGCGAGCCAATGGCGGCGCTCGACGCGTCGGCGGTGGCCACAAGCGTCGCCAATCGCTCGTACTGCATTTTGGCGCTGGCCAGCAGCGGCAAACAAGGCATTACATCGAACGGCGCGCCCAAAGCCGATCTCGCCGGCTGCAACGTGATGTCGGACACCGGTGCAACCTGCAATGGGCACAATTTGAATGCCGACTTCGGTGATGCGGTTGCCACCAACAACGGCTGTGGCGTCACTTCAACTTCGCACGTGCAGCCCGTTAGTGATCCCTACGCAGATTTGGCATCACATATTCCAGCCAATCCATGCGGCTCTTATCCCCAGGAGCCTGCCAAGAAGAAAGATCCCGCGCTTCCATCTTTGAACAAGTGGTCTGGGAGTTATTCTTATGGCGGTTACAGGGTGGTTTGTGGCGACCAGCAGCTGACCGGTAACACGACCATTAATAATACGGTCCTCGTCATCGAGAACGGTCGGCTGGATACCAATGGGTACACGCTTTCGGGGACTAATTTGACCGTTGTTTTTACCGGCTCGAACAGCTCGTCTTATCAGCACACGCCGATAGGCGGTGGCACGCTGGATATCCAGGCACCGACATCGGGCGATTGGAGTGGGGTCGCTATTTATCAGGATCCGAACCTGACCACGAACGTGAACATTTCCTATAGCGGCAACAGTCCCGCATGGAACATCACCGGCCTCGTGTACTTACCGCATTCGAGCGTCACCGTCAGTGGCGCCGTCAACAAGTCGTCCAATGGCGCTCTTTGTTTCACCATGGTGGTTGACAACTTGACGATCAACGGAACGGGTTCGATCTTCAAAAACAACACGCAGTGCGCAGACGCGGGACTAACTCAGCCCCAGGGCGGTTCACGCGGGATGCTGGTGAACTGATGCCTCACACGTTGACATCGGTGCCGTTGGCTTTTTGGCACGACCGGCGCGGTACGGCCGCAATCGAATTCGCGGGAACGGCGATGCTGCTTATCCTCGGAATTGCAAACTCGGCCGACCTCGCCAATTATGCTCTGAAGCGAATGGATGTCGACAATGCCGCTCACGTGGCGGCGCAAGCGGCGTGGAAGACTTGTTCTGACAGTTCCATGCTACCCGCGACAGAAAATTGCGCGAGCTTGAATGCAGCGATCGCAGCGGCCATGCAGAGCACATCGCTTGGAACGTCGGTACATTTGGCATCGAATTATCCCGCTGAGGCCTATTACTGCGTTACGTCCTCCAACAACCTTCAAGCCGTCGGCAGCCTCGCGAGCAAGCCGGCCGATTGTTCGGCCGTTGGCAGCGCTGGCACGTCGCCCGGCGACTACATCACAATTCAAGTCAATTACACCTACACGCCTTTGTTCGGCTTGAGTGTCATCGGGGCCCTAGGAATGCAGTCCATCCGAATGACCAGTTGGATGCGTCTGGGATAGCCATGAGACGGCAGCCACAAGGATCTGATAGCGGCAGCGTGGCGGTTGAGTTCGCGCTTATCTCGCCCGCACTCATCATGCTGGTCGTTGGAACTCTCTATGTCGGACTGGTGATGTATTCGGCCTCGGGACTCCAGGCCGCCGCTGAAGCGGCGGCACGCTGCTATTCCATAAGCAGCAGCCAATGCCCTGACGCCGCCGCTACCCAGATCTACGCCCAAAGGCACTATTACGGCACCGGGACCCCGATCTTTTCGGCATCCGTCGGTCCGTGTGGGCACAGGGTCACGGGCACGATGACAATGAAGTTAAGCGCCGGTGTGGCGAGCTGGAGCATCCCCTTCAGGGCAGCAGCGTGCTTCCCGTAGCGTGCTCATCGGACTACGTGGTTTATTGCAGTCCGTACAAGATAACCTCTCCACCAAGTCCAGCGCTACGAGCCTGCATGCGATCGCATCGCCATCAGCTGCTTGAGAAATGCCTCAGGGCTTTGCAGAATTCAGGTTACGCGGGCAGACGCTAGAACTGCCGATCATACGACACTCGAAGAGCGCTGACGCCGACTGCAGCGCAATATCGTATTCGTGAAATCTAATTCTTGGCTGGATGAAAGGTTTGAACCCACGCATCCGCTCGACGCAAAGCCTTCTGCTGAAGCGCTCCACCATCGCTCCCAGCTCAACGTTGAGAGACAGTCAGTGTGCGTCGGACTGAATCCTAGTGAGCGGAATTCAATCATATGAATTTTTTAGAAGAAAAATTGGCGGACTTACGAAGAAGACTGCGACGCGGCCAAGATTTTAAACACAACTCCGGGCGATCAATGCCCAATGATATGATAAATGATGTGATAGATGAACTTCAAAGGCATAGCTAGCTCACCATTCCCAACCGCATTGCCATACGAATCAACTCAGCCAGATTTCTCGCACCCGTTCGCTCCATAAGCAACGAGCGATAACTCTCGACAGTGCGCGTGGTGATATCCATTTTCTTTGCAATTTCCTTGTTCGTGAAGCCTTGCGCCGCCAGCGTCATGACTTGACGCTGGCGTTCGGATAGCGCACCGACACGCGCGCGGATTTGAGCCAGATACTCATCATCTGCGTGAACTTGGCCAACCTCGATCACCGCAGTATGCAGTAATTCGCTCAGACGCTGCTCGTCGAACGGCTTTTCCAGAAAATCGTAGGCGCCCGCTTTAACAGCTGCAACCGCCGTCGTGATATCGCCGTAGCCCGTTATTAAAATAAGTGGAACTCGGAGACCACGAGCTGAGAGTTCTCGCTGCAGATCAAGCCCGGATAACCCCGGCATCCGCACGTCACTGACAATGCATGTGAAGGAGCTGCCGCCGTCGAGCGCTGTCAATAGAGCGCGTGCGTCGGAAAATGACACGACGTCGTAACCGGACTTCCTCAAGTAGATAGTGAGTGAGTCAAGGACAGCCGTGTCGTCATCAACTAGTGCAATTCTCGCGAGCTTCTCCACGGAGAGATCTCTTTTGATTTAGGTAATGTAAAATGAATAGCGGCGCCGGAAAGACGGGGGGCCTTCGAGAACCGACCTCCATGAGCTTCGATGATCGACTTGCTCAATGACAACCCCAACCCTAGTCCATCGGTTTTCGTTGTCGTGAGGAGTGGAGGAGGGCGTGAATCGTCCGCCGAGAACCCGGGCCCATTATCCTCGACGGCGACTTCCAGCCAATCGCAATCTACGTGGGTTGCCTTGATCGTAATTCGACCGTGTTTGATACCCGCTCCCGAGATTGCCTCGATCGAGTTCCGCAGCAAATTTGTTAAGACCAACTCGATTTGCAGCGGATCGACTAGCACGAGATTTAGGTCTGCTGGAAATTCCTCTGCCATCACTATTTCGGCTCGTTCAAGCTCTGGCTGCAATAGCCGAATGGATGACCGAGCGATAGCCTGCAGATCAGATGGCGAAGAATTAACCGTGCCGAACTGAATGAACTCTCGCAAGCGCCGAATGACGTCACCAGCCCGCTCAATCTGGGCGGTGGCGTTTGCAACGGCACTAACAACTTCCTCCTTCGCTTCGGCATTAGCCGCGGCATCGCTAGCGAGACGCAAGTAAACGCGCGCGGCCATCAGCGGCTGGTTGATCTCATGTGCGATGCCTGCAGAATATTCTCCTAGCACACCTAGTCTCGCAAGCTTTGCTTGCGACTCCTGATGCAATCGAAGCTGGAATTCGGCTTGGCGTCTTTGCGTGATATCGACGAAGATGCCAGTCATTCTTTTCGGTACGCCGGCTTCATTTCGCCTCATAAGTCCAAAGCTGCCAAGCCACACTGTTCCCCGGCTCGGATCCACGATCCGGAATTCCTCACGCCAAATGTTATCGTCGGGCATAGAAAGCATTTGCTCGATGCGGTGTTGCAGTTTCGATCGATCTTCTGCATGAACGGTGTTGATCCATTCTTGATAATCTCGAGGTGGCTCAGCCGTTTCACCGAAAAACTCTCGATAGCGGTCGGACCACGTTAGGCGATTTGAAGGGATGTCCCAAATCCAATCGACGGCATCCGCACCTTCAAGAGCTAGTTTAAGGCGCTCCTCCTTCTCAATGAGGTCATGCTCTATCTTTTTGCGGTCGGTTACGTCTACGCCGGACGGTATCAGATAGCTGATTTCGCCTGATGTACCGCGAACGGGGACGATCATAAAATCAACGACGATCCGGCCATCGTTAGCAACACGGAACGTCTCGTCGTAACGTACGACCTTGCCCGTTGCCGCGGTAATCACCGTTTTCTCTAACCGGGACTGTACGGCACTGTCGTGTGATGCCCAATAGCAATCCCAGAACTTCTTGCCGATAACATCATTGGGCCCGACGCCTGATGCAGCGAGCGCTGCTCGGTTAACGTCGAGCACAGTTCCATCCATCGACAACTGCGCTACGAATGCAAGCTGATTGTCCATAAGTTGGCGCGCTCTCAATTCACTGGCCTGCAGAGCGCGCCTTTCCTGTGCTACGCGATCTTCGAGCCCTTCATTCAGCCGCATAAGTTCCATTAAAGTTGATGTGACTTGCTCGTTGAGGGCCGCGAGCAAGAGAGTTGAAAGGCTAGCTATGCCGAGAAAGCCTTGAACTATGACGGTTCGCTGGTAGGCACTAAACTCCCTTTCTCCGAACGGGAGAAAACCGATTTGAATATATCCGAACGTCATTGCCGCTAGAATTGCCAGGGCCAGGGCGGCGCCGGTGACACCAAAGCGAAGTGCTGCCCACAGCAGGAATGGCAGGATCATAAACGCGATGGGGACACGGCCGGTCAGCCACACGTGTACAACCGCGACCAATGCGACGAGCAGCGCTCCTCCTTCTGCGAGCAAAACGGGGTTCAAGCGTAACCCTTCTCGTTTTACCTGCCAAATGGCAATGACGAGCGGCGCTACAATCAGCACGCTGATTGCATCACCGAGCCACCAGAGAAACCAGGCGGACATGAAGTCTTGTACGCCCGTGACATGTAGCGTCGCAGCCGCCATTGTGGCGCTGATCATCGGACTAACAAAAGCCGCCAGCAGCGCGAGCCAAAGAACTTCGCGCAGCCCTGTGAACTTGAACGGATACCCGCATCGCCGCACCACCAGGCTGGCACCGGCAAGCGGCTCGAGGATATTGCCTGCTGCAACAATCGCCGCCGCAATCGGCTGGAAATCGTAAACCCAAAGTTGAAGAGCAGTGTCGGCGACGAGCCCAACCGTCGCGATTTGCAACCAATATTTTCTGTTGGACTTTAGGAGGACCGCGAGCGTAAGACCGCTTGGGATCCATAGCGTGGCTGTCAGACCAGGCCCGAGTGAGGGCCACTGACCAAGATATCCTCCAACCAAGTACGCCAGGGCGTACACGGCGAGTGGCCATCGCAAGCGCATGAACGTCGGCCAAAATTCATGCGAGATTGCTGCTACGCTACTCATTTTCAATCGCGTGACTAATATAATTTATTCTGAGATCGATAGCGGCGGCTGAGGCGCGGAGCCGAACGATACGGGCGTACTGAGCGAATCCTGCGGTGGAGGCTCCCTGAAGCACGGGGTTGGCTGCGCTCTACCTCGGGGACGCCCCAAATGGTCTAGGGCAATAAAGCTCTTTCATGTCGAATAGAGCCAAGCATATCGAGTCTGCGACCGTCTAAACTGCTTGTCGATGCTCTTTGGAGCCAGGGACATGCCGCCACGGCATGAATGGGCGGATTTCGGTCAGTTGTCCATCGACGAGACTTGCGAGCGGCAACGTGTCGGCTTCGCAGTCAATGATTTCTGCGCGGAAGATCGGTTTGTTGTTCCTTGTTCTTCCCCCAGAGACGAAAGATTCGGCGCTTGGTCTCGACCACATCTCGAGTCCTATGATTCGTTGGAACCGGTTACGAATGCGTTCCTTATAGTTTACCGAATTCAACGAAGCGAATTCAACGAAGCGAATTCAACCCGATCAATGCTCGCAAGAATGGAATCCAGGTGGCCCAGAGCGGATAGGCAGGCACGGGGGGTCTCGCCTCCAAACTCCGCTCCGGCCACCTGGTCAACGGAAGCAAGAGTGAGGGACTCTCTCGCTGTCCGGAATTCGTCTGCTCTATTCAGTTTTTTCAGCACACGGCCTAAATGCGTACGAAATATTCGGCTTTAGCCAGAGGTTCGGACCCGTCGAGCGGAGGTTATTCCGATCGCGCCCTGCCATCGTTTGCGCAGAAATTTGCGGCGGAGGTCGCTGTCACGGTCCATCGCGACTAGCGCGCGTTCCAGAGAAGACGAACCGCCAGACGCACTTTTGTCAACGTTCGCCAAACATCTATCATCACGAGCTTCGCCAATAGATGAGGACGTCGGAGCGATAACCAGCTTCTTCACAACGGCGCGATGCGCGGTCCCACATTCAATATCAACATTCATACTCAACGGAACATCCTTTGTCTTACAGGTAATAAGTCGCCGTTTAGCGAAATCGCGTGCTGAAAGACAAGTGATGTGAATAACACGGTAGAAATACAGTGACGCTCCTCAGTAAAGGAGCAGAGGGTGAAAAGGCATGGCCCGACGGTTAACGCGAAGCCTTGCGCGCTTGCGTCACATCAGCGCTTTTTATTACCGGTAGAGGACCTCTAAACGGGCAGCCCGTGAGGATCAGCGCGTAGCATCTGTCGAATTAGGGTAGCCCGCACATCTTATCGCCAGTCATCGCAAGCCTTAGCGCGACGCAACGAACGAAGAGCGGTTTAACGCCGAGAACGGCTTGTTGCTGACGCCAAGCATCGATCATTTGTTTGATCGGGGATTTATTAATTTTGAGGACGGTGGCGACTAATTATTTCTCCAATCGCTCATAGGCCATCTCTCAAAAGAATGGGGATAGAAGCCTCTGAACCTTTCAATATGAGGAACTGCACCGGAGGGCAAAAGCGATTTCTTAAATTTCATCGCAACTCTGTACTTCTGCAGTCAATACGATAGATGCCAGACTGGAAGCATCAAATGACGCGAGTAGAAATCTAAGATTGGGCGAAGATACAAGAGAGGCAGTGCCTCTCGCTGTCCGCCTGCGGCAACGGCTCGATTGAATGAATAGTAAGGAGCGGTCTGATCGCACGAGTGCAATCTAATGATTGCAGCGTCAGAAAAACCGCTTCGAAGTCGCCTCAGTGCGCCGTCGTCGCTGAATTGCGGACCCTAACTGGAACGGTGTAATCTTCAATCAACGGCTACAAGGTGCAACCGTCAGACGCTATTTTACCAGATGCGTTCAGCCAGGGCCTCCTCTTCCTCCAGTCGGTCGAGTTCCTGCCCCTTGAAATCCGCGCGCGAGACAATGCCCAAGATGCGGCTTTTTTCAATGATCGGAATGTGACGAAAACCACCATCGTTCATTGCTCGCAACGCATCGATGGCTTGCTGTTCAGGGGTGAGGGTAACGGGGTTGGGTGTCATCGCGTTCGCCAGCGCTATGCCGCCGCCTTTGCCTTTGGCGAGTAATTTGACCGCGTCGCGCCCAGTAAAGATACCAAGTAGCCGTTGATGTTCATCGACCACAAGAACCGAGCCAACGTGCCCGACACGCATCGCTTCGCAAGCCTTTTGAACGGTATCAGCAGCTTGCATTAGGAGAGGCTGCTGATCACGCACTATGTATTGCAGTCTGCGGTTGATCATTGCACGGTTCCTTACTTTGCTTTTCGAAGCCTCAAACTTTACTGACACTTGAAAAGTGGCTGCTGAACGTCACGTCGAGCGCGGAACTAATTGTTTTTATCAGCCTCATAAAACGCAAGGTTGGGTAATCCAAAACCCGGCGCATTGATCTGGCTCAAGGGATGTCTTCTCGAACCACCTCGGAAAATCCAGGCTTTAGTTTTTGTCGCGTCGTCACCGGCTTAATCGCGCGGGGCTAGAAGCGTCCGTCTCGCCAAGCCATATCGCCCAATCTTCGGGCTGAAGGAGTTCTGACATTCTGTCAGTGGTGCATCCGTTAATACGCAGCCATGACCGGTGATCGTTTGTCTGAACAAGTGTCAACTTCATCGCAATCGATCGAATTAGTGGTACCTTGAATTTCAACGTCGACGCAGTTTTCAATTAGACAGACAATAAAGCAGCAAGGTGCTAACTGTCTTGTGACGGAGGGCCTAAAATAGGCTCGTGTGAGCCGCGATTATCAGGAGATAATGCGATGACACACTCACACAGATTTATCACCATTGCCGCGCTTCCATTCGCTATGTTATTCGGAGCGCAAATTGCTTGTGCGGCCGAAGCTGAAATGGCCCCTCGCCAGTGGGTGCCCAAGCCTGCTGCAACGACTGCCGTGCGGCGCGCTCCGGCCGTTTATGGCTGGTCCTATCGCGCACCTCGATCAGCTGCATATGTTTGGAACGGTTGCGGTGTGTACCGCTATTGGAATGGCGAGCAGTGTGTTGATGCTCGCGACGTGCCGCCGACTTACTAGGTAATTGCACATTCTGGGATTTTAATTGCGTTGCGATCTTATCCATTCGCATCGCTCGTTTGGGCTGGCGCTGTTTCGCATGCTTGGAAATCTCGCGCACAGCGCGATGCAGATGATCGAAAACGTCGAAGGCAAGATCGACCGACTGCAGCTACTGGCCTTGCATCTGGATGCTTATCTGAAAGGCAAGAAGTAGCTGAAATAGAAAAGGCGTCGGCGAGGGGAGTCGACGCCTTAACACGGGAGGCACGAGGAGGGGAGTGGTTCCCGTGTCCACATCTCACAAGTAGTCAAGCCACGTTACCAAGGAGTTTGGTACTGAGCGCAAATCGGCGACGCCGAATATTGGTCTCGCAGAATATTGCCGTCACACCAACGTTCACCCAGCGTAGAAATTATCGCACCATTTACTCACAGTAGTATTAGAAAAATTTCCTCTTGTAGTAGCGTTGATCGATGGCCAACCCGCCATCTAACACCGCCAGCCCAAGCTGAATGACCAAAAAAGTCGGACCGATAGGATTAATGCAAAGAAAAGGCACCTCCCGGGAAAATGAGAACTGCTCTGCGTCTTGGCGATCAAGGCTCCATGCGCGGTATCGAGGCATCGGAGCAATAGAGAATGGGAATTCGACAAATGCAGGAGATCGATACGCAGAAGTATCGGGAGATCGTTCTTGATCTTGCCATCCGTATCAGCTTGCTAGCACTGCTAGCTTATTTGTCATTGGCAATCGTTGCGCCCTTCCTCACGATTTTAGTTTGGGGCGCCATTTTGACGGTGGCACTTTACCCCGTCTACAGCTGGTTAGAGAATTGGCTCAATAGCCCCAGACTCGCCGCAGCACTCGTTATGTTGCTTTGCATGGTTATCGTCCTCGCACCCGTAGCGTGGCTTGGCTTCGGTCTGCTCAATGGAGTTGAGGTTGCCGCCAAAAAGCTTGACGGGGGCTTGTCCATTCCGTCGCCGCCAGAAGCGATCAAAGAATGGCCGGTAGTTGGCGAACAGATCTATAGAATTTGGGCTCGCGCCGTTACAGATATCAGCTCTCAACTCGCTGAATTAGCACCCGTATTGAAACCCATGGCGGGCTGGCTCCTTCAGGTAGCATCGAATGTTTTTGTCGGGCTGCTCAAGTTCCTGCTCTCAATTATCCTAGCAGGTTTCCTCTTTCACCCAGGTCCTAGGCTGGTCGATGTACTTGCTCGGATAATGGAACGCATTCTGAAGCCGCGAGGCACAGAGATGGTGGAACTTGCCGGCGCGACGATCCGCAACATTTCTCGTGGTGTCCTTGGAGTGGCGTTGCTGCAATCGTTCCTCGGAGGTGTGGGTTTTCTCGTGGCCGGTGTACCCGGTGCCGGCATTTTAGCTTTCGCTTCGCTGGTACTTGGAATCCTCCAAATTGGTCCAGGCATTCTCTTTCTACCGATCATTGTTTGGAGTTGGATGACCCAGGAAGCAATACATGCCCTTCTATTTACCGCCTACATGGTGCCAATTGGGCTCCTGGATAACGTTCTGCGGCCGTTCCTAATGGCCCGCGGTCTCACTACTCCCATGTTAGTGATCGTCATTGGCGTCATCGGAGGGACAATCGCATATGGGATTATTGGCCTCTTTGTTGGTCCGATCGTCCTTTCTGTTGCCTGGGAACTTGGTCTGGCGTGGATGCGAGGAAATGAGCCGGTAACCGCATAGGATGGTATGTCGGCGCACGATAGCGGGAGTTCCTTCGGTGATGTTTGCGGGTCTCGGCTTGCGCCGTCGTTCTCTCGATAGGTGCGGATAAAATCACGCCGCAATTCACGCGCCGAGAGTTCGACGACCCTATTGGGAATATCGATATCGGATGCGGGCTTGATTGGGAGGGGCAGGGCAGCATCTGATCTTCATCAAGACCGCCCTGCTTGCTCAGCAAGCGAGGATGTGTCTGCTCACGAGCCTAGGCCGCGGTGAAAAAAGTCACAAACGACCGAGTAGCGAAATGGTCGATTAAATTGTCGGAGTCGCAATTAATGCAATGGAAAGCGTCAATGCCAGCGCCAGCGGCGGCAGACGTGACCTACCCCCCAAACCACGCATCTGCGAACCCCACGTATGTTTCTTCTGGATACGCAGACACCTCGAACTCGCGTCCTACCAATTCCGCATCCGTACGCAACTTGTGTAGTTATGCTGTCCGACTGATGAAGCGGCGCCCGGGGCATGGCTTGTGCCGATGCTCCGAGAGCTAAAGTCATGGCTGAAATGCAGATAAATTTGATCATCGTTTCCTCCTATGAAGCTTCTGACGGCTCGTGCAGGACCTCTCCATCTAGCTAGATCAGACTGCCTTAGCGGGGCATGAGTGGTCAATGACAATGCGAGAAGCGATAACAAACGCTCTCCTTGTGGCAGCCGGACGTCGCAAGCCGACGTCTATGGATTGCTTTCCCGTGATCTAAATTTGTGCGATTCATGCCGAGCGAGTGAGGAATATCCGCCTAAGCGAGTGGTGCACACGTGAAAACCGCGCTACCTTTCCTCGTCCGATTTGCTCCCGGTCTCGCTACTTTACGTGACTACAAGCTGAGCTATGCATCAGCGGACATCAATGCCGGCCTGGCTGTCGCGGCAGTAGCCGTACCTGTCAGCATCGCTTATGCGGGCCTTGCAGGCTTAAGGCCTGAGACAGGCCTGTATTCAACTTTCCTGCCGCTTTTAGCGTATGCGGTTTTTGGAACGTCTCGTCAGTTGATCATCGGGCCGGATGCGGCAACCTGCGCCGTCATCGCGGCGGCAGTGGCCCCGTTAGCGTCGGGCGATCCAGTTATCTATGCCCGACTATCCGCTACGCTGGCGTTACTCACTGGACTGATATGCATAGCGGCGAGCTTCCTGCGCTTTGGTATGCTAGCAGATTTTTTATCGCGGCCGATCCTCGTGGGCTTTCTTAACGGCGTGGCGCTGTCGATTATTCTGGGACAGGCCGACAAGATCCTTGGCTTTCCAATCCACGAAAGCCGAATATTGCCGCGCTTGATCGATATCTTTGGAAGACTTGGAGAGATCGACGCAATAACGTTTGCTGTTGCGGCCGTAACTTTCTTGATAGTCGCGATTTTGCCCCGCCTCGTGCCGTGGCTACCGCCGGTGCTTGTCGGCATGACACTCGCGGGTATTGCGGTGCCACTCTTCGGATTGGAAGCCGCTGGCGTGAAGACAATCGGCGTCGTGCCCGGCGGCTTCCCTGCACTAAGTCTCCCTTATGTCGACATGGACGATGTTCCGTCGCTCCTCGCCGAGGCGGCAGGACTGGCGCTGGTTAGCTTCACGAGCATGATATTGACCGCCCGCAGCTTCGCGACAAAAAAGGGATACGATATCGATCCCGATCAAGATTTTAAGGCACTTGGCATAGCAAACGTCTTATCGGCCCTGTCGCATGGTTTCGCCGTCAGCGGAGCGGATTCGCGTACTGCCGTTAACGACGCCGCCGGCGGGCGGACGAATGCTGTGGGGCTTGTGGCTGCTGCCGTCGTGGGCCTTGTGCTCGTCTTTTTCACAGTCCCGTTACAATACATTCCAACCGCCGCTCTTGGTGCAGTGCTCATTGCTTCGGGTCTATCTCTGTTTGACTTCCCAACTCTTCGCCTCATCTATCGCATCGATCCGACTGAGGCGCTGCTTTCCGTAATTGCTATGCTCGGCGTCGTGGCTGTCGGACCAGTCAACGGCATTCTGATTGTCGTGGTGCTCGCGCTACTACGATTTATCCGACTGATGTCGCGACCGAGTGTGGAGCTTTTGGGCAAAGTGAAGGGCTTTCCTGGCCTCCACTCGCTCCAACGCCATGAGGACGGCGAGAGTATCCCGGGCTTGCTATTGTTCCGATTTAACGCCCCAATCATGTTCTTCAACGCTCCCTACTTCAAACGCAAACTCATGAACGCCATCGACCAATCAGACCCGGGTCTACGCCACGTCGTAATCGATCTGCTTCCTGCTTCGGCCATCGACGCAACCGGGATCATGACAATTCTTGAGCTCGTGACGGCTCTTGAAGCGCGCGGCATAACCCTGAGTGCTGCTGGTCGCGCAACCGAATGGCGTCTTTGGGCCAACAAGAGAGGGATTATTGATGGACGCGTACGGTTCTTCCCGACGTTGCGTCAGGCCGTCCGTGAGCTTTCACAGGGGTGATCAATAAGGACGCCCGGCGTTGGCGCGGTCGGATGTCACGAAGGTCCTCCTGGCGGCGGCAGGCGGTGGAATGCAGTCCCGGGTCAGATTCCATCCGTCAGCGGTGGCCGGACTCCCTGAAACGTTGGCCGATAGTTGGCGAACAAATATATCAATTGTACACCCGGCGTTACCGATATCAGCGCGCACCGCGATGCAACGCGCCATAATCTGTGATTTTATGTTTTTAAGAATGAGGTGTATGCTGATTAAGTAGACCGGACCCGTCCAAAGGACGATCTACGAGCGAGAGCTCAATCCTCTCTATCTAGCGCGGGCACCTCTCCGGACCTGGGAGGTGCCTTCTTCCTTTTGTCCTACTGTCGAATTGGGGATCTTCACAACATGCACTTCGCTGCATGCAGCTGAAGCATTTCATGCAAGGCGCATTCTTTGCCCGCTCCAGTTTCATTCTCGTTCCTAGAGCGTGAGCCTGACGTTCTGAACGCCAGCTGATGACTCGGATGTTAGCTTTAGCCCGCTATTGCGGAACACGCTAAGCATAGCCGTATTGTCACGCAGTACGTCGGCTTCGAATTCCAGAATGCCGTTAGATCTTGCGATCCGAACCAAGTGTTCGAGTATTAAACTGGCGACCCCACGACCGCGAAAGCGCTCAGCGGTAGTGAACGCTATTTCAGCAACATTTTCGCTGGTACGACAGTAGCGGCCGCCGCCGACTAAGTCTGCGCAGTCGTTGCAAGGCAGTGCAACGACGAGCGCAACGACGCGGTCATTGTCAACATCGGTGAGCTGCTGAAGTTCGGCTTCTGTTAACTCACGTTTGGGCGTAAAGAAACGCGTATAAACGGATTCACGATCCAGGTTGTCAAAAGCAGAAAGTACGCCATCACGATCATCAATGCTGATCGCGCGAACGGTAACTTGTGTGCCATCTTTAAGATGATCTGAAGCGAAATAATGTGACGCGGTCATAGGATCAAAAGTGTCAGAACGTTCCCGCCGAGATCCAGCAGGAAGCTAGATCTCGGCTAGAAAGCGGTCAGGCGATGACGAGCCTATCTCAGTAACAGACCCAAACATAGAAACCGTCGGGCGTTAGCCGCCAACACGAGCCGACACCGTACGCCCACCATCTCCCACGCCAGAAGCGCCGAACATGGCCATAGTAGATCCCGCCGTAGTAGCGGCGGCCAACTACCCAATTCCTTCGCACGTTCCTGCGAACGACATTTCGTCGGACATTTCGCCGAACGACTGAATTGCGATAGACCCTGCCACCGCGATTAAAGTGACGAGCGCGGTTCATTCCATGGAACGAACCGCGGTGCACGCGGGCGAAACTGCCGCCACGAAATCCGCCACCACGAAATCCTCCGCCGCGCCTAGCGTCAGCATCGGAGAGGAGGGCGGTAAAGCCAATAAGAGCAGAGAAAAGAAATATGAAGCTAAGCTTGAGAACAGCTTGCATGACACGCGACTCCCGAATTTACGATCGGATTGATTGCCGCCAAGTCAGTGTAAAAGTAGCGGTTCTTGTATAAATGGAACGGTCTCAAAAATGCGAGGGCAGAGTAGTCCTTTTAAAGCGATCCGTCATCGCAATGTGGATCCAAAAACTGCGTTAATTAATTTACTCGTCCCCAAAGCTCTGCAGATTCTTCGCCATCTCGCGAGAAAGCGGTAGTCGCTTGGCATAAAGTAAAGAGATAGCTGTTGAAAGCCAGTCGGCTGGTGGCGGTCCGTGCACCTCACTGGCAGAAGACGAGCAGATGATCGATCGCCCAGAACGAGTAAAGCGGTTGGGGGGTTCGTCTGAACCAGCTGCGGCCTGGAGTAATCGTTCTATCAGACGGATCCCTTTATCCGCGTCAGATTATCAACAAGGCACGACGCGGCGCGCATGTGATTTGCGCGATACCCTACGGCGTGTTGCGCCGGTTTGTACTGATTGATAGACGGGCTGGCATGAAGCGACCGGTGCAGGTCACGCGGAGAGAGGCCGGCAAAATATGCGTGAAGTACCTGGACGGTCGGCTTAGCGGGAACGGAGATATCTCAAGGACCAAGAAGAAGCGTGGTGGTTAGAGGCAGACAGAGCCCCACAACGTTAGGTGAGTTCTAATGGTCTTGACGCCGACTGCAGCGCAATACCGGATTCATAAAATCTGATTTCTTGGCTGGATGAAAGGTTTGAACCCACGCATCCGCTCGACGCAAAGCGCTCTTCGCCAGCACTCGGTGGGAGTGGGCAGCGACGTGACGGGCATGGTCCCTTCGCGTTTCACAGATCGCTTTGCCGTCAACGCATGATTTCGATCAACGCGTCGATTTTTCGGGGCGCTAGACTTGGGGCCGGATTTGCGCCGCTTCGGAAAGCAGGGGGAATATGCGCTTCTCATCCGTCATTGCCGCGTTTGCAATCATTGTAATATTTTTTGCTGGTTCGGTCTCCGCACAACGCGGGTCACATGCCAAGGAGGTTCAGCGCGAAACACTCACGCTCAGCCCAGCGGAGGCGGCGGAAATGCTCTCCGGCATGCGGACATATCTCGAAACAATCCAGGATCTTGTTTCGGCTCTGGCGGAGAACCAAGTCGGGCGTGTGCCCGAGATCGCCGCCAAATCGGGTGCCAAGTTGCTCGGTAACGTGAATCCGTTCATCGGGCTCAAAACGCCGATCGGTTTCACGATGATGAGCCTCGACACGCACGAGAAGTTCGACCAGCTGGCCGAAAAAGCGCGCCGCGGCGTCTCGCGCACCGAGGTTCTGGCAGATCTACGGAATATCCTGGACAACTGCACCGCTTGCCACGCCGCCTATAGGTTGGCGCGTTGAGTGGCGTTTGCGGCGTCAGTAATTGTGAGTCAGATCTAGCGACTTGAGGAACGGAGGATTCGGCAATAGCCACCGTCACTAACGCGGTTCTGTTCACTGCCTGCACAGACGGCGGCGCCCCGCATTCCCAAAAATCAGAACCGTAAAAATATGCGTGTACATACATATCTGTCACGGCCATCGCATTTGCATTTCGCTTAACGTCACAACAGATGCGAATCGGGGAGATGTGATGATGCGCGCCGCTAGGCTTGGTCATGTTCTCATTGTACTGCTGATTGCATCGATATCCGTTACGCCTTCAGCGTACGCACAAACCTTAGCTGGCGAGTGGCAAGGGTCTGTCACGTGCGATGGTCTGTACAATGAAGGTTCATCATCGCCGCTCACGATAACATTGAGCCCGACTAGCGGTTCAAACTATGCGCTGACCGCGAGCTTTCTGAATGCCACCGCGACCGGGACAGTGGACGGATCGGAAGTATCTTGGAACGGCGGTAATTTCCTCAACCCGCTAACCGCTACCGGCAACGTCAACAAAGATCGAATGTCCGGCGAGTACAGCCAGTCGATGGGACCAACGTGCATCTGGCAGGCGTCAAAGGTCAGCGGAAGTGATTTCACAACGACTATTGCACCAGCCAGTACTCAGCGCCCGACAGACGGAATGGGCGTCGATTGCGGGGTTCGCGAAGAGATGCTTGCGACCGAACTAAGAAAAGCCACTGACAAGATGGCCGAGTTGGACCGCCTTCCTGCGAACTGCGAACTGAACCGTACCAATCTCGCTCGAACGGTGAATGGCTATGGGGAGAGCATCGTGACCATGTCCCGCTATCTTTCTAAGTGCAACATGGTCGAGGCGGCCAAATTTACGAAGCGGGGAGAGTGGTTCTACACAGCGGGCTCGGAACTCATAACGTCGTGTATGCAGTAAGCTACAGTCACCGCCGCCAAATCTAACAAACATCTTCATCACTCGAATTGCCGCCCGGCTGGTCGTCGTTATCGTCGTCGCTTTGGCTCGACGCATTATCGCTGTGCTCATTCGCGTAGGCCCTCACGACCTTTGCTGAAGCTCTGCGAATTCCCTCCGCAATCCGAAGCATCGCCCACGTTGTTCTGTTCAGCCCAATCGTAGCCGGCTTATTTCACAAATGAGTCCGATTTGCTGAACACGGTTTTTCCCAGGGGAAACTTTTGGGCTGAAACCCGACGTAGATTTTGTAGCTCCCGCCGGGCGAGCAGCCGCCTTTAGGGACGTTCTCGAACTCTGTCGAGGACGGCAGTGCCTACTCAGCGATCGTCACTTCAAATGTGCGGGTCGCGGTATCGCCACTTGCAAGTTTGGCGATGATTGAAAAACGATCTATGCCTTCTTGTCCGGCTCGCGCGGTGTAATAGATACCGGTGCCGGTCGCCTTTCGACCCGTACAGGTCCCTTTGGCAGAATACTGGATCGTCGTTTCTTGACCCGCAACGAATGAAACATCCCCTTTCGCGGGCGGCTCTGTGATCGTAATTTGAGGAGCGGCGATTGGTTCGCATCTCTCATTGAGTCCAGCGAAGATGAAAACGCGTGCGGGCCTGCCTGGAATGACCGGCATCGAGCGAACCGCTAAATCATCGGCCGAGGGCTGCAAGCCAACCCCCTTGGACCCGACATCCGAGCAGCCGACCACGCCCGCCAGTGTTAAAAGACCAAGAGCAAAGGTCGGCAGCGCCGTATATGGCTTAAAATTCCGCGGGCCCAATATCGCTAGTCCCCATTTCTGACTCAGGCATAAGACGTTAACACTTGTTCGGCGCAATGTGCCAATACGCCTGAGCTGCCTGATGTGGAAGTTGCTGGCTGCGAGAAGCCCTATGCGCGATGACACTGCCTATGCAAATCTATGTTGACGCGGACGCATGTCCGGTGAAAGCCGAAGTCCTCCGCGTGGCGACACGACATGAAGTTATCGTTCATATGGTATCGAACAGCTGGATGCGTCTTGACGACAACCCGCTGATCAATCGTGTCGTGGTCCACGACGGGCCAGATGCCGCCGACGATTGGATCGCTGAACGTGTCGGCGCCGCTGATGTCGTAGTGACAGCTGATATTCTACTTGCTGCTAGGTGCTTAAAGGCCGGAGCCCAGTGCATCACGCCGAATGGCAAAGCGTTCAGCGAGGCGAGTATCGGCATGGCTGTTGCGATGCGTGAGGTTCAAAGGCACCTGCGCGAAACTGGGGAGAGCCGAGGTTTCAATCCTTCATTTTCGCAGCGAGATCGATCTCAGTTTCTTCAGGCGCTCGAACAGGCGATCCAGGTGGTGCTGCGGAAGCGCTAGCGTGCGCTGATCACCACTGGCCGTGACAGTGCCCTTCGCCACCTATATCTGCAAGCGATGGGCTGTGAAGCGTCCTAGTCTTGCGATGCGCTCCGGCGAACTGTTTTTGCTCTGAGCGCGTGGAACCCGTAGCCGTCAGCTTCGTTGTACAAGTGCGATCCCGCCCCCAGGATCGCACTGGATGACGTCTCTTCCCTCAAGACGTCATCGTTTGTCGCAAGACGCTGGCATCCCCCCGCCAGCGTCTTCTTCTTTGTACGATGCCGACTGTCCACTTCCCGATTAACGCGGCGCTTACGGTCTAAGCTGTTCTGCAGGGCAAGCGTCCCAGTCTGGGTAACGGCGCCGACATGTAAACGACAATCGGCGTCGAAAAATGCCCCCGCTCCAATTCCCTGCGCAGCTCCTCGCCTAGAGCGAAGAAACTCACGTTGCGATCAACCCCTATTCAACTCGTTAGGTGATTTGGAATTGTCGTCTGCGCATTGACAACTTCCGATTCCCGACCACAAGCGACGAGTTTCTAGCAGTTGCCAGGCTATGAGAGCAGGAATTCCCAAGGCAACTTCTCTGGCCCGCTTGATGAGTGATAGCGCAAGCGCAGTGTCCGGACCTAAACCAAACAACCCGCCAATAAAGACATATCCACCTTCCTGCACGCCAATCCCGGACGGTACCGCAAAAGCGACCGTTCGGAGAGCGTAAATCAGTGCTTCAAGCGCAACGACTTCGGCAAGATTGAGCGATGAACCCATCAAACTAAGAGCGATCACCGCTTCCACGCATCGTGCAAGCCAAGCAAAAAAGTGCGTGGCTATCGCGGCCGCGATCCTCTCTCTCTGCAAATAGATCTGTTGGATCGCAGTGTTAATGGGCGCTGCTGCACCTTCCCAGGGCTGCAGAAGCCCCAGTTGGCCTGGTAAAGACTCCAAAAATTGAAACAAGCCCTTTTTTTGAGCCAATACGAAACCAATGATTGCAGCGGTTGCTACGGCCAGCGCGCCTGCGGACCACCAGGCGAACTCGGAAGCAGGATGTTCGGCGAGAAGGATCGCCAGCCCCAAAAAAGTGAACCCAAGTTGACTGATCAGTTCCGTTGTTACGTCGATAACGGTTGTGGCCGTTGCGATTCCTGCCGGTACGCCGCGCCACGTAAGCTCACGTCCACCGGCGATCTCACCCGCGCATGGGACGATACCGATCAGATTGTTCACACCATCGCGAAGGATCCGAGCCCAAAAGAAAACGAGGAATACGTGCGGCGGCGTTTGCAAGAGTAACATACACCAAGCCAGACCGCACAGCCCGATCGCTACCAAGTGTGCGATCGAAACAGCAGTTAGACCCCACCATCCGGCCGCAGTCAGCGCATCAGATACATCATCAAATCCATAACTAAGGACCAGATATATCCCGAGAGCGAGACCCGCACCTGCCGCAATTAATGGCGCAAACTTCACAAAGTCATTCCCGCGGAAGACGCCCACGAATTCTGTTCCGTGGACTCTGCTTCCAAAAGAATTAAGCCAGCAGGATCCAACACGACAAAGCCTTAGCTGTAGATCTCCCCAAGCAGTAAGCCGCAGATAAGAAATTGGGACTCACGTCAAACGGTCATTTCAGTGGGCTTGCGTCGCAATACGAACGGCGCGCTGGTGGCGGTATTTCACCGATGAAACTAAGCAGGTCCGCTTCTTCACCAGCTACTGCTCAATTATCCACAGATCCGCAGCCTATTCCCGTTGACGATGCAATCTAATCGCCTGTCTGTTGAGAATTCATGAGATCTCAACGGAGGCTGAACGGAATGAGATCGCTTCTGATTCCTCTAGCGCTGCTAACCACTGGTCCAGCGCCGGCAGAGGATTGGCAGTATTTCGCGGTGGTGTCGGATGGGCGATATCTGAGTGACGATAATTCTCTTCGTATGATTGGGACGCTTGAGAATAACGACGTCAGCGTAGACGTGCAGATCAAAAACTTTGACTCCGGTGAGAGGTTCAGGGTCGCGATAGGTCTGGTCGACTGTCTTCGCTACGGCAATGGCGCATTGCTGCTATTTCGTGCAGACGGGCAGGCGGAACAGCTCTCCTGGAATATCAGAGGACGCCGGTGGTTGGATCTTGCGGCGAATAAACTTTGCGATTGGGCAAAGACACAAGCAACGCTCGTGAACTGACGGTCTGCGCTGGGCCAAAGCGCATTGAAAGCTGATTGATGCCTCTAAAATCCCTTGGGCTCTCTTCTCAGGCAGAGGGTGTCGTTGCAATAAACGTTGCCGCCGTCATTTTCGGGCTCGCGGCTTTGTACGGAAAGCTGGACGTATCACCCTTCTGGATCGTCACGATGCGCTCAGGCTTCGGTGCGATCACCTTGGCGCTCCTTGGCGGATACAAGGCTCGGCCCGGCATTTCCTCGTCTTCGTGGGGCATCATTGCAATTAGCGGGCTTCTTCTGGCCACGCACTGGCTGACGTTTTTCGGGTCTGTTCAGCTAGCCGGAGTCGCTGTAGCTACGCTTACCTTTGCAACATTTCCTCTTTTCACTGTTCTGGTGGAAGCAACACTGCGACGAAGGCTGCCGCGACTTGCCGAAGTTGGAGTAGGACTGCTCATCGTCATCGCCGTTGCCTTGCTCACGCAGCCGGCCAACGGGCAGGCAAACCTAACCGGTGTCATCATTGGCCTTTCATCCGCGGTTTTCTATGCGCTTTTCTGGCGAGTGAGCCAGGATCTAAACAGAAGCCTAGCGCCGGTCACGATATCGTTTTACCAAAACGCGGCGGCATTCCTGTGGTTTGTCCCAACGCTTCTTGTTGCGAGACCTGCGCCGGCATCGGGCTTTGATTGGCTCTGCTTAGCAGCGCTGGGCATCATCAATACGGCTTTGATGTTCCAGCTATACCTCTACGCGCTGAGGCGCATATCCGCCGCGACGTGCAGCGGATTTATCGCCTTGGAACCAGTCTACGCCATCATATTCGCCGGTTTGCTTTTCCACGAACCGGTAACGCCGTGGATCATTGTCAGCATCGCACTGATTATCGGCGCGTCTCTAGCGTTGTTGAAAATCGGACGAGAGCCGCTTCCGCCTGGAGTGGAATAAACTGGCAGGACGCGAGCCACTGGTTAAGAGCGTCATTTGCAGAGGGCTGTGCTCCGGTCGCTGTTTCACGGGTGAAAACAGGGCGGAAGCTACTTCATTTTGCCCGTACGCCATCCTGCTTTGATGGCCTTAGAGATTTCCTCCACGAAGAGCCTAGTCTTGGTCGGTATCAAATGCCCAGGCGGCAGCAACGCATAGACTCCTTCGTCCCCGCGCCCACCCCAACCCGGTAGAATTTCAACGAGCTTACCAGAACGGAGAGCGGGGCCCGCCAGCCAATCGGCTGCGTAGACTATGCCAAGCCCATCAATCGCCGCCGTTAGAACAGCTTCGGAATTGTCAGCGACGAGCGGCCCGATCGGATGCACCGTCTTGCGCTTTCCATCTTTCATCAGAGGCCAATCGGGCCATGCCGCGTGACCGGAGAAACCTAGACAATCATGTTTGGTCAAATCGTCTGGGGTTCGCGGGGCGCCCCGTTTCTCTAAATAGCTGGGTGCCGCTACGAGTAGGTAGCGGTATGAGGCAATTTTTCGTGCCGTGAGCGAACTATCACGAAGAATACCTACGCGGATAGCGATATCAAATCCGTCTACCACCACATCAACACGACGGTCAGAGAACTGCGCATCAAGCCGGATGTTCGGATGCTTCTTGAGGAAGGCCGGAATGAGTGGCGATATCCATTGTCGGCCGAACGTTACGGGAAGTGAGACCCTCAGGGTGCCCTGCGGGCTAGCTGCAATGTCACTTGCTTCACGATGCGCCTGGCCAAGTTCGTCCAGAATAACCTGGATGCGCCGATAGTAGAGCTTTCCCGCTTCCGTCAGCGTCACCCGCCGTGTTGTGCGCGATAGCAAGCGGACGCCCAGTACCGATTCCAGTTGACTAATGCGTCGCGAAATAATGGACGCATCGCGCCCAAGTTTGCGCGCCGAAGCAGTGAAGCTTCCGGACTCGGCAACAGCAGCGAAAGTCTCAAGCTGCTCAAGGTTAGGTCGCTCAGACAATTCCTGCATCAGACGCAACAATGAAATGCGCTGGGACCTGATTATCCCAAGCGGCTTTTGGCTTACCTGAAGCTCATCAAAATTTCTAGGAGCAGAAGGTCATGAAAACGTTCCTGAGCATTGGGTCCGGTCCTGGCATGGGCTTCGCCACGGCCGAACGGTTCGCAAAAGAAGGCTTCCGCGTCGTTCTGAGCGCCAGAGATCAAGTCAAGGCGGAGAACCTGGCGCGACAGTTGAATGCAAAAGGGTACGAAGCCGAAGCCCGTTCAGTCGATTCAGGAAATCCGGAGGGCGTCGCAGGTCTGGTAGCAGATGTAGAAAAGCAGATCGGTCCGATTGATGTGCTGCATTACAACGCTGCGTCTATGCGGAAGGCGACCATTACGGAACAACCGCGTGACTCGTTCAATGGTGATTTGACCGTTAACATTGGCGGCGCTCTCGTCGCAGCTCAGGCAGTTATTCCAAAGATGAGCGAGCGAGGAGCAGGATCAATTCTGCTGACGGGCGGCGGCTTCGCCCTGGAACCCAATCCTGACTATCTGTCACTGAGCATAGGTAAGGCAGGCATCCGAGCATTGGCATATGGGTTGTTTGAAAGTCTCAAGGCGAAGGGCGTCCACGTCGCTACAGTCACGGTTACCGCCTTCGTTGATCCAGGATCGAACGCTGCCGAAGCCGTAGCAGATCGGTTTTGGAAACTTCACAATCAGCAGAAGGGTGAGTGGACGGTAGAGTCAACTTATATTGGTTGATCGTTCTGCGAGAGAGGCATAAGCGCCAGGATACGAATCCTGGCGTTTTTTATGTGTTCGAAATGCCTAAAGGCGAAGCGCTTCGAAACGAAATAATGAGTCTGGATGCGACCTGGGAGCAAGCGAGCGAAAATGGGAATAGATTTCAGAAACCTGGTGGGATCGATTGTAAAACTCAAATTTTCAAACGGGTTCGGCTAGCTACCGTCTCAATATCAATGTGACGCCGCTGTAGACGGTTGACATGCATTGCGCGTGAGCAGGCGTTTGAGTGGCAGATCAGTTGTTCGGCTTTGTTTGAAGTAGGGTGACAAATGTTGAACGACGGCGTCGCTTGCAACAAAGCCCCATGCGATTCCACTATCGAATGGAATCGGTGTGAGGTCTCCAGCGGCGTCAATACAGTTCATTGTGCCGGGGTCAGTGTCGATCATGGAATATTGAATGTGTCCGGATTGCAGATGTCGAATGCGTCTTAAGGCCCTCTGAAAAAGCGCTGGTTCAATTTCATACGGACCCCAGGACTTTAGCTGCCGCCCTGACTGACATGCCATTCGTAGAGTTTGAGCGAGCGTAAAGTTACGACCCTTCTCTGAGCCAAAAAGCTGTACAACACCTGTTGCGGGTAACCAGCTGATGGTCGCAGGCTTGACGATGCCTTTGTCTAGTTCATCCCCACGGTAAAAGCTCACGAACGTATGTGAATCCACAACATCGTTATCTGGTCCTTGGAGACCCCAAACGACCAGGAAGTAGCGACCTGTCAAAGTGGATCGACTGCTAACCTGTTCCGCACTAGAAGGCACGGTGCTGGATAGGCCGGCCAGCAGAATCAATAAACCAACAAACCTCATAGGGACGCTCGTAAGACGCTTGGGTAGCCAATAAACGCTGCCAGCTGCAGTATAGATCCACAATAGTGAAATTTAAGGCCCAGTCGACGCTCGTTAATCAGCGGGTCGAAGGTTCGAGCACTTCATCACTTACCAAACATGGAAAACTCGAGGAATTTTTTGCCGTCTGTTCTACATTTTCCGGATAGCGGACATCCAATCCATTTGCCACAACATCAAACCGGCGATCAGAGAAGTGTGCTTTAAGGCGGATGTTCGGATGCCTCTTGCTGAACGCCGGAATGAGCGGCGCTATCTATTGGCGGCCGAACGTTACGGGACGTAAGGTGCCCTGCGGACTAGCTGCAATGTCACTCGCTTCGCGCGATGCGTGAGGTTCAAAGGCATCTGCGCGAAACTGGGGAGAGCCGAGGTTTCAATCCTGCATTCACGCAGCGTGATCGCTTTCAGTTTCTTCAGGCGCTCGAGAGCAACTTAGTTACGGATCTGCTCTTCCCATCCAGGGTCGACGTTTATGCTTGGTAAAATTTGATCGCGTCGAATGCACCAATAAAACCTCTGACATTTGCTCGCACCAAACCATGCTTGGCAAAATCAGTAAGGACGAGTTCGGCAATTTTATCAACGCTCGGAAGGTTGGTCAGAGGATTATCCGCGCGCTGTGCTTGGTTTATACCAAAAAAATAATCGCGAAATTTGAACCCCTTGCCAAACACTTTATCAGACACCTGCATCCATTTACTCGGTATGCCATAGGCGTCTGCGATAATGATCCCGTGCAGAGAACTAGAGATTATGGCATCGCAGGCGCAAACTTGGTCCACAAAAGAGAAAATGCGCTCATCCCCGGAGACATCCGCCTGGGTAATATCCAAAATGTGGACATCCTCTCGGTCTCGAAATGGAAGAAAAGTCGGAAGAGTAGCGTCGATATAATGCGGAATTATACCCAAGCGATATCGTTTAGAAGAAATCTTCGGTCGGTAGTATGTCGGGAATACGTGAGCGGGATCGCAGAAGACTTCTGGACATTCTATGCCGGCTTTAATGAGCTTGTCCCGAGTCATGGGACCACGCACGGCCGCGACATGGAGCGGGCGAGTATTGCCTTGCACGAAGCCTATGTTTTCCGCGATTTCACCGACCCCCCATAAGATGCTTCCTCTTGTGGTCCATTTCAGCGTACTACCGCAAACCATGATATGTGGATCCGAAGTAAGCGTCGTGTAATCGATGACCTCGGGGGTCTTTCCAGAGACATACTTGACGATCTCCGGGCTTATGGCGTCGCCCCAATTCCAGACTTCATTATTCGGTCCGCCTTTAGACCAGCATCTGACCTTGTTTGGGGACACCTAATTTACCTCTGATTGATGTGCCGGATTTTAGATTAAGTCCGATGACAAAGTTAGAAACGCAGTCTTCCCGGCAAGGGATAGGCGTACCGCTCACAATAATTTCGCAGGTGGGAGAGCGAGGAACTCGAAAGTCTTTCCCATTTGAGCGAACGGGGTTGTTGCGTATCAGGCTTGATCTCCACGGATGAGTGGTCATTGCTGAGCTTATATCCTATTCGCTTCAGCCAATCGAAAACGCAGTCAGGCGCAGTCTCAACTTGAAAGGTTAGATCCGGACGCATTTCGTCTATAATCTCGGACCAAAGAACGAGCGAAAGAACCGCTTTATCCAGTTCGCTGGCGGCGTCTCCGATATCAATGCCGCGCCTTTGCAGGATATGGCGGCGGCGGAAAGCAAAGCCCTCTGGTAACTTGTTTGCCAGGATTATCGATTGCATAGCGGTTTCCGGTTTCTGAACCGGATGGATTAGCCAATTCCAATGGACATTCCTACGGCATCGCGTGATCCGGTCTCCTGCAAGCGCGCCGCAATCGTCGTCAACGGCAAATGTCCATGAGCTGAAGCCATCGAGTCCGTCGCGTTCGTGGCCAATGTCGATTCCGATTTGCCTCATTAAAGAGACGACGAAGGATGTCCCGGAGCCAGGATGGCCGACTATCAAAAACTTCCGATGATCGACGTGCTTGAAGTATCGGAAAGCTTTTTCTTCATAAGCTTCGGCTTCGCGTGCGGCTCCAATTTTTCGCAAATAGGCAGGGTGATTTTCTTTCGGGTGAATGAGAGAGGCAAAGCAGCCATCGGACCAAGAAAGCTCCGACGCGATTGGCGGAAATATAGTGTATGCTTCACCGGGGTTCGGCACCCGCTGGTGCATGAATATATCAGATGTCGTGTCAAATTTTTCAAACTTATTCACGAGCTTAGACGCATATGCATTGGTCATGGCATGGCAAGGATTCGACATGCGAATGTCCTCAGAAATCCGCATCCTTGTCGTGGCGTGCTCTTCACTCTTCGCCCATCCGAGACGAAGCAGGCAGGGAACACCTGATTGAAAAGGCAGCTTTCCACCTATGATCGCGCTGCGAAGCTCTGAGACGACCCGCCAGAACCAAGGCTGAAGGCTGACATCATCCTCAATAATTAGGCATCGCTCGGTACGATCTGCTATATTGCGCCACAGCTTTAGGTAGGTGGCAAAGTTTGCCACTTGTGCAGGGACAAGGACGTTATTGCAATCGGTCAGCCCGCAACTCAGCTTTCCGCAACGGAAGCACGGCGGGAATCTTGAGACGGAGCCGCTAGCGAAGGCATCTATTACCTCGGGAGCTTCTGGACCGTAGGCGTCAAAGAACTCAAAATCCTGGATGCCGTTTTCCGGAAGGTGTTCGGATATGTATCTCCTACGGTCTACAGAGGACCGAAGGCTAATGACGATGACCCGTTCGAAAATGCCGTCAATCGTCCTCGGCTCGGAATGAAATCGGTATCTAAAAATACTCATTCGATCTCCGACGATCTAAGGCCTGCTATTTTACTCCATTTAGACGATCGATGGCTGTCGACACATGGAACCCGATGAGCATCTACTCCCACGCCTGCAAGGCTATACGTTTGACCGTTCGCAGCCAATGCTTAAGCGATGATCCGGCCATATTTGGAAGAGTTCATGGGCGCAATGGGTATCAGAAGTTGGATCTCGGCCTCCTGCCTGGAAAGATCGACATCTTATTGAAATAAATAGATAGCCGTATAACTCTTAACCGGCGGGTCGAAGGTTCGAGCTCTTCACCCACCAATAAAATCAGTATCCTGACACGATCCCTCAGCATGTGAATTTTGTGTGTCCATCGGAAAGGGAGCTAGTCTTCCTTTAATCACGTTTCGGGGATGCCTTGCTCGTTTTCATGTCGGCGATTGATTTCGAAGCATCGAGCGATTGCCCCATCAGAAGGGTGACGGCGTGAGTCAATTGTTCGCGACGCATGATACCCTCCTGCGGTGATGTGGCGGCGCGCGCAATGTCCCGCCGCCGATTATCGTTTAGCGCTTGAACTTCGCAGCTTCTTCCGAACCGCCTGTCGCGTTGCCGGCACTATAGGAGTGTGCGCCAACGCCAGCGAGCTTGCCACTCTGGACGATCAGGTATTCGTTCCGGATCGGCTTGCCGGAGAAATAGCATTCGAGGATTTCTTGCGTACCGGCTGCATAGCGCGCTTGAGCCGAGAGCGACGTTCCCGAGATGTGCGGTGTCATGTCATGATGCAGCATCGTTCGTCACCACATCGCAAACTCTGGTCAAGCTTTCGAGCGTCGGATGGTACGTGAGATTTATTTCATTCTCGATCGCCTCCGGCAGACGGTGCCGATCCATGTGGTGCAAGTGGACGTCGTGCGATTTCATGAGCCTTAGAACGCGGAGGCCAATTCGCCCGGCGGAAACCGTGCCGATATGCATCCCTTCGATATCGTAGGAACGCGCTACGCAATCGGCGATGTTCCAGCCGCCCTTGATGACCCAATTGTACGAGGGGATATAGTTGCGGACGAGCGCAAGCATCGTCATGACGACATGCTCGGCGACGCTGTTACTATTGCTGTAGGTCACTTCCGTAACCGTTATGCCGCGGTCCATGGCAGCTTGCAGATCGGTGTGGTCCGAACCGATGCCTGCGGTTACGATCATCTTCAGCTTAGGAGCCTTCGCGATGCGCTCGGAATGCCAGGGTGATGAAGCTGGATTTCACCATGGAAATGGCGGCGCAGCTATATCAGATTGTAAATTAATTTTGCAAACATAGCCGCCCCCCAGGAGCGGTCATCGACCGCGATGCCTGACGCCAAGCTGCGAACGTCTGCTTTCTGAGTAGTAGACACCGTCGCAGCGCGAACATTCGACCGCTGTTCCTGGAAAGCCGACCTCCATAGACGCGATGGGCCACGAGCCGCCGTCGGATCTAGCTTAATCCCCGGTATGGCGATGGGAGGCAGATCGCCCTAGCCGCTGTCCGAAAGAGGTAGGAAATGAGCATAATTTCCAGATTTCAACTGGCAAGTGTTAGGCGATAGTGAAAGGACGCATGGTGCAATAGTGAACTGCATGGGACGTGACATGTTAAAATCCGCAAGCGCTGCAGTGAACAGATGCTTGCGACCCTTAGGTGTCAAAATAATTCGAAATGGCCACGATTGGAGTGACACCAAAAACTTCATTCCGTGCCAAGAAACTATTGAAAACGCCCAAAGGGCTGGGTGCACCGTCGGTGACTATATTGATACGGTAATGAATAACATTCCAGGCGCCACCCAGGCCACGATAAACGGCATGGTGGAGCTTGGAGTTTTTGAAAAACCGATGAAGACGGTTGTTGAGATTGGACCTGGCACAGGTCGATATCTTGAAAAGACAGTCGCTATTTGCAAACCGGATCGTTACGAGATCTACGAAACGTCACCATCGTGGGCGGCTTACCTAAAACAAAATTACCACGTCGTGCTGCAGCCAACCGACGGACGCTCCCTTGCCTCAACTCCAGATCAATCCGCTGATCTCGTACAAGCCCACAAAGTATTCTCGAGCATACCGTCTCTTCCGACATTCAAATACTGGAAGGAAATGGCTAGAGTCTGCCGGGGAGGCGGCTTTGTGGCCTTTGATATTCTGACCGAGGCGTGTTTGGGTATTGGCGTTCTGCATAATTGGATCGCATCCTCGATTGAGAATGGAGCGTTCCCAGCAGCCATGCCGCGTGACACAGCAATTTCCTTTTTCAAAAGTGAAGGCTTCGATTTCAAAGGCAGCTTTTTGGCCGACATGGCCCCAGGATACACTGAAGTATTTGTGTTCCAAAAGGCAGTCGACGCCGCTAGTGCGTTTATCTAATACGCTTTCCAATCCTTCCACCCGGCATCGTTGCTCTTGTCATTTGTTCCTGTACCTTCGCGATTGCTCTTGTGACCATCAACGCGATTCTGCAGTAGCAAAATTTCGGCTCTGATTAACGGGCATCAACGCGGTTCTCTCGATTATCGGACCGTGAAAACATTGCAGTTGGATTAGATCCATCAGAGCCCTCTGGACCTCGAGCAGCTCGCGCTAATTCGGATAAGAATGGGGTGAGAAGTCGGCTCATGTCTTTCGGGAAGCAGACAATGTGCTATTCGGCGTCAGGCTTAGAGCGCCCTACGAACAGATAGAGCATGTCGCTCTAAACAGTCCGCTCTTCACCACTCCCCGAAGCCCTGCAGGTTCTTCGCCTTCTCGGGTGAAGCTGGCGTCGCTAAGAGCCGTCCTCGCTTTGAGGGCTGGTTGGCCGCAATGGCTCGCATTCTAACGGAGTCGTTCTTCGAGTGGCTTGAATTCCGTGGGCCACGCGATGTTACGGATATGTAAGAAACAGTTGGCGTGGCATTCCTGAATGGAAGTCAGACTGGCGTAAGGCGGCGCGGGTGATTGTGGAAGGAGCACCCCGGCCTTCGAAGTGTGTAGCGGCCTTGGGAGCCTTGCAAAGAGGGACCAATGAAAAGCGCTGCCGCTCGCGTGTCGGAGGTCAATTCGTATCCGCAGGTGCTGGGAAAGGCCGTGATCGTTCGGGCGCTCTACGAGGGCCGGGACATCAGCGCCACTTGGGATGCGTTGATGAAGCGGGTTTCAGAGAACCTGCAAGATGCTGGCGCCTTCTTCGATCTCGCAAACATCCTCTATACCGTGCGACAGCCTGAAAAGGCAGCTCTCTCGCAGAAAGCTGCGATCGAGATTTCGCGAACATTTCACATCCGGAACGGCGCCGGCACCGGGCCGACCGTGCTGGTCTTCGTGGTGGCCGGTGATTTCATGGCCAACACGCCGATCGAATTTTTACTCGAAAAGTCGGACGCAAATATCCTGCTTCATTTCGTCGACGGCAATACGGTAGATCTCAGCGAGGTTCCCGAGCACGACGTCGCCTTCATCGGCATCGGTGAATCTGCTGAAAATGCGGAGGTTTTGGAGCGTCTCCAACACCTGTTGCGAGGGTGGAGAGGGCCTATCCTCAACAATGCCCCGCAACGTATCGCGGCTCTTTCGCGTGATGCCGTTGCCGAGACATTCAAAGATGAGCCATCGATCCTCGCGCCTTTTACAACCAGGGTTCCTCGCGACAGGCTCTTGTCGTCAAACGCCGATCTGCAACGGATTGGGGGAATCTCAAGCTGGCCTATCATCATCCGGCCTGTTGGAACCCATGCCGGCGGCGGGTTGGAGAAGATCTCCTCACACGCCGAGCTTGAAAGCTATCTCCAGGGCCATGGAGAGTCGGAATTCTATGTAGCGCCTTTCGTTGATTACAGCGGACCTGATGGCAAATTCCGCAAGCAGCGGATCGCGTTCATCGACGGCAAAGCCTATGCAAGTCATCTCGCCGTGTCGGACCATTGGATGGTTCATTACCTGAGTGCGGGGATGGCCGAGCACGGAGACCGGCGCGCCGAAGAGGCTAGTTGGATGGCCGACTTCGATCGCGATTTTGCCGCACGTCATGCGCGTGCATTCGATGCCCTGCACCGCAGGTTGGGCCTGGACTATTTCGCGATTGATTGTGCGGAGCTTCCTGACGGCCGGTTATTGTTGTTCGAAGCCGACGTCGCGATGATCGTTCACGCCATGGATAGCGAGAATGTATTCCCGTACAAGAAACTCGCGATGGCGAGACTTTTCGCGGGCTTCGAATGGGCTTTGCGAAAACGCATCAATCGCGCCGGGCCAATCCCCACGCAGCGGTGCGCTCACACCGGAAAGCCCGCGATCTACCAACGCAACGATAATGACTGCCTGATTTGCGTCATCGCCATGTTCGCGGGACGCACCTACGAGGAAGTTCAGGCGATTGCGCGAAGCTGCGATCCTGCGTTCCCCCTTGGCGGCCCCATGAGCCATTCGATCATGCGAGGCGTGGCGAATAAATGCGGGATTGTTCTCTTAAGCTCGATCTACATGCTTTGGGCGAAGCCCGGGATCATTGGCGTGATCTCGCCGACGATACCGGACGCTGGTCACGCCGTTTTGTGGGACGGCGAAAAGATTATTGATCCTGGCAATTGTGAACGTGTCGATCGCGGCTACGTCGATCGCTGTGGGTTGGAGTTTACGCAGCGGGCGCGGGATCTCGAACCACTCATCGCTCATGACGACCGAATCTCTTACGTCGCTAGAGCAGCAATGGTCGGCGAGTCTAACTGATCAGCTCATGCCGACAGGAGAAGCTATGGTTCGATTGGCAGCCAGAGCGTATCAAAGACTCACAACGTTGACGTCAGCGTCACCAACGCTTTTGCTCGCGAGTGGTGGAGACAAGCGCATTTGGCTGGACGGCGCGACTGGCCGCAATCGATATGGCACCTTCACCCGCCCAGCGAAAGATGAGATCAGCTTTTCCTCGTCCACAGCCAGCAGTCCGTCTGCATTAGCCTTCGCCGCAGCAAGCGATGCACTGTCTCGGCTCGTTGACCCGACGGCGCCGGATTCCGTGACCGTCGATGAGTGGTTCAACCAAACTCATCGGTCCGTTTCCGAAGCCTTGGGATGCGCAGGCACACATACGATCCTCACATCGTCTGGCACGGACGCGGAATTGCTCGGCCTCGGCATCATATCAGCTCTTTCGTCCCGACCGTTAACGAATGTGTTCGTTGCTCCCGATGAAACAGGAAACGGCGTGCCTCAGGCCGCGGCAGGTCGGCATTTTTCCGACGTCACCGCCCTTGGCGTGGCTGTCCGGCCAGGAGCGGAAATCGCAGGCCTTGCAGCTGACCGCATCGAAGTGTGCGCGGGGGCGATCCGTGATGATGAAGGCCGACCGAGAGCCCAGGCAGATATAGATGACGATATGATCGCGAGCGTGGAACGCGAACTCAAAAAGGGGCGCGATGTCATCATCCACGTGCTCGATACCTCGAAGACGGGATTAACGGGCGTCACGCGCGCCGCCGCGAAATTCGCAGCAAATCTAGCGCCCGGCCGCGTTCGTGTCATGGTCGACGCCTGCCAGTTGCGAGGCAGCATCCGGGATTTGCGTGACGACGTTGCAAACGGCTTTATCGTTCTTGTCACCGCATCGAAGTTCTTTGCCGCTCCGCCCTTTGCCGGAGCGATTCTTCTCCCGGATGATGTGGTAACGGAGCTGAGGGAAGCGACCTTTCCTGTCGGACTTCTCGACTACACGGCAGCCCAAGATTGGTGTCCATCCCTTCGCGACGAAGTCAAAATCGATTTTACGACTGAGATGAACATCGGCCTTAGTCTTCGCTGGCAGGCCGGTCTCGCAAATCTCAGGGGCTACAACGCCGTTTCGACTAAGATCTCGGATGAGGTCAGAGAACGATTTGTCGATGCCGTGCGGATGAGAGCGGGAAGAGCGCGCGGCTTTTTCATTCACGAAGACGATGACGGTCAGCATCTCACAAGCCGCGCGATTGTGAGTCTTAGTGTCGACGCTGAAGAACAAGTCGGGCTGGCTCAAGCCAAAATGGTTCAGGCGCGATTACGTGCCGCGCCTGGCCCGGTTTGCCACGTAGGCCAGCCGGTCAAGCTGGCGAAGAGAGCCGTGTTGCGCATTGCCCTCTCGGCGCCGCATATCATAGCCGTTGCAGAACGTCTTTTACGCGGTCAGCCCACTTCTCAAGCGATGGCCCCGATCACCACCGAGTTGGATATTTTGTTGGACAAATGGGAACGCCTCCATCACGAGATCGCATTTAGTGACGCAGTCTGAAAAAAGCTTCCAAGCGCCAACTGAGATAGCTTCCCTCGATCCCGCTGATTGGCCGGAATTCAAAAAGCGTGCGCACGAAGCTCTGGATCTGGTCTTAACGCAAATCGAGACGGTCCGAGATCGGCCCGTCTGGCAGCCACCAACCGGCGACGTCGCGTCTTACTTCTCGCAAGCATTGCCGACGGATGCGCGGGCGATGGAGGACATCCTAACAGGCATTCGCGACTACGTCGTTCCTTTTGCGACGGGGAACTTGCATCCCCGCTTTATGGGATGGGTGCATGGCTCGGGAACACCGGTCGGCATACTGGGAGAACTCATCGCTGCCGGTCTGAACCTTAACTGCGGCGGTCGCAACCACGTCGGGATCGTGATTGAACGGCAGATCGTACGATGGATGTATGAGGCGTTCGGCTATCCGGAGACGGCAAGCGGGCTATTCGTCACCGGCTCGTCGATGGCAAACTTCTTGGCGACCATCATTGCCAAGACGGAGGCGATAGGCACCCAATCTCGCGAAAAAGGATTGATCAATTCCAATCGTCCACTGATCGCTTATGCCTCTTCCGAAGCCCATTCATGCATTGCTCAGGCTTTGCAACTGTCAGGCATCGGTTCGGTCAACCTCAGGCAAATTCCCGTCGACGATTATCGGCGCATGCGTATCGACGAACTCGATCGCACGATTGCAGCTGATCGGCAGGCCGGGGCTCAGCCATTCATGGTCGTCGGGACTGCCGGAACGGTCAACACCGGAGCAATCGATCCACTCGATGATCTTGCAGCGATAGCTGAACGTCACGAACTTTGGTTTCACGTTGATGGCGCGATCGGCGCGCTTGCCATGTTATCCGCTAATATGAAGCAACAGTTCGCGGGCCTCGAGAAATCTGCTTCGGTAGCCCTCGATTTTCACAAGTGGGGCCACGTTCCCTACGACGCGGGCTTCTTGCTGGTGAGGGATAGCGCCGCCCATAAACGGGCATTCTCCCAACCTGCGGCCTATCTCCAACGTGCCGATGAAGGCCTTGCAGCAGGAGATACTTGGCCGTGCGATCTCGGTGTCGATCTCTCGCGGGGATGTCGCGCGCTGAAGACTTGGATGACGATGACAGCGCTTGGAACCGATCGCATCGCCGCGTCGATTGAGAAAACGTGCGCGCTTGCGCGTTATCTTGCTACCCTTATCGTCAACTCCGAGCGATTTGTGCTGAAGGCTCCAGTCGCGCTGAATATCGTCTGCTTCGCTATTCGTGGTGCTGGGGCAGATATCGTTCGTGACGTCGTTACGAGATTGCAGCTGTCGGGAGTAGCCGCCCCATCGTGGACAACCCTGGACGGAGAGCTGGTCGTTCGATGCGCACTCGTCAACCATCGCACCACCGCCGAGGATATCGATATCTTTTGGGAAGCGCTTAACCGGGTCACAGAAGAATTTCCGGATCAGCTAGTCTGAGTTTTACCCCCGTTTCAGATCTTCGTCAGAAATCTCATCATGGTCCATGGCAAATGGAACCACAGGGACGGAACGATTCCGTGTTGCCGCTTTAGTTGCTTAAAAGGTTGCGATGCCGAAACTAAAGGGCTGGGTCTTATCGTAACTTTGTTTAGCAAGCGGAAACGCATAGTCGGCGCGTAGAGCGCCAATGGGGGAATCCCAGATCAAGCCCACACCCGCAGAAGCACGAAAGGATGCGGCCGTGCTGACAATTTGCGATGATTTGGCAATGGAAGGCGATGTTCCGAAAAGTGTTCCAGTGTCTGCAAAGACGGCGCCTCGCAACCCTATATCTTCAGGCACCAGCGGTAAATTGAATCGCCCTTCGACCGTGCTCGTCAAGTAATTCTGACCGCCAAGTGCATCCTGATTTGCGCTATTCAAATCTCGCGGGCCGATGCCAGAAGGTGCGAACCCTCGCATCGTGTCTTCTCCAACATAAAACATATCAAGAAGCCGCACGTTGTCGCCGCCCCACCCACTTATGTTCCCTGCCGTCGTATGAGAAACAAGGGTTAGGTTGTCGCCGACTGAAAAATAGCTACGTGCATCAGCCGTTGATTTTATGTACCGGACGTCTCCGCCAACACCTGCAAGATCTTGCCCGAGCGTGAAGTAGGTGCCGGATCTCGGTAGCTTTTTCGTATCGCGCGTATCAAAGGTGAGCGCGTATCCAATGGACGACGTGTTATAAGCGCCCGACGCGGCCGCTTGTTTAATGGCCGGCGAAGCGGCCGCACTAACATCATAGATATTCTGTCGAACGAACGTGTAGTTTACCGATCCAGTGACGTGGTCTGATAGTGGATACGCCAAGCGCAAGTCCCCGCCCATCTTCTGGATCTGGTACGAGGATTCCTCGGTTAAATCGAGGTCTCTGTAGAATAGATCAAAGCCTCCAATGGCATTGGTGCCGAGCAGGTGGGGTTCGCTATAACCCAGTTCGGCATTCAGTTGTGTGAAGCTGCCGGCAAGCTTGACTTTGACGTCGCGCCCCGTGCCAAAGAGGTTGTGTTCTTCAATAGACACATCGCCGATCAGACCCTGAGTAGAGGAAAGACCAGCGCCAAAAGATAAGACGGTCGTCTCATCTTCTACGACATGCACGTATACTTTGACTGAACCCGGCGCAGTACCGGGCTTTGCGTCGAGATCAACACTTTTGAAAAATCCCAAAGCCTTGATGCGTGTCTTATCCCTTTCCAGAATGAATGCGTTGAAGGGCTGGCCCTCGCTTAGCATCATTTCTCGGCGGATCACATAATCGCGGGTTTTTGTATTTCCGGTAATCTCGACGCGCTCCACGACAAGGTGCTGACCGTCTTCTACGTGAAAAGTAATCGAGATCTGGTGGTGGATGGAATCGCGATTGAGGATCGGCCGAACTTTGAGCCATTTGTCACCATCGTCCCAAAGAGCCAAGCTCAGAGCTTCCGTGGTCTTGTCAATTTTCGCAGCGTCATAAATGTCGCTAGGTTTGACCTGTAGCGCCGCCTGCAAAGCTTCGGTGTCGACTTTTATTGCAGAGGCGTCGATGGCAACATTGCCCAACGAGTAGCGCTCACCTTCGTCTATGACAAACCGTACCGCGTAGCTTTTACCGTCTGGAAGCAATGTTCCATCCGCTGACACGATTTTAATGTCCGGAAAGCCGTGCTCCAGATAGAAATGACGAAGGAGTTCGCGATCATCATTCAGCCGCTCGGGATCATAGATCGAATTCGAACTCAAGATATCTAGCCAACTCGATCGAACGGTTTTGATTACTCCCTCAAGCTCATGCCCGCTAAAGGCGCGATTTCCTTCGAAGATGATCGAGGAAACTTTATCAACTTGCCCTTCGTGTATTTCAAAGGTGACATCAACCCTATTGTTGTTCTTGCGTGCGATTTTGGGCTCGATACGGGTAGTGAGGCGTCCTTCATGCTTATATAGATCGCGAAGCGCCAATGCATCCGCGTGTACGCGCGCATCGGTATAGATCGCTCCTTTTTTCAATTTAACGACCGCCGCAAGCTTGTCGCGTTTCACCTCCGCGTTTCCGCTAAAAGATACGCTTGCGACAACCGCATTCTCTACGACGCGAACAGTAAGAACACCTTTTTTGAAATCGACGTGCACGTCTTTGTACTGCGTGGTCGCAAACAGTGCTTGCAACGACCGATCGGCCTTTCCCGTATCGTAGAGCATACCCTTTTTCAGTGCGAGCTGGCTTAGAACGGTATCTTCGGAAGTCCTCTGGACCCCTACGACCTCTATTCGTGAGATGCGTCCGGACTCAGCCGATGCTCCCGAAAGGCTGCTTATCAAAAGCAACGCACCAACGAACACGATCTTCGTGACAATACAAACCAAACGCAAAACGCCTGCTCTCCTGACGGAGACATTCTCTCGCCGGAACTTCGTCTGAAATGGCGGCGCCGTTGCGGTGCAATCTTGATGAACCTGGGAATTCTTTTTCTCGAGAAGAGCTCATCGGTATGCTGCCTGAGCAGTAGCGGCATGTTTCGTCGTTTTCGGCTTGGCATCGAAGAACAGCACGCAGCGATAAGGGGCGAACGCAATGGATCGCCCCTTATCGTTTAAGCTCGCTTCGTCTCTCGGAGCCTATTTCTTACCTTTGGAGACATGGTCGCCAGGGGCAAACCCCGATGCACCCGGCTCGGCGGCGTGGCCCGGCGGCGTTCCGCTCGTATTGCTGTCTTGCATCTCACGACCTGGAGAAAAACTCGATGCTCCGTGATTGCCCACTGCCGGGCCGTCAGAATCTTGCATTTCATGGCCGGGAGAATAGGTCGACGCGCCAAGACTATGGGACTTGCTGCCTGCGAATGCAGAGGTCTCCATTGCCAAACTAGCGACGACGACTGCTGCGCAAGCTGCGATCTTGAACATGCTCATGTCTTAAACTCCATTGGCTTTGTCCTTGCAGCGTGTTGCGGCCAATGAGGGCGCTGTGCTGCAAGGGCGCTGCATCTGGGAGCTGCCTGGGACAGAAATATGTCTGACAGCTGACCAATTTGATATGCTCATGGAGCGCGCTGGACATAAGGCGACGGTTTCACCGGCGGAATTTTCAGACCCGCAGGAAAAGCCGGCCACGCACTTTGCAAGCCGTCGCTGCAATCGAGGGGGGAATCGCTCATTTACAAAAAGAGTAAAGGATCGTTGGCCAGGCCGTAATGAAATGGAAGCTATCGGCAATAGCGCACGCTTCGTTCTGATCGCTCAGCCGTCCGGCCTAGGTCGAAGAGCCAAGCCGAATCCAACAATTTTAGTAATGGTGTTTGATAAGTTTTCACGGCTTCGAGCTTTAATACGCTCTTAATATACCGAAGCCCTTAGGGGTTGGAGCGGCGGGATCTGTCGATGCGCCTGAAGCTGGGGACTTATCTTCGCTCGTTCTATCGAAACCAGCTCGGAGGCATTCTGATCATCAGTGCCTTGATGCTGCCCGTGCTGGTTGGCGCGATCGGCCTTGGAACAGATGTCGGGGTTTGGTTTTTTACGCATCAGAAGATGCAGGGTGCCGCCGACTCTGCCGCCGTTAGCGCCGCGATTGCCAGCGATCCGACGACAGAAGCCAAGGCTGTGGCAGCTTCCTACGGGTTCATCGCCGACTCGCGCGGCGTTGCGATAGCCGTCAATGTGCCGCCCAAGTCAGGGAATTACACAACGACCTCGGGTGCGACTGAAGTCGTAATTTCGCAGCCGCAGACGCCAAGCTTTTCCGCCATTTTTCTTAATTCCCCCGTCATCATAAGAGCGCGGGCCGTGGCGAAGGCAACGGGCGAAGGTTGCGTTCTGGCGCTGAATCGAACGGCGAGCGGTGCGGCCAATGCTAACGGATCAAGTCCAGTCAATCTGGTTAATTGTAGCCTGTATGACAATTCAAGTGACAGCGCAGCCTTGACCGTCGGCGGTTCGGCGCAAATCTCGGCACTTTCTGTCAGCGTCGTTGGCGGAGAGACCGGCTCATCCAACATCACAACAACTCAAGGTAATTATACGGGCAGGAGCCCAGCCGCCGACCCCTACGCGGAGACCAACTTTGACGGGTTCTCCGGCTGCAATAGTAAAAATTTCTCCGCGAAGAGTGTCACAACGATCAGCCCCGGAGTCTATTGCAATGGTATGAAACTAAACGCCGGCGCAAACGTAACGATGAACCCCGGCGTTTATTATATTGACGGCGGCACCCTGCAAATTGCCGGTGGAGCAACGTTGACCGGCGACGGTGTTACGATCGTCTTTACCTCCAGCACCGGCTCAAACTACGCGACCGCGACCATCAATGGTGGGGCAACGGTCAACCTCACGGCTCCGACAACAGGCTCAACAGCCGGTATCGTATTTTTTCAAGACAGAAATGCTCCGGCTGGATCGGCTTTTAAGCTCAACGGGGGATCGACCCAAACTTTCGGCGGAGCCCTTTATCTTTCCAAGGCAAATGTGACTTTTGCCGGAGGCGCCGGCACGACGGTCTCAGGGTGCACACAACTCATCGGTGACACCATTAGTTTTTCAGGCGCTTCGGACTTCGCGCTCAATTGCGATGGTTCGGGTATCAAACCTCTTGGTTCCGCAGCGACGTTGATTGAATAAAATGACATTGCGATCAATAAATTCTTTCATCACAACATCGGCAAGGCTTACGACCGACACCCGAGGCGTCGCGGCCATCGAGTTCGCGTTAATTACGAGCATACTCACGATGGTCCTGGTCTGCATGGTGGACCTCGGCCTTGGCATAATCAGAAATATGCAGGTTCAATACGCGGCGCAGGCCGGCGCTCAATATGCGATGTTGCACGGGTTCGATCAGAACGCGATTTCGGGAGCCGTCTTAGGCGCCGGCAATTCCTCATTGATCAGCGCTTCGCCGCCGCCAAGCCAATTTTGCGGCTGTCCTTCAGCCAATTCGGTAGAGCAAGTGAGCTGCAGCGCAACGTGCTCGGCGGGAGGCGCTGGAACCTATATTACAGTCTCAGCGCAAAGCACGTACACGCCGTTGTTCTCCTATCCCCTCATCCCAAAGAGCTTTGCGCTCTCCGCGCAATCAACCGTCAGAATACAATGATCCGCTCGTCGATGAATTGGCCATCGGTCCGCGATGCAGATGAAGGTGCAACAGCGGTCGAGTTCGCGATTATATTTCCTGTGTTTGTGCTTTTCGTTTTCGGGATCATCCAATTCGGGCTTGTTCTCTGGACCAAATTCGCATTGCAGCACGCAACCGCCGAAGCGGCACGATGTGCCACCGTAAATGGAACACTTTGCGGAACGGCAAGTGGTGTCCAAGCATATGCGGCAACACAGGCCTATGGCCTGAAGTTTCCGTCATCGGTATTCACTTTGACGGCCAGCGCGTGTGGCAATCAGGTAACCGCGGATTACACGTTCGTATTCATCGAATCTTTGGGTGTGCCCAACGTCAGGCTCAATGCTTCGTCTTGTTTTCCCAAGTAGCTGGACAAGCTCGACCATCGGTCGGCACCCTTCAAGTGCCACGCAGAATGCTCAAGCGCCGATCGGCCCAAAATGGCGTTAACGGGCCTCCGTTGATTCATTGACGCCCGAAGACATGTTCGGCGGCCCGCCATTTTTTCTTAACGCAAGGAAAAATACTCCTCTCCTGCTGCATCAGGATTAGATGGCGGACATGGTGATACGGTGCAATAGTTCATGTCTCCGTGTCGGAAGACCATCCGGATTCTGCTATGAGACAGATGCTCTTATTCGCAACACTTCTCGTTCATCCCTCCGTAGCAATGGCGGTAAGTGATACGTTGAAGGATGCGTGCTCGTCAGACTACGTAGCTTACTGCAGTCCGTATAAAGTCACGTCTCCCCCGAGTGCATCGTTAAGAGCGTGCATGCGCGCGCATCGCCATCAACTGTCTGAGACGTGCCTCAGAGAATTGGGAAATTCGGGATATGTAAGCAGACGTGAGATTGAGGAATATAAGCGAGAGACTGGCAGATGAGCGCCATTACATGGCGCGGTGGCAACGGGGGGCCGGCTCCGCTGCCTTCGGAATCTCTCGATAAAGCGTGGCAATAGATATGCGAGCCGTTTGGCGACGCTCTTCGTAATACTCTGCGGAATTGCGAAAGGGCGCTCGCAGCCGATCAGGGGGCGGAGTAGCTGGGCGAAGCGCGGTCGGAAAGCCGACCGCTTCATATATGAGAAGAAGGTTCCGGGCGAAAAAGGAGAAATAATTTGGGCGACCTCGGACGGGGAGTCAAAGGCCGCCCATTCCTTCGTGACACAGCCCATCATCAGCAGGGACGAAAAGAGCCCCGCGCCGAGTTGAGGTACGATAGGCCTGAACCACGTCGAAGTACTTCAGGCTTGAACCGTGCTAAGTGCGCCAAGGATGAGCAGGCAGATCGCTGGCGCCTATCGTCTTGACGCCTGCGAGGGCCACCGCATTGTCATTTTCAACCGTGCTTCCGGAAACCCCGATCGCACCCACGAGCACGCCTTCCTCATCTACAATCGGGAGACCACCTGGAAAGGTGATAAGCCCATCATTTGAATGTTCGATTCCAAACAAAGGGCCGGCAGGCTGTGAAAGCTGACCGATCTGGCCGGTTGGCATTCCGAAGAATACAGCGGTCTTGGCCTTCTTGATCGCTATGTCGATGGAACCGACCCAGGCATCATCCATGCGGTAGAATGCCTTTAGATTGGCACCCGAGTCGACGACTGCGATGCACATCTGCGTTTTGAGTGCTTGGGCTTTCTTTATCGCAGCCTTAATGGCCGTTTCTGCGTCCTTGCTGTTCACGTGCATCGGGCAACTCCATTTCAAGAGGCGAATGGAATAAGGGCGTAGCAAATCCATTCGGGCCGCGCCGCCTTTTTTAGGTGTGGCGTGCGCGTTTTTTTGCAGGAGCGACAGAGAATGGCTTGTGCCGACGCCGACGCCGACGATCGGCTCGAGCCCAAGCTTTGTGAGTGTGTGCGGTAAGGACGGACGAGGAGATTACACTCTGAGAATGTCACCCGCCCGGGAACGGGCCAAATAGAGAAGGCTGTCTTTCTCTTAGGACGTACAACCCGTCCATTATTTGGATCGGGTCATTGCTACTAACCGACGAGACGCACGCCACGGAAATGCCGCGACTCAGAGGCACCGAAAAGGAGGGGAGCTTGAGGGGGCAGCCATGGCTACAAAGACTAGCCACGAGTTGACAAGGCAAGCAATTGAGCGAGTTCTTCAGAAGGCAATCGACGCGTACACGGTCGAAGATGCGCTTCGCTACAATAATGAAATCCTGGACCTGCTCGCAATTGAGATGATGATCATCCGCATCAGCAGCAGGAGTAATGAAAATAAGGAAGCGCTCTTAGGTGAAGCCATCAAGAGGGCTGAGCATCATCGCGATATCGTGGACCGCTTGACGGACATCATTGAGCGAAACGCTCAACTCGTTCTGAGATGGAGCGCACGCTAGGCGGCGACGTAGCCCTTGCGAACGTCAAGCCGCCCTTGCTGAAGCGGGTCTTTGCTTAAGAGCGGCAACGATCCGCAATCGTCTTTTTTCTTCGGCTTTAACACGTGCCATTGCCCTCGCAACAACTGCGAGAGCGGAGGCATCTGATTTCGACTTCAGTTCAGAGAACGTGATTTTAAGAGCTTCAAGCCTGGCCTCGGTGACCCGTGTACATGCCAGGTTCAAGCAATCCAGCAAAATGGATCGGTATAGATTGTGCGATCCCGAGGTGCTCATGAAGGGTCCAATGTGCCAGATAAGCTAGTGCGCTTCTGGTCGGCAACCTACGCGAGTCGCGCGTAGGCTCAATCGTTTCTTGGTTCGCAATGTATTCGCGTTCAACCAGTGTCAATTTCGCAGTAGAGAGATCCGGGGCTTTCGCCAAACTTTTCTCTCGCTGGCAGGCTTAACGAGCTGCGGTCTGACACCACAGTGCAAGCGCCAATGCGGTCGCATTACCATTTGGCTGTCGAACGATAATGGCTTGCTACGCAGAGAAGAGCTTTCCGGAGAAATCAGAGGAAATGGCGGCCTATGGTGGAGGGCAGGGTGGGTGTTTGCCTACCCTACACGAAGTAGCGGTGTACGCTCTGGAGGTGACGGGCAAGGACATCAGCCAAATCGAGGCGGCGATGTCCGTGATTCCGCCAGCTACGCCGATCAATATCGCCTTCCTGGGCAATGAGGACCATTGCCAGCGCATCAATGCCGCGCGCACCATACGCGCCTGCGGGTTCGAGCCTGTCCCGATCATTTCGTCGCGTCGCCTGCACTCCGCCGAAGACCTTGACAGCCTCATCGGGTCTCTGATCCGCGAGGCCAATCCCTCACGTTTCATCTTCGTGGGTGGGGATCCCTCCACTCCCATCGGCCCATTCCCGGATTCGCTAGCACTCCTTGGAAGCGGTGTGGTGCGACGTCAGAGCATCCGCCATGCCGGCATTGTCGGCTATCCCGAAGGACACCCGAAAATAGATACAGACACCCTGTGGCGTGCTCTCAAATGGAAGCACGACTTCCTTCGGGACGCGGGCTGCACGGTGGAGATAACGACGCAGTTCGGTTTCGATGTAGACGCGGTAGTTCGATGGGTTGGACGGTTGCGCGATGAACGCATCGATGCGCCGGTCCGCATTGGCGTGCCGGGGCCGGCCGATGTCGGAAAGCTGCTTCGTTATGCTAAGCAGTTCGGAGTGGTGACATCCGCATCAATCATAAAGCGATACGGTCTGTCGTTGACCAATCTGCTTCGACGTGCGGTAGCCGATCGCTACTGGAAGGATCTCAACGACGGATTGAATGGGCGGGATTTGGGAGAAATCCGATATCACCTCTATCCGTTCGGTGGCATTCCGGAAGGGGTTCGCTGGATCAACAGCAAGCTGTTGAACGGGTGACAAATCCGCTGGACGACCAATTTCCATCCCTGCCGCCGCGGTCCACTAACTCAGCTCCAAGAACCGTCCGCCAGCGCGGCAACGCCGCGGATTTGACATTTCATTAAGAACGGGAAGTCGGCTTTTCGACGACGGCCTTGCTTGATAGTGATGCCGCGGGCTCGTCATGTTCGGGCTCGTGGCTGAACTTCGATGTCCAGTTGGCGAGGCGATCCAGGTAAAGGTAGATGACGGGCGTTGTGAACAGCGTCAGCACCTGACTTACCAAGAGTCCGCCAACCATTGCATATCCGAGCGGCTGGCGAATCTCGGCGCCCGTTCCTGCACCGAGCATGAGTGGAACGCCGCCAAGCAGCGCGGCGAGCGTCGTCATCATAATGGGCCGGAAACGCAGTAGCGATGCTTTGCGGATTGCTTCTTCCGATGACAAATGTTCGGTGCGTTCGGCTTGGATTGCGAAATCGACCAGCATGATGCCGTTCTTCTTCACGATGCCGATCAGCAGGATGATCCCGATCATTGCAACGAGACTGAAATCGTAGCCGAATAACATCAGCGTCGCGAGCGCGCCTGCGCCCGCCGAAGGCAGCGTCGATAGAATCGTCAACGGATGGATGTAGCTCTCGTAGAGCACGCCGAGGATGAGATAGACGACGAACAAAGCGGCCGCGATCAGCAGCGGAACCGTCGTCAGCGATTTCTGGAATGCTTGGGCGTTGCCTTCGAAGGATGTCTGCAACGATGGAGGCAGTCGAAGTTCGCGTTCGGCGGAATTGATTGCGTTAGTCGCCGTTCCGAGCGAAACCCCTGGTGCGAGATTGAAGCTTATCGTCACCGCCGGGAACTGCCCTTGATGGCTGATCGAAAGGGGCTGCGTCTCGCGCGTCGACCAGCTTGCGAACGCGCCGAGGGGCACCAATCCGCCGGTCGTCGGCGAACGGATGTAAATCTTGTCCAGGCTATCGGGTTCACTCTGGATCTCGGGAATTGCCTCCATGATGACATGGTAACTGTTCTGCTGCGTAAAATATTGGGCGACTTGGCGCTGCCCGAAAGCGTCGTAGAGCGTGTCGTCGATCTGCTGCGGGGTCAAACCATACCGCGATGCCTGGTCGCGATTTATGTCGACCGTTAGTGTCGTTCCGGCCGCTTGCTGATCGGTGGCGACGTCGCGAAGCTCGGGAATGGTTTTCAGTTTATCGAGCAGCTTCGGTGCCCACGCGTTGAGTTCGTGCGAGTCCGCATCTTGCAATGTGTACTGAAATTGCGTGCGAGTCGCGTGGCCGCCGACACGCACGTCTTGCGCAGCCTGCAGGAAGAGACGTGCGCCTTCAACCTGATCGAGCTTCGGTTGCAAGCGGCGGATGACTTCGAAAGCAGATGCGTCACGTTCGGATTTTGGTTTCAGCGTGATGTACATCCGGCCATTATTGAGTGCCGCGGTTGAGCCGCCGGCGCCGATCGCCATTGCAATCGTGGAGACAGCCGGATCGGAGGCAACGATTTCTCCCAGCTGCTCTTGCTTCTTCATCATGGCCGGGAAGGAAATGTCCTGGGCCGCCTCGGAAATCCCGGTGATGAGGCCGGTGTCCTGTTGAGGAAAGAATCCTTTCGGAATGGTGATAAACAGCGCAGCCGTTGCCGCCACGGTCGCAAAGAACGCGATAAGGGTCGCAAACTGGTGCCGGATAACGAAATCCAGTCCCCGGCTGTAGCGATTGACGAGCGCGTCAAACATGCGCTCGCTCCATTGATAAAGCTTGTTGTGCTGAACGTCCTTCTCGCTTCTCAAGAAGCGCGAAGCCATCATTGGCGTCAGTGTCAACGCTACAAAGGCAGAGACCGCGATCGTAACCGTCACGGTCACGGCAAACTCACGGAAGAGGCGGCCGATAATGCCGCTCATGAATAGCAACGGTATGAACACGGCCACGAGAGAAATGCTTATGGAGATAACGGTGAAACCAATTTCTCCCGCGCCTTTCAACGCTGCGTCATAAGGTTTCTCGCCGTTTTCCACGTGACGGACAATATTTTCAAGGACGACAATTGCATCATCGACTACGAACCCGACGGAAATCGTCAGCGCCATGAGGGATAGATTGTCCAGGCTGTACCCGAACGCATACATCAGTGAGCACGCGCCGAAGAGGGCAAGGGGTACAGTGACGCTCGGTATGACCGTCGCCCATAGACTTCTGAGAAAAATGAAGATTACGGCAACGACGAGAAATACGGAAATCAGCAATGTGATTTCGACATCCTCGATGGAAGCACGGATCGTCTGAGTGCGATCGCTCAGGATTTGAACTTTGAGGGCTGTCGGCATTGCGGCCCTTAGCCGAGGCAGCTCCGCTTTTATGCGATCGACCGTTTCTATGACATTGGCGCCCGGCTGCTTATAGACGATGAGAAACACACCGCGCTTGCCGTTTGCCCAAGCGGCTTTCTTTGTGTCTTCTGGCCCGAGGACGGCACGCCCGACATCGCGAACGCGGATCGGGGACCCATTCCGATATGCGAGAATGACGTCATCCCAGGACTTTGCGTCAGTCAGTTGGTCGTTGGCGTAGATCGTGTATCCGCGATTGGTGCTGTCGATCGAGCCTTTCGGACTGTTGACGGTCGTGATTGAGAGAGGTGTGCGCACATCTTCGAGCGTCAGATCGCGGGCATAGAGTTTAGCCGGATCGAGTTGCACTCGGATGGACGGCTTTTGCTCGCCGCCAATGCTCACCTGACCAACGCCGCCGATTTGACTGATCTGTTGCGCAAGCTTTGTGTCAGCGTTGTCGTCGACCTCCGTCAACGGCATTGCATCCGAAGTCGCGGCAAGAATCATGATCGGACTGTCTGCCGGGTTGACCTTGCGATAAATCGGAGGCTGCGGGAGGTTCTTCGGAAGTTGTCCCCCAGCAGCATTGATGGCCGCCTGTATATCGTTTGCAGCTCCGTCGATGTCGCGATTGAGATCGAATTGCACAACGACTGTCGTAACGCCAAGACCGCTCGTGGAAGTCGTTTCCGTTACGCCTGGAATCTGAGCAAATTGGCGTTCAAGGGGCTGCGCGACGTTGGACGCCATCGTTTCTGGACTGGCGCCGGGAAGGTTCGCTGAAACCTGTATTGTCGGGAAGTCGATCTGCGGTAGCGGGGCCACCGGCAAGTTCATGAACGACACGAAGCCCACGAACAGGATCCCGACCATGATCAGCGACGTGGCAATGGGATAGCGGATGAACGGACCTGAAACGCCGCCGCTTGCCATCTACTCGACCTCCGGCGACCGCATTCTTTTGCTGAACCCGCCGTCCGATGCCGTCGCACGCTCGTGCTGCGGCGTCTCCTGTTTTTTATCCTCCGTTCTGTTCGGGAGGTCCACGATCGATCCAGGCTCTAAACGATAGTAGCCCGAGGTTACGACGCGATCTCCGGGGCTGATACCGCTCTCGATGACGGCCTGGCCATCTTGGATCTCTGCAACTTTGAGATCACGCCGCTCGACTTTGTTGCCGGGACCGACGACGTAGGAGAAAAGTTTGTCCGGTCCTCGTTGGACGGCGGCATCGGGTATCACCACGACGTTCTTGCGCGTGGTGATCAAAAGGCGCGTCGATACCGAAAGGCCAGGCCAAAGTATTTTTTCTTCGTTTGCGAACTTGGCTTTCAATTTGATCGACCCTGTCGTCATATCGACTTGGTTGTCGACCAACGAAAGCTCGCCTTTGCCAAGCACGCGTTTTCCGTCCGAGGTCAATGCCGTCACCTCCAGCGGACCACTCTTCAGCTCATCGAGGATGCGCGGCAGTTCTTCCTCGGGTTCTGTGAAAATAACGGCGATCGGCTGAATCTCGGCGATTGTTGCGACGCCTCCCGTGTCTCCTGCGTGAATGATGTTTCCCTGGTCTACGAGGCGAAATCCAACACGGCCGGAAATGGGCGCGCGGATCGTCGTATATCCGAGCTGAACGCGGGCATTATCGATGATGCCGGTGTCTGCTTTAATGAGCGCTTCCTGCTGCGATACCAGCGAACGCTGTGTATCGATCTGCTGTTGCGTCGCCGCGAGCGTTCCAACCTTCTCGAAGCGCTCCAGATCACGGCGCATGTTGGCGAGATTGGCCTCGTCCTGTGTTTTCTTGGCTGTTGCTTGATCGAGTGCGGCTTGAAAGGGACGAGGATCGATCTGAATGAGCAGATCGCCCTGTTTGACGAACTGGCCTTCGTCGAACGCGATTTTAGTAATCTCACCGTCGACACGGGAGCGAACCGTAACCGTATTCCAGGCTTGGACGTCACCGAGGCCATTGAGATATATCGGGAAATCTTTCCGCTCAGCTGTTGCGACGCTGGCGGGGATCTTCGGTTCGTTCAGGCTTGCGGTTTTTTCCGGTTTTTGATGCACCCCGTATGCCCAAAAGCCACCGGCTACGGCTGTGGCGATCAGGATAATCAATACGACAAGTTTAATGCGGGTTCTCGGCACGACATCTCTGTTAGTCGGACAGGCTAAAGCCGAAAGCCATGTCAAAAAAACTATAAACGGAGCAGGGGAGTTGCATCCGTCGGTGGGGCATTACGAAAGGATCAAAGTTCAAAGTTAGTCCGGCAGGTACTAGGCCGAAAGGACCTAAAAGACTGGAAGTTCTGCGCATATGACTTGTTCAGTTCATGGTATTGCGGTGCAGTGCGACGGGATCCGACGTCCTGGCGACTTTCGGGCCCGATCCCTCGTTCCGAGGCACCTGCGCGAGCGCTGGATTGTGGATCTAGAGGTCTCAACTCGACCTCTCCCTTGCAACGTCCAGTTCGGTATTCGGACCGCTTTCTTGACGCAAGTGGGACCCATTCCACAGAGAGGCGGGCGGCCGAATCCTGCTACGGCAGCAAAATGTCAGCATCGAATTGCCAAGACATCGGAGCCGATTGGTGGCGCGCATCAACCTCATCGTTTGGGACAACGGCGCCGGCTTGTCGCGCGATCTGCGTTTGCTGCAGGACGCGTTGCTTGCTGGAGGCCACTCTGTGCAGGTCGTCGCCCTGAGGCGCCGCGGTAAACAACGGAAATTGTCTCAGTGGGCGCTCAGCACACGCATAGCCTGCAAGCGCTTGCGCGGCGGCGATGCATGGAGAGATGACATCAACATTTTTCTGGAGCGCCCGAGGCCGGAATATTTCTCGCTGGGGCGCCGCAATCTGCTAATTCCAAATCCCGAATGGATCGATCCCAAGAGCCAAGCCATCCTGCCGACGATCGACCGCCTTCTTGTTAAGACGCGTTATGCCGAGACGATCTTCGCTGCGCGCGATTGCGCAGCGAATTTCATCGGCTTCACGAGCTCGGACCGGCTCGATACAACCGTGACACGCGAGCGCACTTTTTTCCATCTCGCAGGGCGCAGCACGCAAAAGAACACCGAACCGCTGCTCGCGCTGTGGCGTCGGCATCCCGAATGGCCACGGCTCACTGTCGTACAAAATCCAGAAACCTCGCAGCCGGGAGCGCCCCAGCCGAATATCGCGCATCGCATCGACTACCTCGACGACGCGGAACTCAAGCGTTTGCAGAACGCACATCGCTTCCATCTGTGCCCGTCGGAGACCGAAGGTTTCGGCCACTATCTCGTCGAGGCGATGAGCGTCGGAGCTGTAGTTCTGACACTCGACGCCGCGCCGATGAACGAGCTCATCACACCCGATCGCGGCTTGCTTGTGCCGGTCTCGCGCACAGATACGCAAAACCTTGCAACGATCAATTTTTTCAATGAGGCGGCGATGGAAGCTGCCATTGGGCGCGTGCTCGCCCTTGACGATGACGAGGTCGAACGCCTCGGCGCCGCTGCGCGCGGCTGGTTCGAAGCCAATGATGCCGGCTTCATCGCACGCGTCAACGCAGCGATACGCGATGTGATCTAGCTCTTCTCGATTGGCGCGAGCAGCCGAAACGTCCGAATGCGAATTGCGAAAGGCTAACGGCGTTCTTGCTTGTTATTTCTGCTTTTCCGCATGCGTTGACGTATGCGCCTCCACAGATTGCGCCTGGAGATAGGCGCAGATTCAGGGTTTGTCTCGCGAAGCGCGTGTATCTCATGAGTTAAACGATCAGTTGTCTCGATTAGCTTGGAGATGACGGATTCGATAGCGGGCGATATGTTGGTGCCGCGCCGGCGGTGGATAAAGGAGGGATCGTAAACACGCGCATCTTGCAGGTATGTCTCGACCAGCCGAGAGGTGGCAATGTTTTCCTCACTCGGAACGACGGTATTCCAGGAGCGCTGAGCCAATACTTCTTCGTATTGAGCCTCAATAAGCTCGGCGCCCCTGTCGCTGTTGAAATTCACTCGGATATGATCCGCCACAGCCGCCACGTCTTCGGCGTCGTATCTTGCCAGCTCGGCATCGATCGCCTCTATCGCCGGAGCATCCGAAAGCGCACCGATCGCGAAGTTTGCCTGGATAAAAGCGGGCAACCGCTTCGTTGTGACCAAACCGCCCAGACCGTATCTGTCGGCATTGATCACGGCGCAACCGGCAGCAAGCGCCTCCAGCGCCATTCGGCCACTCGCAAAGACCAAGTCCACTCCACGTAGCCGTCGTAGCGGATGATCCGAAAGGGATGAAAGAAGCGCCGGATTAAATTCGATACCTCGTGCAGCACAGGCACGACCTAAGATCGGCGTAAAAGGAATGCTATCTGGATAGGCGAAAACCGCGGCGCGACGAATCTGTTTCCGTGGCGGCACAAATTTGCCGATGCGAACCAAATCGACAGTATTCGGCCAGAACGCGACTTGGCTCGGAGAGATGCCGTGCTCGTCGACGAGCCGGCCTCGTAAGGTATTTCGGACATAGAGATACTTGCGGACGCGCGGATGAACGGGCGGATCGTCATGCTCACTCGAGAAATCATGGCAGACGAATACCGCGGGCGTGTCGGGAAAGCGCAAGAGGGCGGCAAGCGTAGGCCCGGTGTGCTGGCCATGTATGATGTCCGGTATTTCAGGCAGGTCGGTAAGAGAATTGACGACCGGCGTGCCGGTCGCTCGGACCTCTGCCGCCACGCGGCCGACGTGCGGTGCGAAGACGACAATCGAATGTCCCCGTCGCCGCAATGCCAGCACGACGTCCCTTGTCAAAGTCTCTGTTCCGCTGCGACCGCGAAGGACCAAATTCGTGAAGAGAATCTTGAGTGGCCTGGCGGCGCGCCCTGGACTTGCCTGGTTCAACTCGCCCCCAAGTTTTTGAGTCAGCATTTGCTGGAAATTTTTGAATCTAAATTGTGAAACGGCGACGCCGGTCGAACAGCTTCGCCAAAATATGGCCTGTTCTCCCCAGGTGGTGCCAGGTTCCAAAAGTATGTGTGCACGGGAACGACGCTAGAGCACGCGGATGCGTTGCTCGCCAAATATACAGCGCCGCATCGCTCCATCCATGTTCGCTGCGGTGACTGCCAGATATTTGAGCAGCCCGACCTTCGAGTACAGATGATGAGCCTCAATCAATTTCTGCGTAGGCGTAACATAAGTTCTCCAGTGTCGGCCGGTTCCGATCATTGAGACGCCGGATGTGTTCTGCACCACTAAGGATGGCATGACACCGTATACGTCGAGACCGGACACGGCATAGTGACGTACTTCAACATCAATCGGAAGCGTACGGATTCTCGGTGCGATGAGCTTTTGGGCACCGGCATATGAGATCATGTAACCAGCTGCATTTGTTGGAACGCGAGAGAATTTCACGAGCTCACGCGTACCGAGGTCAGCTAGGCGTACGGCAGAGCGCTTCGGTTCCGCAGCAATATGGATGATGTGCCAATCGTCCGGTGCGCAGTTGGCAACTTCGGCGCAAGCCTTCTCGAGATCTGATGCAATGGTGACATCATCTTCGAGAACGGTCGCGTAAGCGAGTTTTTCGTCTACTACTCGTTTCGCCACTGAGAGGTGACTCGCGTAGCATCCAACTTCGCCATCCGATAGCAAATCTGCTGTTGCAAATTGTTCCGCGAGTTCGCCAGGAAGATTGCGCCCTGCGATGGCTGGAAAGCGCTCAAAGTCAATGCCGAGCCCGGACAGTTGTTGAGACATCAGCTCCAGCCGATCAGGGCTGCGATCAAGATTGATAACGAAGATCTTCGGCTGTGACATGTCTCCACCCCATCGGCCGTCGACGGAAAGAATTTTTTTTGGTCGGTTTTGAACTAAAGGCAACAGCGGTTAGCCCACTTTCCTCTGGATATGGCGATCAGCAGCGCCCGTGGGTCTATAAGGCAACGCACGTGAGCACGTGCCGGAGAATTGGGCGTTCCCCAAGCCGTCACCTGCACTGTCACATCGTGGGTCATGTCGCTGGGCTGACTTTGAAGTTCGACACCGCCTACGCGGTGGCGCAGGCAAACAAGATAAACTCCGGCAGACCTTAAGCCGTTTTTAAGCAAGACTGTTGTGGAATTTTCGCCGAGCCAGACGGGAAAGAAAGGCGTTTGGGACGTCTTGGCAAATTAATAGCCGGCCCTCGACAGATGTCAGTCACGCCAGTAGTTGTTTGCGGCAGCGATAGTTTGGAAGTTGATGGCGATCACTTGCGAGGCAGCAATCAGCTGCGCGCTGTCATGATCGTATGCCGGGCGCAGCTTGTCGCGAACTTCGGCCGATGGTTGAATTGCCTTGACGCCAACTCGAGCGAGCTTAGTGGCCAGCTCAAAACCCTCTTGCGGTGTTGCAGTCTTGAGTGAGGGGAGCCAAGTATCGGCCATGACGGTCTCCTTGTAGTAATCTGCTTTGCGGATTCAGCCTATCAGCTTGCTTCGGGTGAGGGCAATCCGTTCTGGGCCTCAAAAACAGGATTAGTCGGGCCGCGGCCAGTTCCGGACGTCGCTGCCAGTCTCGACGCCGATCTCTAAGTTGTTCCCTAGGGAACAGCGAGCGGTCAAAATTCGGTCTGAATCCCCATCCGAACCCAGCTCGCTCGCCTTGCTAATTGGACAAACGGACTGTAAGACGAGCCTCGGCCGAAGGACCCTGCGATGGCAAGCTTAGTCGCCAGGGCTGCACAGCAATTGAAGCTCGCGATAACGATCCACGAGCTTCTCCCACCCCATGCGTCCGACATCGGTGCGCGTTCAAACAGGCGCAACAATCAGTTTCGCCGGCTGCTTCATCACGCTTTCGACCGCTCGCCCTTCTATCGGAAGAAGTTTGAAGGCATCGATCTAGACTCCTGCAAGATCTCCGATCTGCCGATCCTGACGAAAGCGGAGATGATGGAAAATCTCGACGTGGTATTCACGGATCGGGATATACGGCGCTTCGAAATCGAGCATTTCATTTCGGATCCTGAAAATCTGGGCGTACTCTACAAAGGGAGATACGTGGTTTGCCATACGTCGGGAAGCCAAGGGCAGCCTGCGCTGATCGTTCAAGACGCGGACGCCATTCTGACGACCTTTGCGGCTCAGTTCGCTCGCGGGGTAAAGATCGAGCGCCGCTTCCTGCCTCACATTCAGAAGCTCATAAAACCGGCGCGTATGGCTATCATTACGCAGAAGCCCGGTTTTTATGCCAGCAGCACTTTTTTCAGCTTCTTTCCAGCTGCCGCGAGAAGGTTTCTCAAATTGGAGCGCCTTTCTGTTTTTGATGCGCCCGATCATCTGGTCGATCGACTGAATGCATTTCAACCACACTTTGTCACCGCCTATGCGAGCACGCTGGAACTCCTTGCTCGCGAAAATCTTGCCGGGCATCTCCAGTTGTCGGAATGTCTTCAGCAGATGACAAACATAAGCGAGCCGCTTCCCGAAACGTCGGCACGGCAAATCGAAGCCGCGTTTGGGGTTCACGTTTCAAATGTCTACAGCGTCGCCGAGTGCATGGCATTAACGTGCGGCTGTACTGCTACGCACGGCAGTCATCTCAACAGCGAGCTCGCGATAATAGAGGTCGTCGACGCAAATAATCGCCCGGTTCCGGATGGCGCAGCGGGAAGTAAAGTCCTTTTGACGAATCTCTACAATTTCATACAGCCGATCATACGCTACGAAATTGATGACATCGTCAGGCTCAGCCCAACAGCTTGTCCTTGTGGAAAATTCCTTCCGCTCATTCAGTCGGTCGAAGGCCGGATGAAAGATCAATTATGGATGGTCGCTCGCGGAAAGACACACAATCCGTTTTTCTTGTTTCAGGCGGCGATGCAGCACGAGACCAATGTCGCCGAGCATCAAATCTTGCAGACGGGCTTTAATACGTTCGTGCTTCGAGCAGCGCCTCAGTGCGGCAGATCCGTCTCCAGTGCGCAGCTTCAAAGATATGTGCACCAAACGTTTGCCGCCGAAGGCCTGGCAGAGGTGATCAGTCTCGATATTCAGATTGTAGACCGGATTGTCCCGGAAGAGACCGGCAAGGTCAGACGCGCAAGAAACCTTTTTGCTCCTCCGCCGACGTGATCGGGGCCATCCCGAGATACTCGCGGCGCTTTTCGATATAAAATTAAATAGCTCGTTAATTGACGTAGATACAATTCAATTGAATTGCAGGCAATTGAATCAAATCACATTCTTTTTTAAGGGGGATTCACGTAACGCATAATGTGCCGCTTGGCATCTGTGGGAACCCCAGGCACACGAGTACAGTGAATTCAGATGTCGCAAAGTTCCGAAGCGCGAGCCGTCTTCCCTCCAATAAGTCCTGCTGCGAGTGGCTTTCGCCAGGGCGAACTTTGTGTTGCCGTTGTCACGGCTGCAATATTCGGCGCCTTTACTTATCTATCGATGGCGAGCGCACTGACTTTCGGCGCGGCCACCATTGCGCCTTCCAACGGGATCGTGCTTGCGGCGCTTCTGCTCGTTCAGCGGACGTCCAGTCGTTTTGCAGTCATTGCGGCCGCGATGGTCGCAGACGTTTTCGTGGCCGCTGTAGTTCATCACATGTCGCTGGCAAGCGTCGGCCCCGCGCTTGTAGACGGCATTGAAATTTCGACTGCGTTTTTGATCCTTGGATCTCGTGAGCACTTACCTTTTCGGTTCAAAGGCCGACGCTCGCTGATCTCATTTGGCATATCGGCTTTCGCTGCCTGTACGGTGGGAACGGCGCTCGCAGGCATCATTCTCCCATCCGCAAAAAATGCGATTGATGCGCACGTTTTGTTTTCCTTGTTTATCGCGCGCCTGTTAGGGCTCTTAACCACCGCGCCCGCGCTCATCCGTTTACTGCAAAGATCAAAAGAGGCCCCCCAGGCGCCGCCTCTCCATGAGAGAGTTGGGCTTTTGAGTTTATCGGGCTTTCTGGCTGTAGCGATGATCGCCTCGCATCAGTCGCCTTTTGGCTTCGTGCTTCTACCCGTACTCATCGCGATTGCCTATCGGCTAGGTCCCAGAGACACGTCTGCGGCGGTCCTATTGGTCTCGGCGACGGTTCTGGTATGCACAGCCCTCGGTTTCGATCCCGGCGCCGCTATCCTACCCACCTCGTTGCTGAGCGGCGCACAGATCCTTCAGCTTCGTATCCTGACGACGTTTCTTACCGTCATGTTATTGGCCGAAACGATCGCATCACAAGCTCGGTTGCGGTCACGATTGTCGGCGGAATTGGTTCGCCGGTCTGAATTGAATCGTCATCTCAAGTTGCAGGAAGAGACGCTCACTCTGCAAAAGGCCGAACTAGAGAAAGCCCACAACAGATTTAAGGAGGCCATCGACATCCTGCCGGAGGGCTTGGTCATACTGGACGCGAACAATCGCTACGTTGCCTGGAACAAACGGTATGCCGAGATCTACAGCAGATCTGCGGACATGCTCTCGGTCGGCGGCAACTTTGAAGGCGTTGTCCAAGCCAGCCTTGAACGAGATCTGCAATCAGAGGCACGCGGCCGGGAAGAAGCGTCGACGGCGGAAAAATCGAATTCGCGGAAACCTGCAGAGCCGTATGAGCAATTCCTTGACGGGCGCCATTACCTTATCGAGGAAAAGCAAACCAGCGAAGGCGGACTTATAAGTCTCCAAATCGATATCACGGAAATTAAGAAACGCGAGAGCTGTGCTGTTTATATGGCGCGGCACGATGCACTGACATCGCTGCCAAACCGTCATGTGTTGACAGAGCGCATGCAGGCGGCGACAACCTCCACACGCGAACGCATGGCCTTGCTGCTTCTGGACCTTGATAATTTCAAGACGGTCAATGATACACTCGGGCACGCAGCAGGAGATGAATTACTGCAGGCGGTGGCAGAGCGCCTTAGAAACGCACTCCGGGAAAGTGATACCGTCGCCAGGCTTGGAGGCGACGAATTTGCAGTATTGATGAAGGTCTCGCAGCCTGAGACAGCCGCCGCCGCCGCTGCAAGAATCATCAATATGCTGAATGAGCCTGTCCGTATTAGTGGCAAGGACGTCGTGTGCAGCGCGAGCGTGGGAATTGCAATCACTCCGGATCACAGCTGTGAGGGGATCGAGCTCTTTCGGCTTGCCGATTTAGCACTCTACGCCGCCAAGAAAATGGGGCGCAGCACATACCGGCTGTTCGACCCTGAATTGGATATCAGGTTCAAAGCCAAAACTCAGCTTGAAGCAGAGGTTCGCGAAACAATTATCTCCAGTCGGTTCGAGATTCATTACCAATTGATCATCTCGCTATCGACATTGAAACCAATTGGCGTCGAGGCTCTACTGAGATGGCCTCTGCAGCGACAAGGCTCGGCATCCACCGCAGACTTCATAACGATCGCCGAGGAAATTGGAATGATCTCCGAACTCGGGAGCAAAATTCTTCGGCAGGTCTGTATTGAAGCGGCGACCTGGCCGGACGAAATGAGTGTCTCCGTTAATGTCAGCGCCAGGGAACTCGAGGCCGATAAATTCATCGATACAGTCAAAGGCGCGCTGGCTGAGTCAGGCATTGCCCCTGGACGCCTAATTATCGAGGTCACGGAATCGACCGTGATGAAAGACGTCGAGCGGTCGGCCCGGATTCTGCGAAACATCAGAGATCTGGGCGTCGAAGTGGCCATGGACGATTTTGGTACTGGCTACTCGTCCCTGGGGTCTTTAGCGAGGATCCCGTTCCAAAAAATCAAGATCGACCGACTGTTCGTGCGCGACCTCGCAGCATCTCCCGAGGCTCGCGCCATTCTGGCAACGATCATCGATCTTGCCAAAACGCTCGGCATGTCCACCACGGCAGAGGGCATCGAGACTGCGGAGCAACTTGGCATTGTCAAAGAATGCGGTTGCACGTCGGTGCAGGGATTTTTGTTCCATCGGCCACAACCGGCAGAGCAGACGCGGGCTCTTCTGTGGAATGCCTACGAAGCCGAACAGAGTGCAGCCTAGCTTAATTTCTGAACGTGCGGTCCAAGGTAGGGAGCAACCGCGCGTCAGACCAATCTATTCGCATTTGATCTTCTGCGACGACCAAAGGGGCTGCGCGCCGAATAGGAAAGACGCGCCACGCGTGGTTAGAATTTCCACCGGTGAATTGTCTCTTGCGAAGGCCGCCGCGTGCATCCGTATTTCTGGGTGAGGGGCAGATCATTCTGCGACAACTTAGATCCTGAAATTCCACCGGAGAAATTTAGATAATCATGGCGCAGCTGCAGTAATTCCGGTTCAATTGTGGTAATAGGACACTGAACGCGGCGAGGCTGGTGTGGAATTATAGGATCAACCCACACCGCTTTTGGGGGAATATGTGCTGAGCATCTGGCCTACACGGTAGGCCTGGGGGAGAGCGGCGCTTGACGCAGCAGCAATTCGTTGGCGAGGGGCGCGATTCGCTCCCCGAAGAGCGGGGGACTGTCCAGCCTGCAAGCTTTGCGGCAGGAACGCACCGCCTCGACATCGATGGATTGCGTGGACTGGCGGTCGCTGGTGTCGTCGCCTACCACTTCGGTCTCGGCATGCCCGGCGGATACGGCGGCGTCGATGTGTTCTTCGTGATTTCGGGATTCCTGATCGCAGGGATCATCAAGTCCGAACTTGAGGCGGGCACGTTCTCGATCGCAAATTTCTACGTGCGCCGGATTCGCAGAATCCTGCCAGCGTTGACCGTGTGTCTACTCGCGAGCTCGATTGCCGCAACGCTCTTCCTGTTCCCGCACGATTTCAAGAAATTCGGCCAAAGTCTCATTGCTGCGTCGCTCTCGGTGTCGAATTTTTACTTCAGCCATAAGATTGGCTATTTCGACAACGAGGCAACGGACAAGCCGCTTCTCCATACATGGTCACTGGGTGTTGAGGAGCAGTTCTACATCGTCTTTCCACTGATGCTGCTCTTGCTTTTTCGATACGCGCGCAAAAGCATCGTCCCCATCCTTTGGATCGTCGCAATCGCGTCATTCGCCTATAGCTGTCACGGCATCGCCAAGGATGCTGATAAAGCCTTTTTCTCAACCGCCGGGCGCGCTTGGGAACTTGGTATCGGCGCGCTGCTCGCCTTCGGCGCGTTGCCGAAACTGCGAGCGCGGGGGCTTCTCGAAGTCGAAGCGGCCATCGGCGCGCTCCTCATCGCTTTTTGCTTTCTGGCCTATAGCGATGAAACACGCTTTCCAGGGCTGGCGGCTCTGCCGCTTTGCTTGGGGGCGGCACTGATCATTCATTCCGGCAATGCCTCTCAGCCGACGGCGGTTGCTTCGATGCTCTCTTCGCGCCCCGCTGTCGGCCTCGGACTCATATCCTACTCGGTCTACCTGTGGCATTGGCCGCTGCTGGTGTTCGCCCTTTACCGCTGGCCTTCGATCTTCTCCGGAGCGGGAACTTACACGGCGCTCTTACTTCTGGGGTTGGCAAGCCTCGTGATCGGGGCGCTGTCCTGGGCGTTTGTCGAGCAACCGTTCCGGCGGATGTCCAAATTGCCGAGAGCGACAGTCTTCCTTTCAGGCGGCCTCGCAGTGGCGCTGACCGCCGCGATCTCCGGCGTGGTCGTCAGGCGGCCGATGTGGCTTCAGCACTGGCCGGAGTCTATACAAGAGATGCACTTCGGGCACTCTATCCCGGCAAAGAAACAAGGCCTTGCGCAGGCGCACGGATGGCCGGCCGATGTATTTATCGTCGGTGCTCAAAACAGCACGCCGGATACCGTTGTTTGGGGTGATAGCTACACCAATGCAATGGCCCCGGGATTCGTTTCGTACTATCGCGAGACGGGACGGGGCGTAATCATTGCCGCACTGAGCGGATGTCGACCGCTCGTAGGTGTTTCATTAACTCACGTACGCAAAGGCCGAAATTGCGAACGCCATAATGCGGAGGTTTTCGATGCAATTCTGCAGCATGGCGCCAAGCGGGTCATACTCATTGGCTTCTGGGCGGAATTTGCAGAAAACATCGTGCGCGATCCCGACGGCAGCGTTGTGTTTCGGGAACATGCTCAGGAGGATGGTCAGGTTTTCGAAGCGACACTTCGATCAATGATCGGGAAGCTCACCAAGCGCGGCATAGAGGTTGTGATTGTCGGGCCGGTCCCGGTTCAGAAGTTCCAGGTCGCTCCGGCAGTTGCGCGTCATATACTTTGGAACGAGCCGTTGCCGCCCGAGCTGACGCGAACCCAGTTCCTCGAAGACAAGGCGATGATGTTCGATATTTTTACACGCATGGCGACGCTCCCACACGTCCGCGTCGTCTATCCGGACAAAAGTCTTTGCGATGCGCAAGGCTGCGACTACATCGAGAATGGCATACCCCTCTATTCCGATCACAACCACCTGTCTCCGGCCGGAGTCGCCAAGTTAAGCGGCATGTTCTCGGACATGTTCACAAACATGTTTGCGGCCGTAGCGCCTTAAGCGAGATGTTCCCGCCGCGGCCCTATTATTGGTCGGCAATCGGCCTTTGGGTGTTCCGATTCATTTGTGTGGTTTTGTCAGTGGGGTCCTAGCGTCGCAATTCGTAAGGCTGACGGCCATATCCAAAACTGCGGTAAGCGAACCACTTACAACTTTGACCTCCAACCTCTAAGCCCACATCATTGCTGAGCATGCCTTGCGAGAAATCGTCGGCAGAGATCAGGGCAAACATCTCAGAAAATCGGACTGTCCTGATATGCATTTTCGGTGCATGATTATCTCGGCAGGTGCAGCGGCTTGCTTTTCATTTGTTTGGGAGAAACATGGCTGGGGTCGCGAGGAGCCGGGTCTATCCGGCAATTATCGCTGTTCTGTTGTTCATCATTGCTGCGATGGCCTATAAATTTATCATCGCCGGATCTACGCAGAAGGCGGAGGACGGACGAATTGCAATTCTCTTGGAGCCCGGTGAGCGTGATCTGGTGCTGAAGGAAATGCGCACATTCGTGGAAAGCCTTCAGCAGATATCGGACGCATTATCCCGGGACGATATGAAGGGTGTCGCCAAAGCAGCCCGGGTCATGGGAATGGCGAGATCCCAGGATGTGCCGCTCGCAATGATGGGTAAGCTTCCGCTGGAGTTCAAGAAGCTTGCCTTCAGCGTACATGGCGGATTCGACGCCATTGCAAATGATGCTGAGACGATTGGGACGACCAAGCATACCCTTGGTCAGCTTTCCGAAGTCTTGCAGAAATGCGTCGCATGCCACAACGGTTATCAGTTAAAGGCTTCGACAAGCGGCACGGCTAATTGATCGAACTCCGGGGAGCCGCTCCGGATATTTCCAGCCTGTGGTAACGGGGGCGTGACCTTTCCAGGATGCACCCCTTCGGCGAGTACCTTTTGACTGAATACCTGCAAAGCCTTCTCGGTTTCGCCTGAGAACTCGCCGCGCTTCTTCGCAAGCTCGGCGATCGTAGGCGGATACATTTCGCGATGCTGGCGTTCCGAATCTCGGAGCAGAAACGGTAGGCCGTTCCTTCTTCTACGCACAGGAGTGGCGCGGGTCACGTGGATCCGCGCCATCCCTTCAACTCACTGTTATGGCAGCGACCAGACGGTCAACGAACCGCCAAGAGCCGTGTAGCTGCTCAGAGCCGAATAGCCGCCAACCGTACCCAATCCGTCCGTCGGGTTGGTCAATCCAGCCGCAAGTCCGATACCTGCCCAGCCGCCGACGCCCGAAAAGACGCCGATGTACTGCTTGCCCTTATGTTCGTAGGTGAAGACGTTGCCGATGACGCCGGACGACGTCTTGTACTTGTACAAGTCCTTGCCGTCCTTCTGGTCGACGCACTTGAAGTAACCTTCGAGCGTGCCGTAGCAGACGATGCCGCCGGCTGTCGTAAGTGCACCCGACCATACCGAGAACTGCTCGGGCTTCGACCAGACGATCTTGCCCTTGCTTGCGTCCCAGGCGATGAAATTGCCCATGTGGCCTTCTTCACCTTTCGGCGGATACATCGACAATGTCGCGCCGACGTAAGGCTGTCCCGCGGTGTACGAGACTTTGAACGGCTCGTAGTCCATGCAGACATGGTTGGTCGGCACGTAGAAGAGGCCCGTCAACGGCGAATACGAGGCAGGTTGCTCGTCCTTGCTTCCAAGGGCCGCTGGGCAGATGCCCGTGGTATTGAAATCCTGGCCATGGTGGAACGGTGATTTGGCGTCGACAACCTTCGGCCGCCCATATGTCGGACTCTGCGGATCGAGATCGACGCCCGTCGTCCAGTTGACGGCCGGATCGAACTTCTCCGCCACTAGCGGAATGCCTGTCTCGCGGTCCAGCGTATAGGCAATACCGCTGCGGTCGAAGTGAACGAGCGCCTTATGCTTCTGACCTTTGATGTTGAGGCCATCCACGAGGATCATCTCGTTGATACCGTCATAGTCCCACTGGTCGAAGGGCGTCATCTGATAAGCCCACTTCGCCATGCCCGTGTCTGGATCGCGAGCAAAGATCGTCATCGTCCACTTCTGGTCGATGGGCTTGCCGTCCGGTCCCGCACGCTGCACCGAGTTCCAGGTTCCGGGATTCGCCGTCCCGTAATAGATCAGGTTCAACTCGGGATCGTAGGAATACCAACCCCAGGTGGACCCGCCGCCAATCTTCCATTGGTCGCCGTTCCAAGTCTTCAGCGAACTATCCTTGCCGACAGGCTTGCCCAGCGATGTCGTTTTCTCAGGATCAACGAGGATGTCTTGATCCGACCCGTTTGAATAAGCGCGCCACGCGAGCTTGCCGTCCGAGATATTGTAGGCCGTCAAACGACCACGCACGCCGTATTCCGCGCCGGAGATTCCGACAATCACCTTGTCCTTGACGATGAGCGGCGCGCTCGTGCCGGTTTCGCCCTTCTTTGGATCGCCGTTGACGGTTTTCCAAATCTCCTTGCCTGTCTTGGCATCGAGCGCGACGAGCGTCGTGTCCGCCTGATAGAGGAAAATCTTGCCGTCCGCGTATTGTACGCCGCGGTTGACCGTATCGCAGCACATCACGGAAATGACGGTCGAATCCTGCTTCGGCGTATATTTCCATACAATTTGTTGGTTATTGTCGAGGTCGAGCGCATAGACAACGTTGGGGAACGGTGTCGTCAGGTACATCATGTTGCCGATGACAAGCGGCGATCCTTCGTGGCCTCTAAGGACACCTGTCGAAAAGCTCCATGCCGTCTGCATTTTTCCGACATTCGACGTATTGATCTGATCGAGCGTGGAATAGCGGTGGTTGGCATAATCGCCCTGCTGCATCGCCCAGTTTTTCGGATTCTTGACGGCCTTGAGGACACTGTCATTTGCAAGCGCAGGGACTGCCGCGTACGAAAGCAGACCCAGCCCGCAAATCATCGCCGTTACTCGCATTTCATTTCTCCTTAACGCAGTGCTTCCCGTCAGCGTCGTTTCCGGCCTACGCCTCTGGAGTTCGCGCACCTAATCACTTTTGCGAGTGTGAACCGCAAGTACCATTTGCTTTTCATCTCATCGCGCGCGGCGACGCGAATGCTTTCACTCAGTCGGCCTGCGCAATGTTCCAGAACGTGCACGAGCGCAATTCAATATCGACACGCTTCATGCGGCATCGATCACGTATGACAATTGCGCGTGCGGCGATGCGCGATAGTGCGCGATCGGTCGACATCATGAATATGTTTATTGACAATGTATCTTTTGGCGCGAGCTGAAGACTGACATCGCGGCTTAGCGTCGATGAGAACGGATTTGGCATGCCGCATATGACGATCGAGCGCTCATCAAGCGTTTTGAAACAAGACGACGAAAGCCTGTCTCGAATTTTCGCCGCCTACACGATCTCCGCCACCGCATGGCTTGTTTTTGCAACGTTCGTCGGAATTTTGCTGGCCTACAAATTCGGCGCACCGGAGTTCGGCAGCGGAGAATGGCTTACCTTCGGCCGCTTGCGTCCGATCCACACGAACGGCACCTTTTATGGCTGGGCGAGCATCGCCCTCGTCGGCCTCGCCTATTACGTTGCCGTTCGCAGCAGTCGCACTTCGCTGTACAGTGCCTCATTGGCGTGGCTCGGCTTGTGGCTGTTCAACATCGCGGCGCTCATCGGAACGATCGCGCTTTTTCTCGGCTACAATGATGGAAGTCTCGAATACCGCGAGTGGCCGTGGCCCGTGCGGTTGATCTTCCTCGCTGCTCTATTGGTCACGGCCTGGAATTTGCTCGCCACGGTTGCGCAACGAAGTACGGACGACATCTATCTTTCCAACTGGTATACGATGGGTGGCGTACTCTGGACCTGCATCATAGCGGTGGTGGCGATTCTTCCGTGGTATCAACACGGACTCGGGCAGGTCGCGGTATCCGGCTTCTACATGCATAACGCGGTCGGTATGTGGTTCACGCCGCTGGCGCTGGGGACCTTCTACTATGCGCTGCCCAAGCTGCTCAGTCGGCCGATCTACTCCTATGCGCTAGGCATCTTTGCGTTCTGGACCAACCTCGTATTTTACCCGATCATCGGCGCGCATCATTTCTTGTTCAGCCCGCTTCCCTGGTGGTTGCAAACCACGGCCATCGTATTCAGCGTCGCCATGCTCGTTCCAGTGCTGGGGGGCAGTGCCAATTACCTGCTGACCATGCGCGGATCGTACGGCGAGTTGCGCCACTCCTACCCGCTGATGTTCATCTTTGTGGGTGTGCTCGGTTATCTGTTCGGCTCGACGCAAGGAACGTTCGAGGCATTCCGCTCATTGCAGGCGGTTTGGCACTTGACCAACTACGCCGTTGGCCATTCGCACCTCACCATGTACGTCTTCATCAATTTCGCCATTTGGGGCGGCGTCTATGCCTTGCTTCCCGCGGCGACCGGAAAATCCCCCAGTCAACTCGGTTTGGCGCTGCACTTCTGGATGGCCCTGGTCGGGGTCGTCATCTACGTCCTTTCACTGTCCATCGGCGGCACCATCCAGGGATTGGACTGGGAGAACAAGTTGCCGTTCATTCAATCGGTCATCGACATGCAGCCGTTTTATGTCTGGCGCGGCGTCGGAGGCGTGCTCATGTTCCTGAGCCATCTGGTGTTCGCATGGAATGTCTGGCGCATGACGGTGCGAACCGGACTTCGTCGAACCGCATCCGAGCAAGTGGCGGTTGGGGAGCTCCCGGCATGAACAAGATCGTTCTGATCGCGGGCGGCTCGACATTGGTCTACGCGGGACTCGCTTTGATGATGGGTGTTCTCCCCGGCATCGCTCTCTCTCGAATACCGGCGGGCCCTGGTATCAAGCCGCTTTCGCCGCTTGAAGCCGAGGGGCGCGACGTATACGTCGCGAACGGTTGCAGCTATTGCCACACCCAGCAGGTGCGTCCGCTCGAGCAAGACAAGGTTTTCGGACGGCCATCCGCTCCAGGAGATTTCGCATACCAGACACCGGAGTTGCTTGGCTCGGAACGCACTGGTCCGGATCTCACCAATATTGGCGCCCGACAGCCGAGCTCCGTGTGGCAGTACATTCACCTCTATAACCCCCGTGCGGTGGTCCCACAGTCGATCATGCCGTCGTTTTCCTGGATGTTCGACGTCGTGGATAAGGCACCGCAGGGTGTTAACGCCGTGCCGCTGCCAAAGGAATACGCACCGAGTCACGGCGTGGTGATCCCTAGCCATAAGGCGCAGGCATTGTTGGCGTATCTTTTATCATTGAAGCAAACGCCATGGCCCGACAGCAAAATGGCAGCAAATGGCGACCACGGGAGCGCTCCCTCGGAACCTTCTTCAAAAGAGTCTACGGCCGTTGCCGCTAGCGGTGGGTCTGCCTCTGGCTACGACGCGAAAAAAGGACAACAGCTCTTCAGTACCCATTGCTCCGTTTGTCATCAGGAAACGGGCGAGGGTTTGCCCGGTGCATTTCCCCCTCTCAAAGGAGATGCGGTGGTCAATGATGCAGATCCGGCCGCGCATATCCATACCGTCTTGTTCGGCCTCAAAGGGGCGACGGTGGGTGGCGTCAAATACGACAGCGAGATGCCCGATTTCGCCGGGACGCTCAACGACGCCGACATCGCGAACATCATCAATTATGAGCGCAGTTCGTGGGGCAACCACGGCAAGCAGATCACCGACAAGGAAGTGGCAACGATACGCGCCAAGGGAAAGTAAGCGGAGAGCATCATGGAACACCATATGGCAGGGCCGCTGCTCGGTAATCTCATGATCATCGCGGCATCCGGCGCCATTACGATCGGATGTTTCGTAGCCATGTTCAAAATGTTGTTGTGGCCGGGAGAAACCAGCCGCCAACACCCGAAATACGATATCCTGCGCGATGACAATGGGGACTGAGGTGCAATTCATGGAAAAGCCGCGCGTGCGGGTCTATCTCGATGGCGGAGCGCAGCCGATCGTGGATCGAGAGCTACCGACTGATGTGGCCCTGGATACGACCGGACTCGCAGATGGACCGCATGTGCTGACCATCCTGGCGCGTGGCGAAAGCGGGGGCGAGGGCGTCAAGGAAATCCCGTTTATGGTCCACAATGGACCTGGGATCATTGTTTCGGGCCTACAGCCGCATTCGACGCGGCGCGGCAATATCCATTTTACGGTCGACGCGTTCAGTGCGGATGATCCGTTCGATCCACGTCGGGCTGAAGCGCGCTCATCGATCCCGGTCTGGGTATGGGTGCTGTCGCTTTTCGTGGTTTCTTGGTCGGTGTGGTATGCCGCGCGGATGCTGGATGTGCCGGCAGAGTTCGCCAATACGCCGACCTACGGCGTGCAAAGCGTTCATCCCGGAAGTCCTGGATAGGCCCACTATTCCGTTACACCGAACATCATGCCTCAAATGAAATGATGCTCGGCAAGTCACCCTGTCCTTACTTTTGTTGCTCGCCAGGAGAGATGCCGTTCAATCGCGTGAACATACGCATGATGTCTAGACGGCAGTGCCGAACACACTGCCAACGCCCGCCGTCAGGGCCATCGCCAATGCACCCCAGAAGACGACGCGGAGCATTGCCTTGAAGGGATCGGCGCCGCCGGTTTTCGCACCAACCCAGCCAAGAGCTCCAAGAAAAACCAATGAGGCGATTGAGACGCTCACTATAAGCTTGTCCGTCGGGGCAAACAAAACAACGGCAATTGGCAGTGCCGCCCCGACTGAGAAAGTCACGGCCGACGTTAGCGCAGCTTGGATTGGTCGCGCCGTTGTGATTTCGGAGATTCCGAGTTCGTCGCGAGCGTGAGCACCCAGAGCATCCTTTGCCATAAGCTGATCGGCGACTTTCAAAGCGAGGTCATGATCAACGCCGCGCTGGACATAAAGATGGGCGAGCTCCTCGCGCTCGAAGTCGATGTTCTCGACCAGCTCCTTCCGCTCTCTTGCAAGGTCGGCCTGTTCCGTGTCCGATTGGGAACTGACGGATACATACTCTCCGGCCGCCATTGACATGGCGCCCGCGACCAGCCCCGCAACGCCTGCGACTAGCACATCGCTCGATTTGGCGGCAGCCGAGGCGACACCGACGATGAGGCTTGCAGTTGACACGATACCATCATTAGCGCCGAGCACCGCCGCCCTCAGCCAACCGATTCTTTTGACAAGGTGCTGTTCGGGATGTGTATGAAGACGGCTCATGGTGCATCCTCCCTACGAGGCGATTGCTTCGGCAGGTTTCATCGCCTTCCTGGCATAGCAGTTTCGAACGGCTTCGTTTTGGTTAGCCATTTTCATGAATTGTGGCGCGAGGAATACGGCTCGTAATTTAGAGCGCGCTTCCGACTGTCTCATTCAACAAAGTCACAAAATTGTATGTATGCAAACAGATTTGCCAGTCACCACAGAAATTACATTTCTCTCGCCAAACAGGCGGCAAAGAGTCATCATGACACGAGAAAGTTAGCTTTTGACTTCGCGAGCAATGTGAGTTCGCAGTCATGGATCAATTCAATCGATCAGCTTATTGTTGCGCTTTTGTGTTGGCAGCCACTCTTGGTCTAACTCGGACTGCAAGCCCCTACGAACAGGGCCGATTATCGGTTACGCACCATCAGCTACTGAGAACTTCGACGAGCGAATACCGCCGCTGTGAAAACAAGCATCGCTTCGCCGTTTGTTATTGGGTCTATCCGCAGGTTCGGGCGGTAGGGACTTCAGATCAGCATGGCGCGCACCGACCAAGATGAATGCCTCCTTAGGCGATCTTGAGCCGTTTCTGTCGATATGAAGCTGCAGACATCAGCTCGGCGTTTGCTCCCAGCAAACGATTACCGCCCGCCAAAAGTCATGCCCCGTAAAGCACCCTACCTAAGCGGGGCTGAATTGGGCGAGCTGATTTAGCCCGGTGAGCCAGCGCCGCATGCGCGCACTACGCGCCGCGACGAGATCGCCGTCATCGACGAACTGCAAAGAACGCAACGCCGGCTGTGCTTACCGTTCGGAGCGCGCGGAGTCGCCTTCTCGCTCGGTGCGGAAGATAACTTCGTCGTGGCCGCTCTGATCACTGTAGAGGGCCAGCGCCATTAGGGCAGTTCCGATTGACGTCGCCAACAAGATGCCCAGCATTGTGCCAACGACGGCGCCGAAACTAACACCGGAAAAGACGCCAAAGCTCCACATCACGCCGCAAGCGACGATGGAAACGCCCAGACATGCCGAAGAGAAGATCGTGATTGTGCGCATAAGAAATAGCCTTCAGTGACAAGGTATTCGCGCTCATATAAACAACTATCTTATATGCATGTTTAACGTGCCCTTCAACGGTGCGCGATCAGAATCTCCTGCGACGAATTGGAAACGCAGCCCCGTTCCTTGCTCCAGCCTCGGATGAGCCGAATCCGGTCTAGGTGGGCGCAGGCGCTGAAGGCGACAGCAGCGATTTGCTGCGTTCCGCACTAGGCCGCGCTGCAACGCGCTGAAACCACGGGCCGATCCTCGGAAGGGTCCGATCAAATGGCTGGTTCACGGCCGATCCGAAATCCAACCAGACATAGAGCCAGATGTCGGCGGCGCTGAAGCGGTCCCCGCAGAGATACGGGCCTGAGCCAAACATCCCATCCAGCCAGCGCAGCCGGTCTTGTGCCACGCGCTTGAGCCCGTCTGCTGCATCCGGCAACACAGGGATGCGCGGTTCGAAACGAGCCAACCCTTCAGCATAATGGTAGGCATTGTGGATGAATTCAGTGATGTTGAGTTCCACTCGCCGCCACCATTGTCGGGTTTGCGCACGCTGCTCGGGTGTGCTGCCAATAAGAGCAGGTGAGGGAAATAGCTCTTCGAGATACTCAGCGATGGCGACAGCTTCTGCCAGCGTGCTGCCGTCGTCGCAGCGCAAGGCCGGTGTCTGACCCGCCGCATTGACCGCGAGATAGGCTGGCTCGCGATTTTCCCCCGCCATGACATCGATCGATACCGACGTTAGCCGCAATTGCTTTTCCAGCAGGAACATACGCAAACAGCGTGGCGCAGGACTTTGCGCGTCATAGATCAGCATCCGTCAGCTCTATATGGTGCGGTCATTTTGAAGCGCAGCCGTACTTAATGCATCAAAGTTCGGTACCGTGGCGCACCATCATCGTTCGTCGTATCGTCAGAGACGCTCAAGCGCTCTACGGCGTCGTCGATTTATTCATCTCATCGAGAGCCAGCACAGAATGGGCAAAGGCGCCGCCCGCTCGCATTTCCGCAGCGACCCAGATTGCTTCCATCAATTCCTCCTGCGAAGCGCCATGGTGTAATGCCGCCTTGGTATGCCCTTTGATGCAGTAGGGACATTGCGTGACGTGCGCCACGGCGACCGCAATGAGCTGCTTGACCTTTACCGGAAGCGCCCCTTCGGCGAACACCTTCTGACTGAAGGCCTGGAAGGCCTTCTCTGTTTCACCTGAGAGTTCGCGGCGCTTCTTCGCGAGTTCAGCAGTCGCGGTCGGATACATTCCATCGGACATCCACGTTTCTCCTTTTCGCTATGGCCTACGCCTTAGGCGCTCCGTGCAAAAGCGATCGTTCGTCGCCGATAATATGCATTGACAATATATCTTTTGGCGCAAACATAAAGTGGACATAGAGTTCCAATGTCGATGACGACGAGCCGGCCCTTCCGCGAATAGCGATGGAGCGTTCTATCGGGCGACGACATTCACAACGCAGTCGGCACCATATAAGTTGAGCGCAGATGCCGCGCATAATTTCGCCTACGAACAGCGCGGATCATTTTGAAAATAAGGAGGCTCGTATGCCGCGAAAATCCTTTCCTGCTTCGCATCTGCGTCTGAAGCGCGCTTATGAACCCGCTGCGCCCGAGGATGGCATGCGGATCCTTGTCGACCGACTCTGGCCTCGCGGCATCAGCAAGGAAAAGGCTTCTCTGGACGAGTGGGAGAAGGAAATCGCGCCGAGCACCGAGCTGCGGCAATGGTTCGGCCACGATCCGGAGCGCTGGACAGAATTTCAGCGCCGCTACCGCGCTGAACTTCGAGACCATGCCGACATCCTCGATCACATCCGAGAGTTGGCCAGAAAGCAAACCGTCACGCTCGTCTACGGCGCGCATGACGAGAAGCACAACGATGCTGTGGTCTTAAGAGACGTTCTCGTGAAAGAGAACAAGTCAAGTCATTAAAGCTTGCAAGTCGCCATGTTCATCACGCGTGCCATTTCGACGTTTCATCGCTTCACACCACTTGGCGTGTTACGGCGTTAGCATGCCGAAACGGGCAACTGTCAGCCTTGCATCTTCCCCCGCGTCGGACGGCGATGAAACGTTCGATGCACTGGTGAGTGCGATCCGTGCCTGCCGCATCTGCCATGAGCGCCCCCGTCATGGGAAGCCGATGGCCCACGTGCCGAGGCCAGTCTTGCAGGTGTCGGAGACAGCGCGCATCTGCATAGCCGGACAGGCGCCGGGATCTAGGGTCCACGAGTCGGGCCGCCCCTTCGATGATCCATCGGGCGTACGTCTGAGACAGTGGCTCGAAATTTCAGACGCAGCGTTCTACGACTCTGCGAAGGTGGCGATCTTGCCGATGGGGTTTTGCTTCCCTGGCCTCGGGCCAGGCGGAAGCGACCTGCCGCCTCGTCGGGAATGCGCGGAAATCTGGCGACGGCGACTTTTCAGCCATTTGCCAGATTTGGAACTGGTGCTTGTCATTGGCAGCTACGCGCAACAGTGGCATCTGGGAAGGGAAGCCAGCAAGCAAGGCGTCAATGCGACGGTGCAGGAGTGGAGGCGCATCTATCAGGCGACTCCATCGCCGCGCATCATGCCGCTTCCGCACCCCTCATGGCACAACAACAAATGGCTCAAGCTCAATCCGTGGTTTGAGAGCGATCTGCTTCCGGTGTTGCGCGCCGATGTACGCCGCCTTCTTTCCTGATCTGAGCGGTTTGCCCTGTGAGAGAATGCAGGTGCAGATCTAGTTCCTAGCCGAATCCAAAAGGGCATCGGCCAAGATCTGCGATGCTCCGACCATTTCGTGCAATCCAGTAGAGCTGTCTTTTAGAATACCGAGGGTGATGCTTTCGCCGTCGACCGCGATGGAGGCGTAGCAGACGGCTTTAAGCTCTCCAAGTTCCGCCCTGGCGAGCAATTCTTTTAGCCCATTTATAAGGTCGGCTCTGTCCTGCTCAGCTTTTTTATCGCGCTGGGTATTGAGCAAAACCAAATTGGTCATTCTCGCGAACCTCTCGAAGCAAAAGCCTGTGAGCGCTTGAAGACTCTAACTCTTGAATTAGTTGCATGACAGCGAGCCGCCTTCGAGAGGGAGAACAGGGGGGATAAGCGTGTTGTCGCTTCAAGTGTTACCCAAGGGCCGCGTGCACGAGAGCTTGAATGTCACCTCCAACAGGGGACGTGGAGGTGCGGGCAGGAGCGCGAGCGGGATGTGGACGATCGACGAGTGTGTTAGGCTCACGTGGGTCGACGCAGTCATGGAGTACGCCATGCACGATGCGCGAATCGAGCTCCTGCAGCAAATGCCCATATTTGGCGGCATCCGAACAGAAGTGGTCCAATTCCTCCTCGGCTTATGTCCGATCGTATCTGTTCCTGCGAACGAATTTTTCTTCCGCGAGAGAGACCAGGGCGATTCCATGTTTGTCCTGGAAACCGGCAAAGCCACCGTGCTGAAATCTTGGCGCGGACAGGAATACTCACTCCGAACGCTCAACGAAGGCGACTGCTTTGGGGAGATGGCGGTGATGGATCACTGTCCGCGCAGCGCGTCTGTTCGCGCAATCGAGGACTGTGTTGCGATACATGTTTCAGCCGCCAACCTCTATCGGATTTACGCGCACGATCTTAAGCAGTTCGCGCTCATCCAGATGAATATGGGTCGAGAAGTTTCCCGACGGCTCCGCGAAGCAGACAACATGCTATTCGATGTCAAGCTGAGGACGCCGAGCGAACAGATCGAACACGTA